>NZ_JBEZND010000050.1:0-69292 GCF_040706415.1 Streptomyces sp. NPDC048106 | reverse complement strand
CGGCGGGGGGGGCGGCCGCGCGCCCGGCCCCCGCCCCCCCCGGCGCCCCCCCCCCCGCCCCCCCCGGGGGTGGGGGGTGGCACAGGAGAGGGTGAGGTCGTCGGCGTAGACCGTGCCCTGGCCGTACCAGCCGTGCACGTACACGGTGACCGTGCCGGAGGAGCCGGTGGTGAACGGCACCGACAGCTTCTGCCAGGCGGAGGACGAGGTCCAGGTGCTGGCCGTCGCGCCACCGCTGACGCCGAGGTAGGCGTACGAGCCCTGCACCCAGCCCTGGAGCGTGTACGAGGTGTTCGGCTTGAGGGTCAGGGTCTGGGCGCACTGGCCGGTCACCGAGGAGGTCGGCGCGGTCTTCAGGGCGTGGCTGCCGCCGTGTACCGGCGAGGAGACCACGGTGGCCCCGCTGTCGCAGGTCCAGGGCGTCAGTGAGCCGCTCTCGAAGTCACCGTTGGCCAGGGCCGTCGGGGTGCCGCCGCCGGTCCCGTTCACGGTCAGGGTGAAGGTGGAGCTGTGCTGGGCCGAGCCGGCCGTGCCGGTGACGGTCAGCGGGTAGGTGCCCGGCGCCGTGGAGGCGGCCGTCTTCACGGTGAGGGTGGAGCTGCCGCCCGCGGTGACCGACGTGGGGCTGAGGGTCGCCGTCACCCCGCTCGGCGCGCCGCTGACGGCCAGGCCGACGGACTGGGCGCTGCCCGAGGTCACCGACGTCCGCACGGTCGCCGTCGTGGTGCCGCCCGGGTCGAGGGAGGCGGTGGCGGGGGAGAGGGAGACCGAGAAGTCGTTGGCCGGCGGGGTGGTCGTGCCGCCCGAGAACGGCGCGAAGGTGTGCGTGAAGTACCAGGTGTCCTGGCTGATGCCGGAGCAGCTGTCGGAGCCGCCGGTGCCGGGGCAGCCGCTGTTGTCGCGCTGCAGGGCCCAGAAGGAGAGGGTGTTCAGGCCCTTGGACACCGCCCAGTCGTACACCGCGGTGGCGTCGGCGGTGGTGAAGGTCTCGGCCGCGCCGTAGTCGTCGATGCCGGGCATCTCGGTGACGCCGATCATGTTCCACAGCTGGCTGTCCGACAGGTTCGGGTACAGCGAGGCGAGCTGGTCGTGCAGCCCGGTCGTGGCCGTCTGGGTGTCGGTGGCCATGTGGTGGGTGGCGCCGTCGTAGTAGTCGAACGTCATGATGTTGACGACGTCCACCTTGGCGCCCGCGTTCTTGGCGCTGCGCAGCACGGCGAGCCCGCTGTCCGCGAGCCCGGTCGTGGTGGTCGGCAGGGTGTACGAGATCTGCACCGAACGCCCGTTGGCGGCGGCCCAGTCCTGGACCTTCTTGATGGCCTGGTTGCGGCGGTCGATGCCGGCCTGGTTGGTCAGCGAGTTGTCCTCGACGTCCATGTCGAGCCGGGAGACGTCGTAAGTGGTGATGATCTTCTCGTAGGCGGCCGCGATGGAGTCGACGTTGGTGCAGCTGTCGGCGATCTCGGTGCCGCCGTTGTCGGCGGCGTATCCGCCGAGCGAGGGGATGACGTCGCCGCCGCGCGAGCGGATGGTGCCGAAGTCGGAGCCGTAGACCGAGGAGCTGACGGGGGTGCTGGTGTCGCCGTCCCAGTAGGGCGTGCAGGAGCCCTTCTTCTCGGTCTGGATGAAGGCCATGGTGAGGTACTTGGCGCCGGAGGACTGGGCGAGCGCGGCGGGGCTGTCGCCGTTGTAGGCCTCGAAGTAGGGGGCGAAGACGTGCGCGGGCAGCGGGGTCGCCGCGTGCGCGGTGCCCCCGATCCCCAGGGCGAGCCCCGCGGAGGCGGCCAGGGTGGCCACCCCGGTGAGCAGGGCGCGTACGGATCTCGGACGTGTCATCGGGTACTCCCGGTTGGCGAACGACAGTCGATCGAGCGGGGGTGTCGCACGGTAGGGCCCGGCCGGGGCAAGTGGTCTAGGCCATAATTGGTCTGGACCAAATCCCCGGTCAAGGTCCGGGAGCCGCCTTTTTCCCGTTCATGAACGAATAACTAGCCGCGCTGATAAGGGACTTGATGAACCATCAGATCGGGTGCCCCGGAGGAGATGGCCCCGGCAAGTCCCGGTGAGCGGCGGCGAATCCTCCCTCGGGAGCGGGCGCCGGGCCGCCGGTGAGGGTGTACCAGGGGCGCCGCCAGGGGCCGGCCGTCACCCGCGCGTGTCCGCGCCCCGGCTCACACCCGGCTGGAGGTCGCGGTGTCCGCCGACAGCCGCTGCGCCAGATAGATCGGGACCACCGACAGCAGCACCAGTACGGCGGCCACGACGTTGACCACCGGCGCCTGCTGCGGCCGCGTCATGTTGCCGAAGATCCAGATCGGCAGGGTCTCGACGCCGGGCCCCGCGGTGAACGTGGTGACCACGATCTCGTCGAAGGACAGCGCGAACGACAGCAGCGCGCCGGCCAGCAGCGCCGAGCGCACCAGCGGGAAGGTGACGTCCACGAAGGCGCGGAAGGTGGTCGCGCCGAGGTCCATGGCCGCCTCCTCGTACGAGCCCGTCGTGCGCCGCAGCCGCGCCACCACGTTGTTGAAGACCACGACGACGCAGAACGTGGCATGCCCGACGATCACCGTGAACAGCCCGAGCCCCACACCGAGCGGCCTCAGGACCGTGCTGAACGCCGAGTTGAGCGCGATGCCCGTGACGATGCCGGGCAGCGCGATCGGCAGCACCACCACGAACGACACCGTGCCCCGGCCGAAGAAGCGGTGCCGGGCCACGGCGAACGCGATCAGCGTGCCGAGGACCAGCGCGATCGCGGTCGCCCCGAGCCCCGCCCGCACCGACGTCCACAGGGCGTGCCGGGCGCCGGAGTCGTGCACGGCCGCCGACCACCAGCGCCCGGTCAGCCCCGGCGGCGGCCAGCTCGCACTGCGGTCCGGATTCAGGGAGTTGACGAGGACCAGCAGCAGCGGGACGTAGACCACCGCGAAACCGAGCCCGGCGGCGATGCGCAGGGCGATGCGCGCACTGCGGGTGAGATGCACGTCGCTCATCCTCTCCAGGGCCGGTGCCGGGGGCCGGTCACAGGCTGTTCAGGGCGCCCGTACGGCGGATCGCCAGCAGGTACAGGACGATCACGACCACCGGGACGGTGCCGAGCGCGGCGGCCATGGGCAGGTTCAACTCGATGTTGGAGTACACGAGATTGCCGATCAGCTGGGTCTTGCCGCCGACGATCTGCACGGTGATGTAGTCGCCGAGGCTCAGCGAGAAGGTGAACACCGAGCCCGCCGCCACCGACGGCAGCACCATCGGCAGCACCACCGAACGGAAGGTGCGCCCCGCGCGGGCCCCGAGATCCGCCGAGGCGTCGAGCAGTTGCGCCGGGAGCTGTTCGAGGGCGGTGTGGATCGGCAGGATCATGTACGGCAGCCACAAGTACGTCAGCGTGAGCACCGTGGCCGGCAGCCCGAACCCGGGGCCGCTGAGCCCGAACGGCGCGAGCAGCCAGTCGGCGAGCCCGCCCTGGGACAGGATGAGCCGCCAGGCGTACACCTTGACCAGGTAACTCGCCCACAGCGGGGTGAGGATGGCCACCACCAGCAGCGGACGCCGGCGCGGCGGGGCGACGCGCGCGGTGTAGAAGGCGACCGGGAAGGCGATCAGCGCGCACAGCACGGTCACCGCGAGCGCGACGCCCACGCTGCGCACGATCACCTCGCGGAAGACCGGCGTCGTCACCAACTGGTGGAAGTTGTCCGTCGACCAGACCTTCACCACCTGGGAGGTGAAGGAGTCGGTGGTCCAGAAGGCGGAGGCGAACAGCACCGCCAGCGAGCCGAGATAGAGGACGATCAGCCACAGGAGCGGCGCGGTGAGCAGCAGGGTCAGGCGCAGCCGGGGCCGGCGGTGCAGGGCCCCGGCGAGCCGCCGTAGCCCGAAGGCCCGTACGGCGCCGGTCGCTTCACTCGCCACGGCTCAGCCCTTGATCTCGGTCCAGGCCTGCACCCACTTGGCGTACGGCACGCACGTGACGTCGGTGCGGCCGTCCAGGCACTGCTCGATGGGCGTGTTCCAGAAGGCGATCCGCTTCCAGTAGTTCTCGTCGGCCGCGTGGTAGACCGTGCAGAAGTTCCTGTCCTTGGTCTCGGCGCAGGCCTTGGAGTTCGCCGGGGCCTCGCCGAAGTACTCGGCGACCTCGGCGTTGACCTTGGGGGAGACGATCCAGTTCAGCCATTTGTAGGCGCAGTTGGGATGTTTGGCCTTGCTGGAGACCATCCAGGTGTCGGACCAGCCGGTCGAACCCTCCTTCGGCACCAGGGCCTTGACCGTTGCGCCCTCGGAGGCGGCGAGGTTGGCGATCACCTGCCAGGTGGTCCCGACGACCGAGTCGCCGCTCTTGAAGGCGGAGACCTCCTTGAGGTAGTCGCCCCAGTACTCGCCGACGTTCGCGTTCTGCTTCTTCAGCAGCGCCACGGCCGCGTCGAACTGCTTCTGGTCCAGCGCGTACGGGTCCTTGATCTTCAACTCCGGCCTGGTGGCCCTGAGATAGAGGGCCGCGTCGGCGATGTAGATCGGCGAGTCGTACGCCGTGACGTGTCCCCGGTACTTCGACGCGCCCTCGAAGACCGCCGACCAGGAGGTGGGCGCCGGGCTCACCTTCCGGGTGTTGTACATCAGCAGGTTGGCGCCCCGGCCGTGCGGGATGCCGTACATCCGGCCGTCCACCGAGTTCCAGGCGCCGTTCTTCAGCCCGCTGAAGACATCCTTGTAGTTGGGCACCAGGCCGGTGTTGACGGGGGCCGCGTCGCCGGAGGCGATCAGGCGCAGGGAGGCGTCCCCGGAGGCGGAGACGGCGTCGTACTCGCCGGTCTTCATCAGCTTGACCATCTCGTCCGAGCTGGCGGCGACCTTGGAGCGGACCTGGCAACCGGTCTGCTTCTCGAAGCCGGAGACCCAGTCGGCCTTGGGGTCGTCGGAGCCGTCCTCGACATAGCCCGCCCAGGCGATCAGATCGACCTGCCCCTCGGTCCTGCCGAGTTTCGTCGGGGCCTTCAGATCGGGCGGGTTGAGGCCGGTGGCGGAGGTGGAGCCGGAGGAGTCGCAGGCGGCGGCGAGCAGCAGCGCGGCGCCCGCGCAGGCGGCGGCGCGCAGGGTTCGGGTGGGACGCACGGCTTTTCTCCAGGGTGTGGGGGGTCAGGAGGGCAGTCGGACGGCGTGGCGGCGGTGCCACTGGAGGCGGACCCGGGTGCCACGGTAGGCGGCGACGTCCTCGGCGGAGGTCTCCAGGTTCTGCTGGAGGGCGGTGAGCCGGCCGCCGCCGTCGAGGTCGACGAGGAGACGGGTGGCGTCGCCGAGGTAGACGACGTCGGCGACCGTGCCGGTGACGGTGGCGTGCTCCGGCTCGTCCGCCTCCGCGGACTCCTTCAGGACACGGATCTTCTCCGGGCGGATGTTGTATATGCCCGGGGCGCCGACGACCTGGCGGGCCGCCTCTCCGTCGAGAAGGTTGGAGGTGCCGACGAAGGAGGCGACGAAGGGCGTCGCCGGGCGTTCGTAGATCTCCGCGGGGGTGCCGACCTGGGCGATGCGGCCCTGGTCGAAGACGGCGATCCGGTCGCTCATCGTCAGGGCCTCCGCCTGGTCGTGGGTGACGAACACGAAGGTGATGCCGACCTCCCGCTGGAGCGCCTTGAGTTCGGTCTGCATCTGCTCGCGCAGCTTCAGGTCGAGGGCGCCGAGCGGCTCGTCCAGCAGCAGCACCCGGGGGCGGCCGACGAGGGCGCGGGCGAGCGCGACCCGCTGACGCTGGCCGCCGGACAACTGGGCGGGGCGCCGGGCGCCGTAACCCTCCAGGCGCACCTCGGCCAGCGCCTCGCGGGCACGGGCGAGGCGCTGCGCCTTGGGCATCTTGCGGATCTTCAGCGCGTAGGCCACGTTCTGCTCGACCGTCATGTGCGGGAAGAGCGCGTAGTCCTGGAAGACGGTGTGCACGTCCCGCTCGAACGGGGCGAGCCCGGTGACCTCCTGTCCCGCCAGCTCGATCCGGCCCCGGTCGGGCGTCTCGAACCCGGCGACGAGCCGCAGCACCGTGGTCTTCCCGGAGCCGGACGGGCCGAGCATCGAGAAGAACTCGCCGTCCCGGATCTCCAGATCGACCCCCGCCACGGCGGTCGTCTCCCCGAACGACTTGCGCAGGTCCTGCAGCCGGATCGCAATTCCCTGCATGGGGGAACCTTTCTGGCGCGCGGTAGCGTTGACCGCAAACATATGAAGTCATAGTTCTGGGCTCAAGAGCCCGTTGGGGTAAAGCTTGGGTCAACGCACGAGGTGATGGCCGTGAGGCAGGATCAGACCGACGGTGGTGCCCGCAGGGCCGTCTTCAGCCCGGTGGACAACCGGGCCCGGGTGGACACCGTCGTCCGCCGCCTCGGTGACGCCATAGAGCTGGGCCTCCTCGCCGACGGCGAGCAACTGCCGGGCGAGACCGAACTCGCCGGACGGCTCGGCGTCTCCACCGTCACCTTGCGGGAGGCCCTGATGGCCCTGCGGCAGCGGGGTCTGCTGATCACCCGCCGGGGCCGCGGCGGCGGCAGCTTCGTCTCCCTGCCCGAACTGCCCGCCGAGGACCGGCTCAGGACCCGGCTGCGCGGCTGGAGCACCGAGGAATTGCGCGACCTCGGCGACCACTGGGCCGCCCTGTCCGGCGCCGCCGCCCGGCTCGCCGCCCGGCGCACCGAACCCGAGGACCTGCGCCAACTGCGCTGCACCGCCGAGGAGTTGCGTTGCGCCGAGGACACGCCGGCGCGCGGCCGGCTGTACGGCCGGTTCCACGTCGAGCTGGCGGCCGCCGCCCAGTCCGCCCGGCTCACCCGTGAACAGGTGGCCCTCCAGGGCGAGGTGGGCGCGCTGCTCTGCCTCGTCCTGTCCGACGACCGCTGTCGTGAAGAAGTTGCGGACCGGCAGCGCGGCGTGATCTCCGCCGTGCAGGATGGGGACGACCAAACGGCCGGCACGCTGGCCGAGCGGTGCGTCAGGGAGTCGACGGCGCGGCTCGTCGCCGTACGCCTCGCCCTCTGACCGCGCCACAGTCCGGTTCCCCGTCCGCTGGAGGACACGATGGGCGTCAGCCCCGGGCTCGCCGCCCTCGGCACGGAGGCGGAGCGGTGGGTGGCAGCGCAGGTGGGCGGCGTCCTGGAGGCCGTCTTCGAGGCGGTCGCCGCCACCCGCGCCGACACGGCGGCCCTGCTCGCCCGGGTGGGCGCCGAGGGCCGCAGGGCGGCGAGCGCCGACCTCGCCGCCCTGCGGCCCGGACTCCATCAGCGCCTCACGCGAGGGGAGTTGGTCTCCGGTGCCGGCTTCGTCGCGGCTCCGGGGCTGCTCGCCGATGTGCCCGCCTGGCTGGAGTGGTGGCAGCGCGGCACCGAGGGCGACGTACGGCCCCTGCTGCTCGACCTCGACCCCGGCCGGTCGGCGTACTCCGACTACACCCACTGGGACTGGTTCGCGCTGCCCCGGGACACCGGACGGCGGGCGGTGGCCGGACCGTACGTCGACTACCTCTGCTCGGACGAGTACAGCCTCACACTGTCCGAACCGGTCTATGCCCAGGGGAAGTTCGCCGGGGTGGCCGCGGCCGACGTGTATCTGCGCCACTTCGAGGCCGCCGTTCTGCCGCTGCTGCGGCACCTCGCGCGCCCCGCCCACCTGGTGAACGCCCGCGGCCGCGTCGCCGCCTCCGCCGACCCGGAACACCTGGCCGGATCCCTCACCAGGGGCCCGGACTTCGGCCGGCTGCTGCTGGGAAAGCGCGAGTCCGGCGTCCACGAGGGCGTGCGGCTGGTGCCCTGCCGGGGCGTTCCCCTGGTGCTCGTCGTGGCCTGACCGGCCAGACCCTAGTCGACCGGCCAGGTGTGGACCGGGGCGTTGAGATGCATGTAGTCCATGTAGAGCTGCGTCATGCGCCGCAGTGCCTCATGCCGGGAGCCGTGCGTGGAGTCGAGGACGTGGTGGAACATCTCCTTCTGCCACACGGCGCCGTTGCGGGCCGCCACACAGCGCTGCTCGATGATGCCGAGCAGCGGCTCCCGCCAGGCCTCGTCCATCCCGGAGCGCTCCAGACCGCGGTGGGCCAGCGGCAGCAGCCGGCGCAGCACCAGTTCGGGTGCCGTGACCTCGCCGGCGCCGGGCCAGTACAGCAGCGCCTCCATGCCGTGCCGGGCGGCGGTGTGCAGGTTCTCCTCGGCGGCCTTGAACGACATCCGCGACCACACCGGGCGGTCCTCCTCGACCAGCGCGCGGGTGAGCCCGTAGTAGAAGGCACCGTTGGCGAGGGTGTCGGCGACGGTCGGTCCGGCGGGCAGGACCCGGTTCTCCACGCGGATGTGCGGCCGGTCGCGGGAGACGGCGTAGACGGGGCGGTTCCAGCGGTAGATCGTGCCGTTGTGCAGGGTGAGTTCACCGAGTTCGGGCACGTCGCCGCGGTCCAGTGTCTCCGCCGGGTCCTGGTCGTCGCACAGGGGGAGCAGGGCGGGGAAGTAGCGCAGGTTCTCCTCGAACAGGTCGAAGACGCTGTTGATCCACCGCTCCCCGAACCACACCCGGGGCCGTACGCCCTGCACCTTGATCTCCAGCGGGCGGGTGTCCGTGGCCTGCTCGAACAGCGGGATACGGGTCTCGTGCCACAGCTCCTTGCCGAACAGGAAGGGCGAGTTCGCCGCGAGCGCGACCTGGACGCCGGCGATGGCCTGCGCCGCGTTCCAGTAGCCGGCGAACTCCTCGGGGGAGACCTGGAGATGGAACTGGGTGCTGGTGCAGGCGGCCTCCGGGGTGATGCTGTCCGCGTAGGTGCGCAGCCGGTCGGTGCCGTCGACCTCGATGCGCAGATCCTCGCCCCGGGCCGCGAACACCTGGTCGTTGAGCAGCCGGTAGCGGGGGTTCTCCGACAGCGTCTCCTCGCCGATCTCCTCCTGGCGCAGCGTGGGCAGGATCCCGACCATGATCAGGCGGGCGCCGACCGAGCGCGCACGCGCGTCGGCGTGGTCGAGCGCGGCCCGGATCTCCGACTCCCAGGCGTCCGGACCACCCGCCGTCAACCGCCTCGGCGGCACGTTGATCTCCAGATTGAACCGGCCCAGCTCGGTGGACCACGCCGGATCGGAGATCGCGTCCAGCACATCGCTGTTGCGCATGGCGGGCTCGGCGTCGTCGTCCACCAGGTTCAGCTCTATCTCCAGGCCGACCTGCGGCCGCTCGGCGTCGAACCGAGCCTCCCGCAGCATCTTCGCGAACGCGTCCAGGCACTCCTGCATCTTGACCCGGTACCGGCGGCGGTCCTCGCGGGTGAACACGAGCGCCGGGACGTCACGCCCCATCGCCCCTCCAGGATTACCCCTCGTCGGACAGTCTCCTCACCAATGTCGCACCATCGGTGGGGGGCCACCATGCGGGTACGGGCCCACGAGGCGGTCCGCCGCGATCGGCCCGTCGGGCCCCCGCGGGGTTGAGCCCCCGCGTCGCTGGTTACCCCGGATCCCATGAACGAGGACAAGCCGCTCGCCCTGGTGACCGGGGCGTCCAGCGGAATCGGATACGCCCTGGCCAGGCAGTTCGCCGAGCACGGCTACGACCTGGTGATCAACGCCGAGGACGGCCGCCTGGAGCACGCGGCGGCGCGGCTGCGCCAGATTGGTGCCAAGGTCCGCGCCGTGACGGCGGACCTCAGGGACGCGGCCGGCGTCGACCGGCTGGTCGCCGCGACGACCGGCCTGGACATCGACGTCGCCGTGCTCAACGCCGGGGTCGGGCAGGGCGGGGCCTTCACGGACACCGACCTCGCCGACGACCTCGGCGTGATCGATCTGAACGTGACCTCGACCGTACGGCTCGCCAAACCGCTGCTGCGCGAGATGGCCCGCCGCGGCACGGGCCGGCTCGCGTTCACGTCCTCGATCGCGGCGACCGCGCCCGGCCCCTTCCAGCCCGTGTACAACGCCTCGAAGTCCTTCGTGCAGTCCTTCGCCGAGGCGCTGCGCGAGGAGAAGAAGGACACGGGCGTCAGCGTCACCGCGTTCCTGCCCGGACCGACGGACACCGACTTCTTCCGCCGGGCCGACCTCGGCGACACCAAGCTCGGGACCATGGACAAGGACGACCCGGACGACGTCGCCCGGCAGGCCTACGAGGCGATCACGCACGGCCGCGGCACCGCGGTCACCGGCTCCCTGAAGACCAAGGCCCAGGGCCTGGCGAACAAGGTCCTGCCGGACAGCGCCAAGGCCGCCATGCACCGCTCGATGACCGAACCGGGAACCGCCGAGGGCGACGACCGGCCGTCGTAGGAGGTGGGCGTCACCCGGTCGGTCCGCCTCCGATGGCCCCCGGGCGGGCGGCGACGCAAGGTCTGAACGAGATCTTCGCTCACGCGGCCTGCCCCGGCACGTCGCGGCACGCTCCAGTACTGCCCGCGGTGCGCCCTGCGTGCCGCAGCGCCCCAGACCGGCCCCCACCGCACCGCCGACGTGTCGGCACCCCGGTGACGGGCCGACCCGGGGCGGGGAACAGTGAATCCATGCGCTCGGGTAGTTCCCCGCCCCGTCCGATCACCTCGCGAGCGGTGCCCGCCCGGCCGTCGGGCGAACCCGCCCGTCACCTGCGCCCCACCCGCCTCCAGCACCGGCGTTTCGGCCACGCCCGCCCACGGGCGAGCCCTTGCGGCGCGGCGACCGCGCGTTCGGCGCCCCCGGAGCACGGGCCGCCTCTTCGTCCGGAATCGAGTGCGTTCGAATCGCCCGCCTCCTCGTTGAGCCTGGCACCGCCGGACCACCCAGGTGCGGTGCCGACCCGAGGAGGGACGCAGGTGACCGTGACCGACGCCTCGACAGAAAGCTCCCCGACACCGCCCCCGCCACCGCCGGCGACGATCGGCTATGAGGGGGAGTACGGCAAGAACCCGCTGGCCGAGGCCGGTTTCCGCACGATGTGCGGCCGGTTGCCCGCGGTGCTCGGCCGGACCGCGCGCATGGCCTGGGCGGTGGACAGGAGAGGTGTCCTCCTCCTGCTCGCGTGCCAGCTCGTCACCGGCGTCGCGGCCGCCGTCACCCTGACCGCCACCGCGCGCGCCATGACCCACATCCTCGGCACGGGCCCGGTGTCCGAACGGCTGCACGGGGCGCTGCCCGCCCTCGCCGTGGTCACCGCGGCGGCGGCCACCGGCCGGATCAGCTCGGCCCTGGCCTCCTACGCCGACGGCCGGATCACCCCGCGCCTCGTCACCGAGGCCGACGTGGCGCTCGTCTCCGCCGTCTGCCGGGTGGAGGCCTCGGCCTACGGCGAGGACGGCTTCGCCGACCGGCAGGAGGCCGCGGAGGTCGGCGTCACCCGCACCACCACGATGGTCAAGGACGCCCAGCGGTTCATGGCCGCCCTCGTCCGCATGATCGCCGCCGGCGGCGTGATCACCGCGCTGCACTGGCTGATGCTGCCGCTGTTGCTGCTGGCGGTGCTGCCCGCCGGCCTCGGGGCGGTGCTCTCGGCCCGCGTCGACTACGAGACGCACTACCTCAACCTGGCCGACCGCAACGTACGCGGCATGATGCGCTGGTGGGCCGCGTACTCCCGACACGGCGACGAGGTCCGCGCCAACGGGATGACCGGCTACCTCCTCTACTGGTACCGCGCGCTGTCCGAGCGGATCGACCGGCGCATCCTCGGTGCCGCGCCGCGCATGCTCCGCATCGTCCTCGCGACCTCCGCGCTCGGCGGCGTGTTCCTGCTCGTCACCTGGGCCGCGCTCGCCTGGCTCGCGATGACCGGGCGCGTGGCGCTGCCCGTCGCCGCCACGGCGGTCGTCGCCGTGCAGACCACGCTCGGCGCGCTGACCCAGTTCGTGCAGAACGGCGCGGCGATGTTCCACACCTCCCTCTACCTCGCCGACATGCGCTCCTTCCTCGACCTGGCGGCCGAACGCGCCCCGCGGCGCGGGGAGTCGGCGATCCCGGAGCAGGTCGAGGAGATCCGCCTCGACCAGGTCGTGCACCGCTACCCCGGCAAGGACGAGCCCGCCGTGGACGGGGTCTCCCTCACCCTGCGCCGCGGGGAGATCCTCGCGATCGTGGGCGAGAACGGCTCCGGCAAGTCCACGCTGGCCAGGCTCATCACCGGCATCCTCCTGCCGGACAAGGGCCGGGTCCTGTGGGACGGCGTCGATCTGGCGGACGCCCGGCCCGAGTCCGTCTGGTCCCGTACCGCGCTCGTGCCGCAGAACTTCGCCTGCTGGCCGCTGCGCACCCGGGAGAACGTCACCCTCGGCCAGCCGCGCACCCACGACGACGGCCCGGTCTGGGCGGCCGTGGAGGCCGTCGGCATGCGGGAGGCCGTCGAGGCGCTGCCGCACGGGCTCGACACCCTGCTCGCGCGTGAGGTCTACGGCGGCGTCGAGCTGTCCGGCGGGCAGTGGCAGCGGCTGGCCTGTGCCCGCGCGCTGTACCGCCGTACGCCCCTGCTCATCCTGGACGAGCCCACCTCGCAGATGGACGCGCGCGGCGAGCACCGCATCTTCCTGGAGATCAAGCGCGTCGCCGCCCGGCGCATGACCATCGTGGTCACCCACCAGTTGGAGAACACCCGCCTCGCGGACCGGATCGTCGTCCTGCGGCACGGCCGCATCGTGGAACAGGGCCACTACGACGAGCTGGTGAACGGGGGCGGGCTGTTCGCCGAGCTCGTCGCCCTGGCCAAGGACCGCTGAGCGGCGGGCCGCTGCCGTCGCCGGCCCGCTGCCGTCGGCGGTCCGCCGCCGTCGGTGGTCCCTGGACAGCGACGGACCGATCGCTTAGCCTCCTTGTCCAGAAATAGAATTTAAGGCCAAATGGGCCGAGGGGCAGGGGTCGGATGGACGGCGGGGCGGCGGACGAGCATCTCGTCCGGGAGGCCGAGAAGATCGCCGTCGCCCTGGGCCGGATGTTCCCGGGCCTGTGCGAGGTGGTCCTGCACGACCTGCGGGACCCGGACCACTCGATCCGGGCCATCGAGAACAACCTGTCGGGCCGGCGGGTGGGCGATCCCGCCACGGAACTGGGGCTCACCCGCATCGCCGACCCTGGCTTCCCCGATGTCGTCCAGAACTACCCCAACCGGTTCCCCGACGGCCGCCCGGCCAAGAGCACGTCCATCGGCGTCAAGAACGCGGAAGGGCGGTACATCGCGGCGATCTGCCTCAATCTCGACGTCTCCGTCCTGTCGCCGATGACGCTCACCCTGGCGAACCTCGTGGCCACCGCGAGCGGACACGGCGACAAGCCCCTGGAGACACTGCGCGACCGCCACGCACGCGAACTGCGCCGGGCGGTGGAGGAGTTCTCCGCCGAGCGCGGCGCCCCGCCCCGGTCGCTGAGCCGGACGGACAAGAAGGCGCTCGTGCAACAGCTCAGCGGAGACGGCTACTTCGAGTCCCGGGACGCCGCCCGGACCATCGCCGACCTCCTCGGCGTGTCCCGGGCGACTGTCTACAACTACGCCAAGCCGCCGTCCGAACCGCACCGCACAGAGAAATGAACAGAAAGAGGACTCCGCCATGTCCGGCGCCGACCTGCCCGTGACCTTCGACGACATCCGCGCGGCCGCCGCGCGCATCAAGGGTTTCGCCCACCGCACACCGGTCCTCACCTCGCGCACCCTCGACGAGCGGGTGGGCGCCGAGGTGTTCATCAAGTGCGAGAACCTCCAGCGCATGGGCGCCTTCAAGTTCCGCGGCGCCTACAACGCCGTCGCCGGGCTCGCGCCCGAGGAACTGGCCAAGGGCGTCGCCGCGTTCTCCTCCGGCAACCACGCCCAGGCCACCGCCCTCGCCGCCCGCGAACTGGGCACCAGCGCCGTCATCCTGATGCCCGAGGACGCCCCGCGCTCCAAGATGGAGGCCACCGCCGGGTACGGCGCCGAGATCGTCACCTACGACCGCTACACCGAGGACCGCGTCGCGCTCGGCCGGGCGCTCGCCGAGGAGCGGGGCCTGACCCTGATCCCGCCCTACGACCACCCGGACGTCATCGCCGGCCAGGGCACCGCCGCCCTCGAACTCCTGGAGGAGACAGGCCCGTTGGACGCGCTGCTGGTGCCCGTCGGAGGCGGCGGCCTGCTCGCCGGCAGCGCCGTCGCGGCCAAGGGGCTGCACCGGGACATCCGGGTCATCGGGGTGGAGCCGGAGGGCAGCGACGACACCAAGCGGTCCCTGGAGAGCGGGGCCCGGGTGACGGTCCCGGTGCCCCGCACCATCGCCGACGGCCAGGCCGTCGCGGTCCCCGGCGAGCTGACCTTCAGCATCAACCGGCACCTGGCCGACTCCGTCGCCCTGGTCACCGACGCCGAGATCCTCGACGCCATGCGCTTCGCCTTCGACCGCCTCAAGACCGTCTTCGAGCCCAGCGGCGCCACCGGCCTGGCCGCCCTCCTCGCGGGCCGCGTCGACGACCTCCCGCCCCGCGTCGGCATCATCGCCTCGGGCGGCAACATCGACGCGCGCCGCTTCACGGAGCTGCTCGGCGGCTGAGTGGTGGGCCGCCCTCGCCGTCCGGTCGGTTGTCAGTGCCCCCGCCTACGGTGTGACCAGTGAGGACCCGCGGGTACGGCCGCTGGTCCGCTGTGGGGAGGGGTGTGCCATGTCTGCGGTGTCCGCGGGGGAGACGACGTATCTGGAGCTGTCCCAGGAGAGCGGCGGCGCGCACAAGTTCTACGAGGTGAGCGTGGACGGGCTGGTGGTGACGGTGCGGTACGGCCGGATCGGGTCCGGCGGCCAGACGCAGACCAGCACGTTCCCGACCGTGCAGAAGGCGCGGGCCGCCGCGGCGAAGAAGGTGGGGGAGAAGGTCCGCAAGGGGTACGCCCCGGCGGTGCCGGGCGGCCGGGCCCCGCGGCCGGTGACCCGGCGTCAGGTCAGCTCGGCCCCGTCCACCGCCCGCGCCGTGGCGCCGGTGCTGTGGCGGTTCCGTACCGGCTCGGCGGCGTTCGGCATCCATGTGGACGACGAGCACTGCTGGGTCGGCAACCAGGCGGGCGACGTCTACACCCTGGACCACGAGGGCGCGGTGCTGGCCCGCTTCGGCCTGCCGGACGGCGTCAAGTGCCTGGTCGCCGACGACTTCTGGATCTACGCGGGCTGCGACGACGGCAAGGTCTACGATCTGTCCGCCAAAGTGCCCTTCGCCGCCTACGACATCACCGCCGACGTCGACATCTTCTGGCTGGACATCCACGAGGGCGTGCTGAACGTCTCGGACCGCGCGGGCCGGCTCACGGTCATCGACCACGAGGACGAACACCAGTGGGCCCGCCGCAGCCAGGGTGAGCACGCCTGGATGGTGCGCGCCGACGACCACGCCGTCTACCACGGCCACCAGCGGGGCGTCACCGCCTACCGCCCCGACGGCGGCGGCGAACTGTGGCACACCCGCACCCGCGGCGGGGTGCTGTTCGGCTGGCAGGAGGACGACGTGGTGTACGCGGGCACCGGGCAGCGCGTGGTGCAGCGGCTGTCGAAGGCGACCGGCGCGATCGAGGCGACGTACGCCTGCGACAGCGCGGTGTACTCGTGCGCCACCTCACCGGGCGGCCGGTTCGTGTTCGCCGGGGACTCCTCGTCCTCCGTCTACTGCTTCGACCAAGACGGCACCCGGCTGTGGAAGCTCGGCACGGGCAGCGGCTCGGCGCTGTCGATGCAGTACCGCGACGAGCGGCTGTACCTGGTGACCACGGACGGCTCCCTGGCGTGCGTGGACGCGAGCGAGGCCGCGATCGGCGCGGCCCAGCAGGGCTCGGTGCCGGTGGTGCGCGACGTCAAACTCGCCGCCGCCCTCCCGGCCCACGCCCCGGCCACGGCCGTCGAGGCCGTCGCCACCGTGGCCCAGGCCCCGTCCGGCACGGTCGTCGTGGAGTGCGTCCAGGAGGCCGGCCGGGTGCGGGTGCACGTGGTCTCCGGCGGCTACGACTCCTCCTGGAACGTCCAGTTCCCGCGCGCGATACGCGTGCCGGGCGCGCGCTACGTCGTGGACGCGCTGCACCCGGCGGCGGGCGGTTTCTACCGGGTGCGGGGAGACATCCGCCGGCTGGTGTGAGGCGGTGCGGCGCCGACGGCCGCTTCCCGGAACCGTGCCGCCCGGCCGCGGGTCGGAGACGCCGCCTCCGCACGGCCGCGTCCCGCCGCACCTCAGCCCCGGACGCCCTCCGCCACCACCTCCCGCGCGACCCCCAGCGCCTGCTCCCGGTCCTGCGGGACCAGGCCGATGCGGGTGCGCCGGTCCAGCAGGTCGGACTCGTCCAGGGCGCCCTCGTGCCGGGCCGCCCACACGAGTTCGGCGCGGGTGACCGGGTGGCCGGGCAGGACCGGCTCGGCGAGGGCGGGGTCCTCGGCGGCGAGGGCGTGGACGGCGAGGGCCTCGGTGCCGTAGCGCCGGATCAGCCGGTGCGGCACCGGCAGGGCGCGCAGCCGTTCGGGCGCGCTGGCGCCGACCAGCGGCAGGCCGGCGGTGGGGGACGGGGGTACGGAGAGCCCCCGGGCCGCGGTCGCGGCGTCCACCGCGTCCTGCGCCATCCGGCGGTATGTGGTGAGCTTGCCGCCGACCACCGTGGTCACGCCGTCCGGCGAGGTCAGCACCGCGTGCCGGCGCGAGATGTCGGAGGTGCGGGCCTGCGCGCCGTCCGCCGAGGTGTCGAGCAGGGGCCGCAGCCCGGCGAAGGCGCCGACGACCTCGTCCCGGGCGACGGGCACGTCCAGGGCCGAACCGAGCACGTCCAGCAGGAAGCCGATGTCCGTCTCCGGCACCTCCGGCACATCGGGGACGCCGCCCTCGACCGGCTCGTCGGTGAGGCCGACGTAGACCCGGCCGTCCCCCTGGGGCAGCACCAGCACGAAGCGGTTGGTCTCGCCGGGGATCGGGATGTGCAGGCCGGCGGGCAGGTCCCCGAGCCGTTCCGAGCGCAGGACGAGATGGGTGCCGCGCGAGGGCCGGATCCGGATGCCCTCGACCAGGCCGCCCGCCCACACCCCGGCGGCGTTGATCACGGCGCGGGCCCTGATCTCGCCTTCCTCGCCGGTGAGTTCGTCGCGGACGCGGGCGCCCGTACCGGTCAGCTCCAGCACCCGCGCCCGGGTCAGCACCCGCGCGCCGTGCGCCGCGGCCGTGCGGGCCAGCGCGGTCACCAGCCGGGCGTCGTCGGTCACCCGGCCGTCCCAGGACAGCAGCCCGCCGCGCAGCCCGGCCCCCCGCACCGCGGGCGCCAGGTGCCGCGCCTCCGTCGCCGACAGCCGGCGCGGCGCGGGCAGCACCTGGCGCGGGGTCCGCGCGGCCAGCCGCAGCATGTCCCCGGCCCGCAACCCGGCCCAGGCGATGGAGGCCTGAGCCGTCGACACCATCGGCGTCAGCGGCAGCACGAAAGGCTGCGCGGCCACCAGATGCGGGGCGGTGCGGGTCATCAGCACCCCCCGCTCAACCGCGCTCTCGTGCGCCACCTCGAACTGCGCGGACGCCAGGTAGCGCAGCCCGCCGTGGATGAGCTTGGAGCTCCAGCGCGAGGTGCCGAAGGCCAGGTCGTGGGCGTCCACCGCGACGACGTCCAGACCGCGGGCCGCCGCGTCCAGGGCGACCCCGGCGCCGGTGGCGCCGAGCCCCACGACCAGGACGTCGGCCACCCGGCCGTCCGCGGCCTCGGTCAGTTCCCGGGAACGCCGGGCCGCGCTGAGGGACGAGCCGGGTATCGCCTCGGTGTGGCTCATGGCGTGAGGATCCTCTCCAGGAGGGTGCGCAGCTCGCCGAGGAAGGCGGCGGAGTCCAGCTCCGGGTCGTCCTCGTCGGTCATGGTGCGCAGGGACAGGGCGAAGGACTGCACCGTCAGCAGCAGGGTGCGGGCCTGCCGTTCGGGGTGGCAGGGGCGTACCGAGCCGTCCGCGTGGCCCTCGCGCAGGCTCTCCGAGAGCAGGGCGAGCAGCGCCAGTTGGCTCGCCCCGCGCCGGTCGAGGACATAGGGGAGCAGCAGCTCCGGATCGACGTCGATGATCTTGCGGAACAGAGGGTGCGCCCGGAACGCCTGGACGCCCACCACCATCCCCTCCACGATCCGGGCGCGCGTGTCGAGGCCGGGCGCGGGCTCGGGGATCGCGCGGGTGGCCACGTCGATCCACTCGCGGGTCATCAGATCGCCCACCAGGGTCCGCAGATCGGGCCAGCGGCGGTACAGGGTCATCCGGGAGACGCCGGCGCGGCGGGCCACGTCGGCGAGGGTCGTGCGGCGGACCCCCACGGCCAGCACGCAGTCGCGCACCGCGTCGAGCACCGGATCGCTCTCCGTGCCTTCCGAACCATTGTGACGAATAGGCGTCATGTGTAACAGTGTAACGCCCCCGGGTCGGGCAGAACCAGCGGACCGCCGCCGTACGGTCCGCCGCACACCGCCCCGGACCGAGCACACCGACCTTGTGAGGACGACCGTTCAATGGACATGCTGTGGAACGGCTGGGGCGACCCGGCCAAGGCGGCACCGCTGCCCGACTCGGTGACCGGGCTGCTGCGCGACCTGCTCGGCGTCAAGCCGCGCAGCACCCCCGCGCTCGCCCTGGACGACCTCGGCCTGCCCGCCCCCACGGCCGGCCCCGCCGCCCTCGCGGCGCTCGCCGAGGCGGCCGGCGGTGCCGAACACGTCCGCACGGACGCCGAGAGCCGGGTCCGGCACACCCGCGGCAAGTCCACCCCCGACCTGCTGCGCATCCGCACCGGCGACGTCACCGACGTGCCGCAGGCCGTGGTGCTGCCCGCCACCCACGACGAGGTCCTCGCCGTGCTCCGCGCCTGCGCGACCCACGGCCTGGCCGCCGTCCCGTTCGGCGGGGGCACCTCCGTCGTCGGCGGACTCGCCCCCGAGCGCGGCGCGTTCGTCGCCCTGGACCTGCGCCGCATGAACCGGCTGCTCGCCCTGGACCCCGTCTCGCGCACCGCCGTCCTCCAGCCAGGACTGCGCGCCCCCGAGGCCGAGACCCTCCTCGCCGAACAGGGCTTCACCCTCGGCCACTTCCCGCAGTCCTTCGAGTGGGCCACCATCGGCGGCTTCGCCGCGGCCCGCTCCAGCGGCCAGGCCTCCGCCGGCTACGGCCGCTTCGACGAGATGGTCCTCGGCCTCAGCCTCGCCACTCCCCAGGGCACCGTCGAGACCGGCCGCGCCCCCCGGTCCGCCGCGGGCCCCGATCTGCGCCAGCTGATCCTCGGCTCCGAGGGCGCCTTCGGCGTCATCACCTCCGTCACCGTGCGCGTCCGGCCCCTCCCCGAGACGAAGATCTACGAGGGCTGGCGGTTCGCCTCCTTCGAGGAGGGCGCCGCCGCGCTGCGCCGGCTCGCCCAGGACGGACCGCGGCCGACCGTGCTGCGCCTGTCGGACGAGACGGAGACCCTGATCGGCCTCGCCTCGCCCGACAAGATCGGCACCTCCCTCGGCCAGAGCGACGCCGGCTGCCTCGCCATCACCGGCTACGAGGGCACGGCCGAGGAGACCGCGCACCGCCGCGAGCGGGCGGCCGCAGTCCTCACCGCCTGCGGCGGCACCCCGCTCGGCACGGAACCCGGCGAGCGCTGGGCCCACGGCCGCTTCTCCGCGCCGTACCTGCGCGACGCCCTCCTCGACGTCGGCGCCTTCGCCGAGACCCTGGAGACCGCCGCCTTCTGGTCCCGCGTCCCCGAGCTGTACGCGGCCGTGCGCACCGCGCTCACCGACACCCTCACCCGCTCCGGCACCCCGCCGCTGGTGATGTGCCACATCTCCCACGTGTACGAGAACGGCGCCTCCCTGTACTTCACCGTCGTCAGCGCCCAGGGCGAGGACCCGGTGGCCCACTGGACGCCCGCCAAGCACGCTGCCAACGAGGCCGTGCTCGCCGCCGGCGGCACCATCTCCCACCACCACGGGGTGGGCACCGACCACCGGGACTGGTATGTCAGGGAGGCCGGAGAGCTGGCCGTCGAGGCACTGCGCGCCGTCAAGCGCCGCCTGGACCCCGACGGGCTGCTCAACCCCGGCGTCCTGCTGCCCACCGACTGACCCCACCCGAACCGCCTGCCCCGGAGGCACCCCCGATGCGCCAGTTCACCGCCGTCGTCAACCCGACCGCGGGCGGCTCCACCGCGGCGGCCACGCTGCTCCAGGTGGCCCGCCTGCTGAGGGAGGCCGGGGCCGGTCTGGAGACCGAGTACAGCCACAGCCTGGCGCACGCCCAGGACATCGCCCGCCGGGCCGGTGAGCGCGGGCGGATCGTGCTGGCCGTCGGCGGCGACGGCATCACCGGCGGCATCGGCGGCGCGCTGAGCGGCACCGGGACCGTCTTCGGGCTCGTACCGGCCGGGCGCGGCAACGACTTCGCCCGCGCCCTCGATCTGCCGGCCGACCCCGCCGCGCTCGCCGACATCCTGCTGCACGCCGAGCCCCGGCCCGTCGACACCATCGAGGTGGAGTCCGCCGTCCACCAGCGCACCGTGGTCCTCGGCAGCGTCTACGCCGGGGTCGACGCGCTGGCCAACCGGCACGCCAACCACGCCCGGCTGCTGCGCGGCTCCGCCTCCTACTACGCGGGCGGCCTGCGCGCGGTGACCACCTGGCGGCCGGCCGACTACCGCGTCACCGTCGACGGCGCGGAGCACCGCCACCGCGGCTACACGGTCGTCGCCGCCAACTCCCCCTACTACGGCTCCGGCCGGCAGATCGCGCCCGGCGCCCGGGTCGACGACGGCCTGCTGGACGTCGTGATGATCCGGGAGGCGCCCCGCCGGCTGTTCTTCACCCTGATGAACGAGCTGAAGTCCGGCACCCACGTACACCGCCCCGAAGTGCGCGTCCTGCGCGCCAGGGAGCTGCGCGTCGAGGCCACCCGCCCCGTCCCCTACGGCGCCGACGGCGAGGTGGAGGCCACCTTGCCGGTGACCGTGCGGGTACGGCCGGGGGACCTGCCGGTGCTGTACCGGCCGGCGGACCCCGCCTGAACCCGTGTGCCGCCCCTCACGCGGGGTAGGTGTGCGACGACGGGGGGAGAGGTCGTCGCGACAAGGGGGCAGGGCACATGGAGAACCTCGTACGGGCCGTCGTCGTGTACGACGGGCGGCTGCTGCTGGTGCGGGAGACGGAGGACTGGGAGCTGCCGTCGGGCACCGGTCAGCCGGCCGAGACGGCGAAGGCCGCCGCCGCACGCGTCGTCTACGAACTCACCGGCTACCTGGCCGACGGCTCGGCGACGCTGGACGGCGCCTCGGCCGTGGTGTGCCAACTCCTCAGCGAGGGCCCCTCGGAGGGCGCCCGGCTCGCGCCCGCGCGGGTCCGCTGGACGCCGATCGAGGAGACCGTGTCCATCACGCTGCCCCCGGCCGTGCGCGACTACATCGGGGGGCACACGCCCGTGTGACCCCCGCCGGCCGGGCCCACGACCTGCCGGGGCCGCCGGGCCGCGTCATGCTGGAACGGTCCGGCTCCGCCCCGTACGAGGAGGCAGGTCCCCGTGCCCGAGTCGCAGCCCGTCGTCGTGCCGCCCGCCAGAGCCGCCGTCTTCCTCGTCGTCACCATCGACCAGGGCGGCGAGGACACCGTCCGGGACCTGCTCCAGGACGTGTCCGCGCTGCGGCGTTCGGTCGCCTTCCGGGCCCCGCCCGAGGAGCTGAGCTGCGTCGTCGGCATCGGGTCCGCCGCCTGGGGCCGGCTGTTCACCGGGCCGCGCCCCCGCGACCTGCACCCCTTCAGGGAACTGGCGGGACCTCGCCACCGGGCCCCGGGCACCCCCGGCGACCTCCTCTTCCACGTCCGCTGCCGCCGGATGGACCTCTGCTTCGAGCTGGCCCGCCTGTTCGCCGAACGGCTCGACGGCGCGGCCACCGTGGTGGACGAGGTGCACGGCTTCAAGTTCTTCGACGAACGCGATCTGCTCGGCTTCGTGGACGGCAGCGAGAACCCCGAGGGCGAGACCGCCGACGACGCGGTGTTCGTCGGCGACGAGGACCCCGCGTTCCGCGGCGGCAGCTATGTGATCGTGCAGAAGTACCTGCACAACATGAAGGCGTGGAACGCCCTGCCGGTCGAGGAACAGGAGAAGGCCATCGGGCGGACCAGGCTCGCCAACATCGAACTGCCCGACGACGTGAAACCCGCCGACTCCCACGTCGCCCTCAACACCGTCACCGACGAACACGGCGACGAACGCCGGATCGTGCGCGAGAACATGCCCTTCGGGAACATCGCGCACGGCGAGTTCGGCACCTACTTCATCGGATACGCCCGCACGCCCGAGGTCACGGAGTCCATGCTGCGGAACATGTTCCTCGGTCGGGACCCCGCACAGCACGATCGCATCCTCGACTTCTCCGTGCCGGTCACGGGCTCCCTCTTCCACGTGCCGACCCTCGCCTTTCTCGACGATCTCCCCGCCCGGCCTCCGCTTGCGGGCCACTCGGCGCGGGGTTTCAGTGAATACTGACCCCTTGCGCCCCAGGAGTTCTCATGTCGATGTCGTTCGGCGCCCCGTTCGCTTCGCCGGATCCGTTCAGTGAACTGTTGAATCGTTTCTTCGGGATGTCGCCGGCGTCCTCGCCGCCCGCGGTGCAGCGGGTGCCGATGGGCCGGCTGCTGACGGAGCCGTCACAGGAACTCCTCGGCCTGGCCGCCCGGCGGGCCGCCGAGGACGGCACCTCCGACCTCGACACCGAGCATCTGCTGTGGGCGGCCACGAAGGTCGAGCCCTCGCGCAGGCTCCTGCTCCAGGTGGACGTGGACCCCGACACCCTCGCCGAGGAGATCGCGAGAATCCTGCCCCGCGAGTCCGGCCAGCCCGCCGCGCGCCCCGGGCTCACCCCGGCGGCCAAGCGCACCCTCAGCGCCGCCTTCGCCCAGTCCCAGGCGGCCGGGGTGTCGTACATCGGACCCGAACACATCCTCGCCGCGCTGCTCGGCGACAGCGACGCCGGTGCCTCCCGGCTGCTGCGGGCCGAGGGCCTGGACACCCGGAAGCTGGTGGGCCTCGCCGAACAGGCCGCCCGCACCGAGAACGCGCCCGCCGAGCGCAGGGAGCCGGCCACCGCACTGGACGAGTTCGGCCGCGACCTGACCGACGAGGCCAGGGCCGGCCGGCTGGACCCGGTGGTGGGCCGCGCCGAGGAGATCGAGCAGACCGTCGAGATCCTGTCCCGGCGCTCGAAGAACAACCCCGTGCTGATCGGCGAACCCGGCGTGGGCAAGACCGCCATCGTGGAGGGCCTCGCCCAGCGCATCGTGGCCGGCGAGGTCCCCGCCATCCTGAAGGACAAGCGGGTCGTCGCGCTCGACCTGTCGGGCATGGTGGCCGGCGCCCAGTACCGGGGCCAGTTCGAGGAGCGGCTGAAGAACGTCATCGAGGACGTCCAGGCCGCGAGCGGCGGGATCATCCTCTTCATCGACGAGTTGCACACGGTGGTCGGCGCCGGGGCCACCGGCGAGGGCTCCATGGACGCGGGCAACATGCTCAAACCCGCCCTGGCACGCGGCGAGTTGCACGTCGTCGGCGCCACCACCATCGACGAGTACCGCAAGTACGTGGAGAAGGACGCCGCCCTGGAGCGCCGGTTCCAGCCGGTGATGGTGCCCGAGCCGACCGTCGAGGAGACGGTGCAGATCCTCGAAGGACTGCGGGACGTCTACGAGGCGCACCACCAGGTCCGCTTCGACGACGACGCGTTGGCCGCCGCCGCGGAAATGTCCGACCGGTACGTCACCGACCGCTTCCTGCCCGACAAGGCCATCGACGTCATGGACCAGGCGGGCGCCCGGGTACGGCTGCGCAGCGCCGGCCGCTCCACCGAGGTCGTCAGCCGCGAGGACCGTATCGCCAAGCTGCGCCGTGAACTCGAACAGGCCGTGGCCGCCGAGGACTTCGAGCGGGCCTCGGAACTGAAGCGGGAGGTCTTCGAGACCGAGGCCGAACTCGCCGGTATCGAGGAGCGCCGGGAGGGCGTCGTCTCCGTCACCGCCTCCGACATCGCGGACGTCGTCTCCCGGCGCACCGGGATCCCCGTCTCCCAGCTCACCGCGAGCGAGAAGGAGAAACTCCTCAAGCTGGAGGAGGCGATGCACGCCCGCATCGTCGGCCAGGACGAGGCGGTCACCGCGGTCTCCCAGGCCGTACGCCGCAACCGCGCGGGCATGGGCGACCCCGACCGGCCGGTCGGCTCCTTCCTGTTCCTCGGCCCCACCGGTGTCGGCAAGACCGAACTCGCCAAGACACTCGCCGAGTTGCTGTTCGGCGAGGAGGACCACATGGTCCGCTTCGACATGAGCGAGTTCCAGGAGAAGCACACCGTCGCCCGCCTCGTCGGCGCCCCGCCCGGATACGTCGGCTACGAGGAGGCCGGCCAGCTCACCGAGAAGGTGCGCCGGCAGCCGTACAGCGTCGTGCTGTTCGACGAGGTGGAGAAGGCGCACCCCGACGTCTTCAACACCCTGCTCCAGATCCTGGACGACGGGCGCCTCACCGACTCCCAGGGCCGTACCGTCGACTTCCGGCACTGCGTCGTCATCATGACGTCCAACATCGGCGCGCACCGCATCCTCGACCACAAGGGCGACGTGTCGGAACTGAAGGACGAGTTGATGGAGGACCTGCGGGACCGCTTCCTGCCGGAGTTCCTCAACCGCATCGACGACATCATCATCTTCCACGGGCTCACCGCGGACGATCTGTCGGAGATCGTGGACCATCTGCTGGACCGGAGCAAACACCGGGTGCACGCCCAGGGAATGACGCTGGACGTCACGGACTCCGCGAAGAAGCTGCTCATCGCGCACGGCCACCAGCCGGAGTTCGGCGCCCGCCCGCTGCGCCGCACCATCCAGACGGAGCTCGACAACCGCATCGCCACGCTGCTGCTCAGCGGCGAGGCCGAGCCCGGGGACACCATCGTCGCCGACGTGGTGAAGGACTCCCTGCACTGCACGGTCGACAAGGCCGGCAAGACCGACGAGAACGCCTGAAGCGTCCCGCCTCAGCCCGCGTGCAGCGCCTGGCGCAGGGTGCGGACCGCCAGGTCGACGGCCGTCCGTGCCGCGTGGGTGTCGCGCAGGGCGTCGAGCATGACGAAGTCGTGGATGATGCCCTGGAACCGCACGGCGGTCACCGGGACGCCGGCCGCGCGGAGCTTGGCCGCGTAGGCCTCGCCCTCGTCGCGCAGCACGTCCGCCTCGCCGGTGATGACCAGCGCGGGCGGCAGGCCGCTGAGCTGCTCGGTGGTGGCGCGCAGCGGCGAGGCGGTGATCTGGGCGCGGTCGGAGGCGTCGGGCGTGTACTGGTCCCAGAACCACCGCATCCCGTCGCGGCGCAGGAAGTAGCCGGTGGCGAACTGGTGGTACGACGGCGTGTCGAAGTTCGCGTCGGTGACCGGGTAGAACAGCACCTGCTGGACCAGCGCGGGGCCGCCGCGCTCCTTGGCCATCAGGGTGAGGGCGGCGCTCATGTTGCCGCCGACCGAGTCCCCGGCCACGGCCAGCCGGGAGCCGTCCAGGTCCTTGGTCGCGCCCTGCTCCACCACCCAGCGGGCGACGGTGTGGTTCTGCTCGATGGCGACGGGGTAGCGGGACTCGGGCGAGAGGTCGTACTCGGGGAAGACCACCGCGGCCCGCGCCCCGACGGCCAGTTCGCGCACCAGCCGGTCATGGGTGTGGGCGTTGCCGAACACCCAGCCGGCGCCGTGCAGGTAGAGGATGACCGGGAGGCTGCCGGAGACCCCGGGTGGCCTGACGATCCGCGCCCGGACGCTGCCGGTCGGCCCGCCCGAGACGGTGATCCACTCCTCGTCGACCGCCGGTTTCCCGACGTCCCCGGACTGCACCTCGTCGACCGCCTTGCGGCCCTCCGCGGGTGGCAGTTCGAACAGGAACGGCGGGTTCGCGGTCGCCGCGGCGAACTCGGCCGCCGCGGGTTCCAGTACCGGCTGTGCGGGCGCTACGGCGTCGGACATCGCTTCTCCTCGGCATCTTCCGGCGACCGGACCTGCGGGCGGACGGCCGCCGTCCCCACCCTGCCCGCTTTCTCCCGGCGCCGCACGCGGAGCGCCCCCGGTGCGAGAGGGTGTGCCCATGGAATTCCTCTGCCACCACCGCGACCGGTCCGGCTCCCTCCCGCTCCGCATGGAGTTGCTAGAGGAGCACTGGGCCTACATGGACCGGTTCGACAAGGAGATGATCGCCCGCGGTCCGACGCTCGCGGAGGACGGTTCGGCGCCCACCGGCAGCGTGCACATCCTGGACCTGCCGGATGCCGCGACCGCCCGGGCGTTCGCCTTCGAGGAGCCCGGCTGGCAGGCGGGCGTCTACCGGGACGTGCTGCTGCGGCGCTGGCGCAATCTGCTCGGGCGCACCATGTGGGACTTCCCCGGCGGCCGTACCGGCGGTAACCGCTACCTGGTGCTCGGCCTCGGCGCGGGCGAGGCCGCCGACCTCACGGTTCCGGCCGGGCGCGGCGACGATCTCATCGCCTACGGTCCCCTGCTCTCCGACGACGCCACCGCCTGGCTGGGCACGGCGGCCCTGCTCAGGGCCCCCGACCCGGCCGCCGCCCGTGCCCTGCTGACCCGGGACCGTTACGCCGACGTGGAGGTCCACCCCTGGCAGTTCGGCGGTCGGGCGGAGTGAACCCTATGCGTCGGCCGGCGTGGGCGCCGACCGGCGGTGGCCCCGCAGACGGCTGACGAGGAGGGCGGTCACCGCCGCGAGGACGATGAGCGGCATCTGGTTGTACGCGTCGCGGCCGAGCAGCAGTACGGCCAGGACGCAGCTGGTGAGGGGCTGCCCGGTGACGACCGTCGTCGCCGCCGTGATGCCGAGCGCGAACGCAGGGGTGGCCCCGAGGCCGGGCAGGCCCGCGCAGGCAAGGCCGGTCGCCGCCCCGATCAGCACGGCCGGGAAGATCGGGCCGCCGCGCAGGCTGCCCAGGCTGACGCCCCAGGCGAGCGCCTTGCAGCCGACCAGGGCCACCAGCGCGAGCACGGACCAGCCGTGCGGGTTCTCGGCCAGTCGCCCGAGCGTCGCCTGTCCCGACAGCGCCGCCTCCTCGGGCGAGCGGCCGGTCAGCAGGGCGTACGCCGTCAGACAGACCCCCACGGCCATGGCGCACGCCACGGTGCGCACCGCCGTACCGCGCGCGGAGGTCCACCGGTGGGTGTGCTCGCCGAGCCCGTGGGCCGCCGAGACGAGTACGGCGATCAGCGCGGCCGCCGGCAGCCCCCACAGGAAGTCGCCCGCGTCCGGGACGGTGTTCGGCGGCACCGTCGGCAGCGCGAGGGCGCCGATCGACAGGCCGGTCCAGTGGCCGAACCCGGTGAACACGAGCGCGCCGGCCCCGCTCGCGGTCAGACACGGCAGCAACAGCACGGCGAGCCGGGGCCCGGCGAGACCGGCGGCTTCCACGACCATGATGGCGGCCACCACCGGACCGCCCAGAATGGTGGAGATGGCCGCCGTGGACCCCGCGGTGGCCACGACCGCGACCGAGGCGGGATCGGCCGGATGCCGCCGCAGCGCGCGCACCCCGAGCAGGGCGAGCGCGGACCCGACCGCCATCAGCGGCGCCTCGGGACCGAGGGTCACGCCCAGCGGAAGGGTGAGTACGGCGGCCAGCGCCACGCCCGGCAGCGCCCGGGGGCCGATGGGATCGCCGCCCAGACCGTGCACCGGGACATGCCCGCCGGCCCCGGGCAGCCGGGTGACGACGGGGGCGAGGATCAGTCCGGCCGGCGTCAGCGCGGGCAGCGGCCACCACCAGGGGGCGCGCCCGAACCCGAGCGCGTGCGGCAGCTCCTGCCACACCTGGTGCTGGAGCCAGTGCTGGAGGCCGACGAAGAAGAAGCTGGCGAGCGCGATGGGCACGCCGAGGCACAGCGAGAGGGGAAGGAGCCGGAGATAGCCGCGGCTCAGCAGCACCCGCCCGGGGTCGCCGGCCGCGGGGGACCGCCCGACCGTGCCGCTCACGCCCGCTCCACCTCCACCGCCCACGGCGCCCATGGGTGGCGTTCGGCAACGCACCGGGCGGGCTTCAGTAAACGGCCGCCCGGCCCGCACCGCATCTCGGGATACGCCCGACGAGTCCAGGAGTCCGGTGCCGCGGTTCAGTCCAGCGCCAGCCGCATGAGCGTCAGATCGAGCCGGCGGCCGAACTTGATCCCGGCCTCCCGCACCGTGCCGGCGTGCTCGAACCCGAAGCGTTCATGGAGCCGGATCGAGGCGCCGTTGCCCGCCTCGATACCGGCGATCACGAGGTGATGGCCCGCCGTGCGCGCGGCCTCGATGAGGGTGGTGAGCAGCGCGGAGCCGATGCCGAGCCCGTGCCGGCCCTCGCGGACGTAGACCGAGTCCTCCACCGTGTGCCGGTATCCCTCCAGCTCCCGCCACGGCGCGAACACGGCGAACCCCACCACCTCGCCGTCCGCCTCGGCCACGAACGCCGAGCCGCGCTCCAGGTGCCGGGCCAGCCAGGCCGCGCCCTCGGCGGGCGACTGCCCGGTCTCGGTCCACAGGGCCGTCGAGTGCTCGATCGCGTGGTTGCGGATCTCGCGCACCGCCTCCGCGTCACCGGCGCACGCCGGGCGAACGGTCACCGTCCGGTCTCTCTCATATATTGGAAGCATGTCCAACATGGTAGATCCCCTGGTGGGGCGCATCGCGGCCCGGATCCGTGCCGAACGGGAACGGCGCGGCTGGACCCTGGCCCGGCTGGCGGAGGCGTCCGGGGTCTCCCGGGCCATGATCAACCGGATCGAGCGCGGGGAGAGCAGCCCCACCGCCGTCGTCCTCGGCAAGCTGTCCGCCGCCTTCCAGCTCAGCGTCGCCTCGCTGCTCGCCCTCGCGGAAGGCACGCAGCCGGGGCCGGTCCAAGGCCCGGAGGGGGAAGCGGGCGTGTGCCGTCGTACCGGAGCGCCCGAGTGGCAGGACCCGGCCACCGGCTACCGGCGCCGTCAGATCACCGGCCCGCGCTTCCCCGCGGAGGTCGCGGAGATCCGGCTGCCCGCCGGGGCCCGGGTGCCGTACCCGGCCGCGGCCTTCGCCTTCGTGCAACAGGTCGTCTGGGTCCTCGACGGCCGGCTGACCTTCCACGACGGCGAGGAGGACCACGAACTCGGCCCGGGGGACACTCTCGAACTCGGCGACCCCGCCCCGCGCGTCTTCGCCAACACCACCGGCGCCGAGTGCCGGTACGCCGTCATCCTGGCCCGGGGCGCCCGGCCCTGATCCGTGGTGGGGGACGCTTCCACGGAGGTCAGTCCTCGCCGCGCTGGCGGCGGATCCGCGCCGCCACCTCGTTCTGCTCCGTCTCCCACCACGGCCGCACCCGCACCGCACCGGCCCCGTCGGACCCGCCCGGGGCCCGGCCGGGCTCGGGCGCCGGGGACACCACCGGCGTGAGGTCCCGGTCCAGACGCCGGTCGAGCGCCGCGGCCTGGACGCGCTCGGCGCGCGCCCACTGCACCAGGATCGCCAGCAGGAACGGCAGCGCGACCAGCTCGGCGATGCTCAGCATGGCGCCGCCGCCGATCTGCTGGTCGTGCTGGACGTCCGGCGACCAGGCCGGCGCGTGGTGCAGGTACCAGGCCCCGGCGATCAGCGTGCCGTGGGTCATCACCACGAGACCGGGCACCGCGTCGATGACGCCGTCCAGGAACACCAGCGCCGCGCGCACCGGGTGGCTGCACCACTTGGGCAGCGCCTCCTCGCGGGTGAGGACCGGCACCACGAAGAGACAGCCGGCCGCCAGCAGGTGCAGGTACATCAGCTCGTGCAGCCAGCCCACGCGCAGGGCGGTGGAGAAGTACGGCGTGAAGTAGACCGTCAGCTCGGTCCCCAGCACCAGGGCGGTACTGACCAGGGGGAAGGTGAGCAGCCGTACGACCCGCCCGGTCATCACCCGCCGCACCCGCGCGGAGGCGCCGTCGCCGGGCAGCGCCTCGACGGCGAGGCGCAGCGGATCGCCCAGGGCCAGGCCCAGCGGGGTGATGAGGTCCAGCAGGACGTTCTGCACCGCGGCCGGCCAGAACAGCACATGGTCGTAGACCGCGAGACTCGACATGGTGGCCACCGCGAGTCCGCCGAGCCCCAGCAGCGCGAAGGCCAGGATCCGGCCCGGCGACCAGGCACCGCCCGCCCGGCGCACCCGCAGCACACCCCAGCCGTACAGGCCGCCCAGGAGCGCGATCAGGATCAGCGCGGGCACGTCGAGCTGCCACGACCCGAGCGCGCGTGCGGGTGTCAGCTCCGGCAGGCTTCCGGCCGCCAGGACGGCCGTCGCGGGACCAGACATGGAAAAGCTGCCTCCACCTGCCTATAGGGAGCACACCGGACGACAGGTGACAGTAGCCGCCGGCGCCGCGGGACCCGTCGGCAGGGTCGTCCTCGGCGCGCGCCGGCCACGCCGGGCCGGATCCGGCGAAAGAGGCGCCCGCTACCCGGCCTCGCGGTGCAGGACCCGGCGTGCCGCCTCCGCCTCCGCCGCCGGCGGGGACAGCTCGTCCAGCGTGTCCAGCTCGTCGTCCGCCTCCAGCTCCCGCTCCCAGGCCGCGGCCAGCTGCTCCTGCTCGGCGCGCGGCTTCGCGCCGACGGCCTCCCGCTGATCGCGGTCCAGAGCCGCCATGAATCGTCCGATCGTGTCCGTCGGCATGCCGTGCTCCTTGTCGCGCAGAACTGCCACTCTCAGCCCAGCATGGCCAATCGGGCGTGCGCCCGCCTCTCGGCGGTCAGCCGGTCAGCTCCGTCCGCGCCCGCGCCCTCGTGCCGAGGCCGTGCCGGATGAACCACTCGGTGCCCATCAGCCGCCGCCGCTCGGCCGCGGAGAGACCGGCGAGCAGCCCCGGTACGGCCCCGCGCTCCACCTCGGAGCGGTGCGCGAGGACGGCCGCGGTCTTCCGGTCCGGCCAGGGGACGACATCGACCGTCGCGGTGACCTGTTCGTCCGGAACGCTGTACACCGTCTTGCGCTCACCGAGCACCTCCCGCAGCGCCGGGACGGCCGACTCCGGATGGGTGGCCAGGTACAGGGCGCGCGGCTGCCAGGGGTCACCGGCGTCCGGGTGGAACCGCGCGAGCCCGGCCGCCTGGGCGGCGAGCACGGTCACCCGGTGGGTGTGCACATGATCCGGGTGCCCCGTCAGCCCGCCGTACGCGTCGTGGGTGACGATGATCTCCGGGCGGAACTCGCGGATGTGCGCCACCAGTCGGCGTACGGCCTCGTCCAGCGGCGCGTCGCGGAACCGTGGGCGGCCCGGCGCCGACCACGGCACCCGCGCGTCGGCGTACCCCAGCAGCCGGGGCTCGCCGGCGCCGAGGATCCGCACCGCCTCGGCCAGCTCGGCCGCCCGCCCGGTGCCCGCGGCCCAGGTGGCCGTGACGACCGCGGTACGGGCGCCCGCCGCCGCGTGCCGGGCCAGCACCCCGCCCGCCGACAGCGACTCGTCGTCCGGGTGGGCGAACACCGCGAGCAGACTCGGCACGGACACGACGGACCACCTCGGCACGGGGATCTGGGGGACAGCTCATACCGGTCGCGCGTACCCGGTACGCCCGCCACCGGCCGGACGGCGCACGGTCAGGGAGCTGACCTCGAACGATATCTCGTTCGTCGCGGGATCCAGCGGCGGGTGGTAGCGCCCGGCGCACACCGAGAGGCCGACGACGAGATGGGCCCGCCAGGCCTGCCCCACCCCCCGGTGGTCCGCGAAGACCGAGGCGCCGTTCAGCGACCAGATCACACAGCGGGGCCCGAACTCGGTGCGCAGGTCCACCCAGGCGCCGGGGCGGACCGCGTCGTCCCGGACGTGGCAACTGGCGCTGCGCACACCGTTGTTGAACTCCAGGTGGCCGGGGATGTCCACGTGATACTCGAACACGTCCACCCCCTGGCCGCCGTCCCGCCAGGTCCGGATCGCCGGCCAGGCGCCGGTCTCCCGGGGCAGCCGGACCCGGGTCTCCAGCACGTCGCCCGGCCGCACGGTGAACCCCTCCCGGCTGCCCTCGGTGGTCAGCAGCCCGGTGTCCCAGCGGCCGTCCGTGCGGCGGGTGGCCCGGAAGACGCCCGAGCGGCAGTAGCCGGGGTCGGACACCAGCCGGTCCAGCCTGTCGTCGTCCGGATGCGCCGGGCCGCCGCCCGGGAACGCCCGCGAACGGCCCGCGACCCACTGGGCCGTGGAGGTGAAGTCCGCCGTGAACACCACGTCGGACGCGGCCGGGAAGCGCGCGGCGGCCGGTAACGGCTCACCCCGCAGCGGTTCGTCCGTGTTCATCTGTTCGTCTCCATGACCGATGTCTCACCGCCTGGGGGCCGGTCATGCGTGCGAGCCGTGACTCCTGGCGGCATCCACCCGTCCGGGTGAACGGCCGGGGCCCCTCCCACCGGCCCTCCCGCGGGCGGCGCGGGACGGATCCGCGCCGCCCGTACGGCTATTGCTCCGGCGTCTCGTCCGGCTCGGCCAGCCCCTGCGGGCGCCGCCCCCGGGGCTGCTGCGGCTCCAGGCGCACCGGCGGAGGCGGGACCGGGCGGTCCTGCGGCGCGTCGGTGGTCACGGTGAGCGGTTCGCCGCAGTGGAGGACCGTCACCGGGTCGCCCTCCACCAGCCGGTAGCGCACCTGCGCCGGACCGATGTCCACCTTCAGCCGGCGCCCGCGCAACTGCACCGTGAACACCACCCGGGACAGCGCCTCCGGCAGGCGCGGCGCGAAGCCGAGGACATCCGGCCGCTCGCCCTTGCCGAGGTGCCAGCGCAGGCCCCCGAAGCCGCCGACGAGGGCGATCCACGTCCCGGCGAGGGAGGCGATGTGCAGTCCGTCGCGGGTGTTGTGCTCCAGGTCGTCCAGGTCCATCAGCGCGGCCTCGGCGAGATAGGCGTACGCCAGCCTGAGGTGCCCGGTCTGGGCGGCGAGCACCGCCTGGCAGCACGCCGACAGGGAGGAGTCGCGCACCGTCAGCGATTCGTAGTAGGCGAAGTTGCGTGCCTTCTCCTCCTCGGTGAACGCGTACGGGCACTCCAGCATCGCCAGCACCACGTCGGCCTGCTTCACCACCTGCTTGCGATACAGGTCGAAATAGGGGTAGTTGAGCATGAGCGGGTAGTTCTCGGGCGGGGTGGCCTCGAAGTCCCAGCGCTGGAAGTGCGTGTACCCGGCGGACTGTTCGTGCACGCCCAGGGCCCCGTTGTACGGGATGGCCATCCGGGCCGCGGCGTCCCGCCAGGCCGCCGCCTCCTCGTCGTCCACGCCGAGCTCGTCGGCCCGGTCCGGGTGCCGGGTGGCCACGTCCGCGGCCGCCAGCAGGTTCTGACGTGCCATCAGGTTGGTGTAGAGGTTGTCCCGGGCGATCGCGCTGTACTCGTCGGGCCCGGTGACCCCGTCGATGTGGAAGACGCCCTCCGGGTCGTGGTGGCCGACGGAACGCCACAGCCGGGCGGTCTCCACCAGCAGGTCGGTCCCCACCCCGCGCTCGAAGTCCTCGTCCCCGGTCGCCGCGATGTACCGGACCGTGGCCAGCGCGATGTCCGCGTTGATGTGGAAGGCGGCGGTGCCGGCCGGCCAGTAGGCGGAGCACTCGGCGCCGTCGATCGTCCGCCAGGGGAACACCGCGCCGGCGAGCCCCAGTTGACGCGCGCGCTCACGGGCCGCGGGCAGGGTGCTGTGCCGCCAGCGCAGGGCGGACGCCACGGCTTCGGGGGCGGTGAACGTCAGGACCGGCAGCACGTACGACTCGGTGTCCCAGAACGAGTGCCCGTCGTACCCGGTCCCGGTCAGCCCCTTCGCCGGGATCGCCCGGTCCTCGCCGCGGGCCGCCGCCTGCAACACGTGGAACAGGGCGAACCGCACCGCCTGCTGGATCTGCGCGTCCCCCTCCACCTCGACGTCCGCACCGGCCCAGAACCGGTCCAGGTACTCCCGCTGGGCGGCGACCAGGCCGTCCCAGCCGGTGCTGACGGCGACCGCCACCGCCCCGTCCACCTGGTCGTGCATGCTCGGCAGCGAACGCTCCCCGGACCAGCCGTAGGCCACGAACTTGACCAGCCGCAGCGGCTGTCCGGGCACCAGGTCGGCGGTCACCGTCAGCCGGCTGACGTCGGGCTCGCACTGCGCCGTCCAGTGGGTGCCCCCGGGCCCCTCCACGAGGTGGTCGGCCGCCGCGCCCACCCGCAGCCCGCTGCGCTCGGTGCGGTGCACCAGGCGCAGCCGGGTCTCCTCGGCGTAGTGCTCCTCCGCCGTCAGCGGGGACTCGGTCGCGGCGGCGACGCGCGGATCGCCCTGGAGACGGGGGAGTTGCTCGTTGGCGACCAGCTCGGACTGGATGGCCACCGAGGCCGGTCCGTCCTCCGGCTCCACCTCGTAGACGACGGCGGCCACCGCGCGCTGGGCGAAGGACACCAGCCGCCGTGAGGTGATGCGGACCGTGCGGCCGCCGGGCGAGGTCCAGCGGGCGGTGCGGCTGAGCACACCGGTGCGGAAGTCGAGCACCCGCTCGTGGGACAGCAGCCGACCGTAGCGCAGGTCGTACGGGTGGTCGTCCACGAGCAGCCGGACGACCTTGCCGTCCGTGACGTTGATCGCCGTCTGGCCGGACTCGGGGTAGCCGTAACCGGCCTCCGCGTACGGCAGCGGATGCCGCTCGTGGACTCCGTTGAGATAGGCGCCCGGCAGCCCGTGGGGCTCACCCTCGTCCAGGTTGCCGCGCCAGCCGATGTGCCCGTTCGACAGCGCGAACACCGACTCGCTCTGGGCGAGCACCTCCAGGTTCAGCTCGGTCTCGCGCAGGGACCACGGCTCGACGGTGTAACTGGGGTGCGTGATCACGGCGACTCCAGGAGTTCCGCAGACAGGCGTAGGCGTGCGGGAAGCCGGGGCATGGGTCGAGGCTAGGAGCCACCGGCGAGCGACGGCGGGGGACACCGGCCCGGCACGCCGGAAGGCACCCGCTCGGACGAGACGCGGACCGAGGGCCCGTGACAGGATGCGCGGATCATGAGCGCTGACTGGTACGTCCTCATCGAGGAGGACATACGGGAGACGAAACACCTGCACGCCGTCGAGTTCGAACTGCACCACTGGAGACTGGCGGCCGCGCACCGGGTCGAGGGGGACGAGGCCAGGGTCGCCGCGGTGGCCGAGGACGCCGCCCTGCACTACGTGCCGACACCCCTGACCGGGTACCTCAGCCTGGGGGACCGGCCGTCCCGGCACGCCTTTCTCGCCCAGGACGGGTCGTGGGTGGTCCTCGTCGGGCTGCGCGGACACCAGTACCACATACGCGTGAGCACCGCCCGGCTCATGCACGTACGGGAGGAGAAGGAGGCACCGTCGAAGAGCCTCAGGGAGAAGTTCCGCGGCGCGTGGGAGGGGCCGCCGCCCCCGCCCAAGCCCTGGTCCCCGCCGGCGGCGGATTGAGGGTGGACCGTGTCGGCGGAGAGGGCAGGATTCGAACCTGCGTGGACCCCTGGGGGTCCGACCTTGAGGCGAACTCGCTGGTCCCCGATCAACCGCTCCGGGCACCTCTCCTTGTTCCCGGTCCGGGGCGGCGCCCCGTTCCGTTCACAAGAAGAGAATGACAGCGGCCCCTGACACGGCGCTGACGCGCGCCTGACCACTAGTCCGCGACGAGCGCCTTGACGTACACCGTGGAGCTGCGCCGGACCGTCATCCCGAGCCGCTCGTACAGCGGCAGCGCCCCCGTGTCCGAATGCGTCCACAGGGTGCAGCTCCGCTTCCCCCGCAGGTAGAAGGCACGGAACGTCTGTCGCAGCAGCAGCCGGGCGATGCCCCGGTCGCGCTGGTCGCGACGGACCGCGACCCGCTCGACGTACCCTTCGTCGCCACCCGGCGCGCCCGGCACCAGAGCCGCCCCCGGCCGCCCGCCGGCCCCCGGGTCCAGCGACAGCACCGCACCGACCATCCGTCCGCCCGCGAAGGCGACCGGTGACGCCGCCGGCGCGAACGTCGCCCGCCCGACCGTGTGCCGCGCCCACTCGGCGTACGACTTGCGCCGCTGCTGCCACTCGTCGAACGCGTCCTCGGTGAGCCGGTACGCCGCCTCCTCGTCGCCCGCGCGAAACGCCCGCACGGTGATCCCCGCAGGCGGCTCGGGCACCTCCGGCTCGACGGGCATCGCCATCTCCAGCAGCCATTCGGTGACCAGCCCGGCGTACCCGCCGGAGCGCAGCAGGGCCGTCGCCGCGAGATCGGCGTCGGCGACCGTCTGGGCCAGCCGGTCGCCTCCCAGCTCCCGGGCCCGTGCCTCGGTCCAGGCGAGGAGGGAGGCGCCGAGCCCCCGCCCCCGGTGGCCGGGATGCACATGGACGGTGGCCCGCCGCCCCCGCACCCGGCCCCAGGCCGCGGCGTCCCCGGCGCGGTCGAGGACCAGGACCGCGGCACCGGACGATTCCCGCCCGGACAGACCGAGATCGGCGGTGACACGCTCGGCGCCGGTCGTGACACGGCCATGCAGTTCGTGCTCGTACGCGCTGACCAGACGGTGCACCGCGGCGGTGTCGGCGGCGGTGGCGGAGCGGCCGAGGTAGCCGGACGGCCACTGTCCCGAGGAAGCTTCGGACATGGGGGGAACCTGCACCGGGAGGCGGCCCGGGAAACAGCGGGCCCCTGGCCGGCTGTCACGCCGGCCAGGGGCCCCGCACACCGTCAGGTGCGTCAGCCGTCGTTCTCCGACGACGGGATGGAGGCACCCGGCACCTCGCTGGGCGCGTATATCTTCTTGTCGCCCGGGTACGGCTTGGCCCAGTCGTGGGCCTCGTACCAGGTGAAGCGGTTCATCTGCTCGGGGTTGGCGAAGTCAGGCACGGCCTTGGAGCCGGTCAGCCGCTGCTGCGACTTCCAGGTGTTCCACTTCGCCGCGACGGTCTTCTCCGACGCCGGCACCTTCCCCGTCGGCGCGGGCGCCGCGGCCGGGTCCGCCGGGGCCGGGACGTCCGGACCGCAGGACGGCGTGGTCGCCAGGCCCGTGGTCAGCGAGGTGCGGTTGGGCAGCGCGGTGAACGGGGTGTAGTCCGGCTTGTCGGTGAACGCGGCGGTCATCGGGGTGGCCGCGGCGTCCTTCTGGTTCATCGGGTCGATCCCGAGGATCTGCTCGATGGTGCGGATCATCGTGATCTGCGAGTAGTAGTGGCTGTCGACCGTGCCGTGCTGGGCCCAGGGGCTGATGATCTGGACCGGGGCACGGTGGCCGTCGACGTGGTCGGTACCCGCCTGGGAGTCGTCCTCGACGACGAAGATCGCCGAGTCCTTCCAGTACTTGCTGTGCGAGATCTCGTCAACCATCCGGCCGACCGCGAGGTCGTTGTCCGCGACCTGAGCGGCCGAGTTCGCCGGACCACCGGTGTGGTCGTTGGACAGCCAGAACATGTTCAGGTCGGCAGGACCGTTCTTCTCGAAGTCCTGCTTCCAGACCTGCTCCTTGTAGACGTCCGGCACGCTGGTGTCGAACATCGGGAAGCCCTGCACCGACACCTTGTTGAGCGACGGGATCGCCGAACCCACCTGGATGGGGTAGGCGGTCTGCGCGCCGGTCGACTGCATGTTCTTGGCGTCGCAGAACAGGTTCTGCCAGGACGCGCCGGACGGCTTGGTCTCGGAGGACTGGAACTCGCCGAAGTCCTTGACGCTCTTGCCGGCGGCCTGCGCGCCGGTCCACAGGAATCCGGACTTCTGGTGGCCCAGAACGTCGTTCTCGGTGTCGTAGCTGCGCGTGTACTCACCGGCCGAGGACTCGGTGTACTCCGGGTCGTCGGCCTGCATCAGCCAGTTGTGGCCCTCGGCGGAGTTCGTGCCGATGTCGTACGTGTTGTCGTACAGCCCGAACTGCTCGGCCATCGCGTGCTGGTTCGGCGTCACGTTCTCGCCGAACGACGTCAGCGACGGGTCGCCGTTGCCCTGCGGCAGGTCGCCGAGGACCTGGTCGTAGGTCCGGTTCTCCTTGACGATCATGAAGACGTGCTTGATCGTCGAGGGGTTGCCGAGCCGGGCGGGGACCGCCACCGGCTTAACCTTGCCCTTGTTCTCGGCCCGCTTGACCGAGTTGGCGGTCCAGCCGTTCTGCTCGAAGACCTTGTGCGTCTGGCTCTTGACGACCTCGTCGGACGGCAGCTCGAACCGGGTCAGGCTCGACGTGGTGTCGTGGGTGCCGTGGTTGGAGCTCTTGCGCAGGGCGTCGATACCACGGGTGTTGGAGACGACGATCTGGTCGCCGACGGTGGCGATCTCCGACGGGAAGTAGTCCGTCGGGAGCAGGCCGACGTAGGAGACCGGCTCCTGGGCGGAGGAGTACTTGTAGACGGCGATCGCGTTGGCACGGCCGAGCGTCACGAGCAGGCGACCGTCGTCGGTCAGCGTCACCGCGTCGGGCTCGTAGCCGACGGACGCCTGCGGCCACGGCTGGGTGGCGATGGTCTGGACGACCTTGTCCTTCTTGGTGTCGATGACCGACACGCTGTTGTCGGCGGTGTTGGTGACGAACACCACGCCGTTCTTGGCGTACACGGCGGTCGGATGCAGACCGACGTCGATGCTCGCCGGGGCGGCGGTCGGGTTGGCCAGGTCGATGACGCTGACCGTGCCCGAGGTGGACGCACCGGTGTCCGGGTCGGCCGGCACCTGGGTGCCGTACGAGTTCATCGTGGTGTCGCCCGACTTCGCCGGACGGCCGCCCTCGTTGCTGACGTACAGCTTGTCGCCGACCTGGACCATGCCGCGCGGGGCGTTGCCCGTGCTCCAGCTCTGCTTGACGGCACCGGTCGCGGCGTCGAGCGCGACCACGCGGTTCTGGCCGTTGACGGCGGCGTACACGGTGGAGCCGTCGGCCGAGAAGACGGCCGCGGCCGACAGCGCGTTCTTGGAGCCGCTCGCCGCGATCGTGATGTTCTGCGGGCTGGACAGCGTGCCGTCCGCGTTCACGGTGAACTTGGTGTAGCCGCCGGACCGGCCCAGCCAGAGCTGCTTGCCGTCGGGCGAGTACACGGGGCCTTCCTGGCCCACGTCGGTGCCGCTGATCTTCAGGTCGTCGGCCGCGCTGGTGCCGATGCGCTGGACCACCTTCGAGGACTTCAGGTCCACGATGACCAGCGCCGCGTCACCGTCGGTCACCGAGGCCGCCAGGTAGGCGCCGTCGGGGCTGACCGTGGACGACATGATCTTGCCGTCGTTGATGACCAGGCGGTCACCGTACGGGGCGAGGTACTGGTCGCTGGAGATGACCTGGCCCTTGGCCGTGGTCTGGCCGACCTGGGCGAAGCCGAACTGGTGGGTCGACGCGTAAGCGGTGCCGGCCGCGGTGACGGCCAGAGCGGTTATGCCCGCCGTCACCATGGGAATGCGACGGATACGGTTACCGAGAAGGCCGGACTGGTCCTTCCCGACACGTCTGCGGCGTGAGACCTGCATGGAGCTATCCCTTCGGGGTGGTCGACAGCAGTTCGACGTTTCCGTCGAACTGCCACATCGGGTTCGGCGCGTCCCCGGTCGGGGTCCGCACCAGGAAGTAGCCGTTCACTTCCTTCGGTCCGTCGCCATCGGCGACGAACCGCCCGTCTGAGGTGACGTCCAGCTGGTAGATGGCCTGACCAGTCGTCCGGACGTGGGGCAGATGCCAGGAGATGACGCAGTGCCAGTCGTTGCCCGGCCCCGTGGCGTGGTCCTGGACGTTGCCCTTGCTGCACGTCGCCGTGGCCTTCAGCTGCGCTTCGGTGACGGCGGGGCGGTTGAGTTCGTCGGTCTGCATGCGGTAGAGGTGCGCGAACGCCGTGGCGACCGACCGCTCCACCTTGGCCTGCTCGATACCGGAACCCGTGGACGGGGTCGCCGCGGCGATGACCGCGACCGTCACGCCGAGCAGCCCGGCCAGCGGCAGGAGTCCGGCGGTGACGGCACGGCGCGCGGAGCCGTCGTTCGCCAGGTTGGTGAAGTCACGCCGCAGGAAGAGCAGGTAGGCCAGCACTGTCGCGGTCACGGTCCATGCCAGGCTCACCGCGATACCGATCAGCAGCGGGCCGAGCTGTGCCGGGCCGGTGAACAGACCGTTCCAGGCGATGAAGACGTAGCCGGGCAGGGCGAGGCGTACGGCGACGGGGAGCGGCAGCATCTGCGCGAGCTGCATCACCAGCGCGACGAGGGCGGGCAGCAGCAGTCCCATCGGGGACCGCCCCAGTGCGATGGATCCCAGGAGCCCGATCGCGGCGAGGGCCAGGGTCGGGGCGAGTACGCAGGCCCAGGCGAGCAGGACCTTGGCGGCGGCGTCCCCCGGTGCCAGCAGCCGGCCGTCGAGGCCGACCAGTGGGTGGCCGCCGACCGCCAGGAGTCCGCCGGCCACGCTGGAACACACCAGTCCGGCAACGAGCAGCAGGATGACGGTGAGGCTGGACAGTGCCTTCGCCGCGAAGATCCGCCGAGGCGACCGGACCGCCACGAGCAGGTGGCGCCAGGTGCCGAGCCGGTCCTCGGCGGCGAACACGTCGCCGGCGACCATCGACGTGAGCAGCGGGAGCGCCCAGGTGCCCGAGAAGCCGAGCACCACCAGCGGTCCGGCCCATCCCGTGGCGTGCATCCAGCGGCCGAAGAGGGTGTCCGCGGGAAGCGTGCTCTGCCGGCTCACCGCCGCGACGAAGAGCGCCGGCGCGATCCAGCAGGCCAGGACCAGCAGGCGGACCCGCGATTGCGAGACCAGCTTGACCAACTCGAAGCGGTAGCCACGCCGCACCGAGACGCGGGGGGCCGGGGCGACATCGTCCTCGGTGAGGATCGCGGTCATCGGTCGGCCTCCTGCTGTTCGGTCAGGGCGAGGAACGCGGCCTCCAAGGGCGATACGGTGGGCGTCAGTTCGCGCACCGCGATGTCCGATCGCACGATTCGCGCCACCAGCTCGTCGAGCGCGGGGACCAGCGCGCGGACGACGAGCACCTGGTCCACCTGGTGTGTCCCGCCGCCCTCGACGACCCGCACGCCGTCCGCCTCGTCGGCCAGCCGGCGCGCGGCCTCCGGCTCGGAAGTGAGCAACCGGTAGTCCAGCTCACGGTTCTCGGCGGCCAGCTTGGTCAGCGGGCCGGAGAAGACGACCCGTCCGGTGGCGAGGAGGGTGACCTCCGAACACAGCGCCTCGACGTCGTCCATCCGGTGACTGGAGAGCACCACGCTGGTCCCGTCCGCGGCGAGCCGGTTCAGGACGCGGTGCACCTGCCGCTTGCCCGACGGGTCGAGGCCGTTGGCGGGTTCGTCCAGGACCAGCAGCCGGGGCCGGGTGAGCAGGGCGGCGGCGAGCCCGAGCCGCTGCCGCATCCCGAGCGAGAAGCCGCGCACCCGGTCGTCGGCGACGTCCCGCAGACCCACCTCCGCGAGGACCTCCTCGATCCCCGCCGTCCGCGCGCCGCGCCCGCGCAGGGAGGCGAGCGCCGCGAGGTTCTGCCGGGCGGTCAACGACGGGTACAGGCCCGGCCCGTCGACAAATCCAGCCACTCCGTCAACGGCCGAAAGCATCTGTCCCACCGGCACACCGAGGATCTCCAGACCGCCGCCGTCCGCGACGGCCAGCCCCAGCAGCAGGCCGAGCAGTGTCGTCTTGCCGGCGCCGTTCGGCCCGACGAGACCATGGATCTGACCCTGGGTCACATCCAGGTCCACGCCGTCGAGCGCGACCACATCACCGAAGTACTTCGTGATCCCGCGCGCCCGCACCGCGAGCACTGCGTCCATGAACTCCTCCTTCAAGATCACAAGGACCGTAGGCCCATGTCGAAGAACCCTGACAGGGTGGGGAGTTGAACGTTCCGGGAACGGGAGGCGACAGGTGTTCGATTTGCCGCGCCCGGTACACGGACCGGCCCGAGCCGCTGCCCCCCGCCCCTCCGTGTGTGCGTGCCCGGCGCCCCCGGCTCCAACGGGCCGAGCGCCGCAGCGGTCACCCTAGAGCGCGTTCCGCCCGGCCGGGGGGCCGTACCGCGTCGCCCGGCCAGCCGGACGCGCGGTCCTGGCGCACAGCCTGGCCGGGTAGCCTGCTCCCCTCATCCCGTCGGCCGTCGTATTGCCGAAGCGTGACCGGACACTGGCGTACAGGTGGCGTCGGCCAGGCCCTACACTCACTTGGTAGCCGCAAGCAACGGAATGTGAGTGATGATCGGCACGGAGAGCCGGAGAGGCCACGAGGACGCCTCGCGCACGGACGCCGTACGCGTGAACGCCGTGCGCACGGACGACGTACCCCGCGCCGGGGAGGCGCGCGGCGCGACGGCGATCGCCGAGGCCATGAGCGCCGAAGCCGCCGCGTCCGGCCTGGGCGCCGAGATGGTGCGCCTGATGCGGCTCTTCGCCGCCTGGACCCAGCGCGCCGGCTTCGAGTGCGGGGCCGCCGACCGTGTGCTGCTCGCCCGGCTGGTGACCTGTGGCCGGTGCCGCGCGACCGACCTGGCGGCGGATGTCTTCCTCGACCTGTCGACGGTCAGCCGGCAGGTCCGCTCGCTCGTGGACCGGGGGCTGGTCGAACGCCACCCGGACCCGGAGGACCGCCGGGGCTCGCTGCTCGGCGCGACCGAGGCCGGGCGCGCCGCGTACCAGAACGCCGTACGCCGCCGCGAGGCGGAACTGACCCGCCTCCTGGAGCCCTGGCCGGCCGAGGACCGCACCCTTCTCACCCGTCTGCTGAAGCGCCTCAACGGCGACCTGGTGGACAGCACGTACACGAGCCTCGGGACCGGGCAGCACCCGGTGGGCGAGGCGAGGCAAGGAGATCTGCACGCATGACCACGTCCGCGTCCCCGGCTCGCGGGGGAACCCCAGCGATATCCGCGTCGCCACCACCGGCCGGCCGGCTGACGCACCGCCAGATCATGACGATCCTCAGCGGCCTGATGCTGGGCATGTTCCTCGCGGCCCTCGACCAGACCATCGTCAGTACCTCGATCCGCACCATCGCGGACGACCTGCACGGACTCAGCGCGCAGGCGTGGGTCACCACCGCCTACCTGATCACGTCGACCATCAGCACCCCGCTGTACGGCAAGCTGTCCGACCTCTACGGCCGCAAGCCCTTCTTCCTCGCGGCCATCACGATCTTCGTCGTCGGCTCGGCGGCCTGTTCCTTCGCCACCTCGATGAACGCGCTGTCCGCCTTCCGCGCCTTCCAGGGCATTGGCGCCGGCGGTCTGATGTCGCTGGCGCTGGCGATCATCGGTGACATCGTGCCGCCCCGCGAGCGCGCCCGGTACCAGGGCTACATGCTCGCCATGTTCGGCTCCTCCAGCGTCCTCGGCCCGCTGATCGGCGGCTTCCTGGCCGGCCGCAGCAGCATCCTGGCCATCGCGGGCTGGCGCTGGGTGTTCCTCGTCAACGTCCCGATCGGCATCGTCGCGCTCTTCGTCGTCGCCAAGGTGCTCAACCTCCCGCACACCCGGCGCGAGCACCGCATCGACTGGTGGGGCGCGCTCACCATCACCATCGGCGTGGTGCCGCTGCTGCTCGTGGCCGAGCAGGGCCAGAGCTGGGGCTGGACCTCCGCCAACGCGTACATCTGCTACGCCGTCGGCGTGATCGGCCTGGTGGCCTGGGTCTTCGTGGAGCGGGCCATGGGCGACGAGGCGCTGATCCCGATGCGCCTGTTCCGCAGCTCGGTGTTCAGCAAGATGAGCCTGCTGTCCGTGCTCATCGGTATGGGCATGTTCGGCGGGATGATGATGGTCCCGCTGTACCTCCAGATCGTGAAGGGCGTCAGCCCCACCAAGTCCGGCCTGCTGATGCTGCCGCTGATGGTCGGCATGATCGCCGGCACCATGGTGGTCGGCCGCATCATCTCCAAGACCGGCCGGTACAAGATCTTCCCGATCGTCGGCACACTCCTGCTGATCGCCGCCATGGTGCTGTTCCACTACCGGGTGCAGTGGGACAGCCCGCTGCCGGAGACCATGGCCTACATGGCGCTGTTCGGCGTCGGCCTCAGCGGCTGTATGCAGATCCTGACCCTGGCCGTGCAGAACTCCGTCGAGCCCAAGGACATGGGCGTCGCCACCGCGTCGGCCACCTTCTTCCGGCAGATGGGCGGCACCGCCGGTACGGCGATCTTCCTGTCCGTGCTGTTCAGCACCGTCGGCGACAAGATCAGCTCGGCGTTCAGGGCGGCGTACCAGAGCCCCGCGTTCCAGGCCGCCCTGCACGATCCGGCCGTGCGCGCCGACCCGGCGAACGCGCCCGTGCTGAAGATGCTCAAGGACCCCGCCGCGAGCGGCGGCTCCGGCGTGCTGGACGACTCCTCCTTCATCCAGCGGCTCGACCCGCGTCTGGCCCAGCCCTTCAAGGAGGGCTTCACCGACGCGATGCACGTGGTGTTCCTGTGCGCCGCGGCCATCATGGTCCTCGGCTTCCTGGTCGCGGTGTGGACCAAGGAGGTGCCGCTGCGCAAGGTCTCCGGACTGGAGGCACGGGCCGCGGAGGCGAACACCGCGCAGGCCGAGGGCACCGAGGCGAAGGACGCCCAGGTCAGCGCCGTGACGGCGGACAACGCCCCGGCGCCGGCGCCCGCCGCCGCACCTGTCGAGGACGTCCCCGCATCCGTCGAGGAGGCCCTCGCGGCCGTCGAGTCCGGATCCGCCGCCCGGCAGGGCGTACGCGGCCGGGTGCTGGACGGTGCGGACGCCCCGGTCGCGCAGGCGGTGGTCACCCTGATCGACGTGCGCGGCCGGCAGCTCGACCGCGCGGTCAGCGGCGCGGACGGCACCTACACGCTGTCGGTGCCCGGCGCCGGCACCTATGTGCTGATCGGCGCCGCGGGTTCCCGTCAGCCGCAGGCCGTCACGGTGCTGGTCGGCGAGGACCCGGTGGTCTGCGACCTCGTGCTCGGCGGCAGCGCCGCCGCGCTCGCCGGCTCCGTGAAGGACGCGGCCGGGGGGAACCCGCTGCCGGGTGCCTTGCTGGTCGCGACGGACCTGCGCGGTGAGGTCGTGTCCTCCGCGACCTCCGCCGATGACGGTGCCTTCTCGCTCACGGACCTGGTCCCCGGCAGCTACACCCTCGCCGTGAACGCGCCGGGCTACCGTCCGGCCGCCGTCGCCGTCGAGGTCGCCCCCGGTACGGCCGAGCCCTGCGAGATCCGTCTCGAAGCCGGTGCCCAGCTCCACGGTGTCATCAGCGCCGCCACCGGCGGGCCGCTCGGCGACGCCAAGGTGACGCTGCTGGACGCGGCCGGCAATGTGCTCGGCACCGCGACCACCGGCCCCGACGGCGCCTACGGATTCACCGACCTCGACCTCGGCGAGTACACCGTCATCGCCGGCGGATACGCCCCGGTCGCCACCTCCGTACGCCTGGACGCCGGTGGCACCACGGACTTCGACGTCGAACTGTCCCACGAGGACACCGACCGGTAGCGCTTCCAGCGCCCCGGGCCGTCCGACCAGGGCCTGCGATCCACCGGATCGCAGGCCCTGCTTCCGTATTCCGGCCGGGGCCGGCGGGCGGTGTGCGGCTACCAGCCGATGTGCGCGGTGATCCAGTCCGCCAGGGCCTGTTCGCCGGCCGTGCCCTGTGCGGCGGCGGGCGGCAGGCCGGGGGCGCAGGAGAGGGGGGTGGCGGACAGCTGGAGGTGGGTGAGGTAGCCGTAGGGGCCCTCGTCGGCCGCCGGGCCGAGGATCAGGGCGTGGGTGGCGGTGCGCCAGACACGGTGGGTCAGCGCGGGGCCCGGGCCCACGGTGTGCGCGGACACGAGGAGCCGCTCGGGGGCCGCGCCGAGCACCTCGGCCACCGCCCCCGCCGCCTGCGCGAGGACGGCCTCGCAGTCCAGGTCGGTGGCGGGCCGCCTGGCGCTCCATCCGGGCACCTTCTCCCACCCCTCCATGTACCCGTTCAGCCAGGTCGCGTTGACCATCGCCGTGTCGTCCGGGTCCACGGGGTACAACTCCCCGAAGACGAGGAAGGTGCGCGCCTCCCACTCTCCGAACGGGCTGACGTACTCACTGCACAGCACATGCCCGTGCCCGGTGCGGAACGAGTCGCACACCAGGTCCTCCCAGGCCCAGCCGCGCCTGCGCAGCTCCTCCTCGACGGCGTCGTCGTCCTCGCCGACGGGCGGCACGTACGGCAGGGCGACCAGCTCGGCGACGGCCTCGGCGGTCAACGGCCGGTGGACGAGGGCATGTACGGGTATCGGCATGCCGGTACCTTAGGTTGCCGGCCGGCTCGGTGCGCCGCTTGACTTGGAGGGCACTCCAATTCGTAGCGTTCCCGGCATGAGTACTGCACAGCACAAGATCGGGTCCGGGTTCGGCGCCACCAGCACCGCGGACGAGGTCCTGGCGGGCATCGACCTCGGCGGCAAACTGGCTCTGGTCACCGGGGGTTACTCGGGCATCGGGCTGGAGACCACGCGCTCGCTGGTCAGGGCCGGTGCCCAGGTCGTCGTACCGGCGCGTCGTCCGGAAACCGCCGAACAGGCGCTGGCCGGGCTGTCCGGGGTCGAGATGGACGAGCTGGATCTCGGGGACCTGGAGAGCGTGCGGGGGTTCGCCGAGCGGTTCCTCGACTCCGGGCGGACCCTGGACATCGTGATCGACAGCGCCGGGATCATGGCGTGCCCGGAGACGCGGGTGGGGGACGGCTGGGAGGCGCAGTTCGCCACCAACCACCTCGGCCACTTCGCCCTCGTCAACCGGCTGTGGCCCGCGATCGCTCCGGGCGGTGCCCGGGTCGTCTCCGTGTCCTCGCGCGGCCATCACGCCGCCGGCATCCGCTGGGACGACGTCCACTGGCGGCACGGCTACGACAAGTGGGAGGCCTACGGCCAGGCCAAGACCGCCAATGTCCTGTTCGCCGTCCACCTCGACAAGCTCGGCCGGGACGCCGGCGTCCGCGCGTTCGCCCTGCACCCCGGCGGCATCCTCACCCCGCTCCAACGGCACCTGGCCAAGGAGGAGATGATCGAGCGCGGCTGGATCGACGAGCACGGCACGGTGCTCCACCCCGAGGCATTCAAGACCCCGCAGCAGGGCGCGGCCACCCAGGTCTGGGCGGCGACCTCGCCCCGGCTCGACGGGCTCGGCGGCCTCTACCTGGAGGACTGCGACATCGCCGAACCCGCTCCGGAGACCGGCGACCGCGCCGGCGTCAAGGGCTGGGCGATCGACCCGGAGCAGGCGGCCCGGCTGTGGGCGCTGTCGGCCGAGCTGACGGGCGTGGACGCCTTCGCGTCCTGACCGGCCCGCACTGACGGGCACGTCCCGGCGAAGGCGGCGCCCGCCGCCGTCACCCGTCCGGCCCACCGGCCGGCCGCCGCCTCCCGGTCGCGCGCTCCCGTGTGCACCGTTGGCACGCCGCGGGGCGCGGCCGCGTCCGGGGGCCTTCCGCGGCGGGGGGTCTCCGGGGTGGCCCTCATACTGGTGCGAACAGGGCAAAAACCGCCTAGCTCGCGGAGGTGCCAGGATGCGCGACGACGTCGAGGACGACGACGGGCCCGTCGAGGAACCCGAGCTGTACGACGAGTACGACGAGGGCTTGGCCGAGTCCGAGGGCCCCGAGGCGTACGAGGAGGACGAGGTCGAGCCGTCGGCGGCCCGGAGGGGCCGGGCCGATGCGGAGCCCGACGTCTTCCTCGACGTCCCGGAGCTGAGGGTCGACCAGATCGACCTGGAGGTGGAGGATCTGCGGGCCCGCGTCTCGCTCCAGGCCGAGGTGCTGGACCTGCTGAAGCTGAACGTGGGCGCCGATGTCTCCCTCGGGCGCGTGCACTTGGGGATCTCGGGCGTGGAGGCGCAGGCGCAGCTCAGGGTGCGGCTCGACAACGTCGCGATGATCATCAACCGGGTGCTCACCACCCTCGATCGCAACCCGCAGATCCTGGAGGAGCTGGCGCGGGGCGTCGGGTCGGCGGTGCGCGATGTCGGCGGCGGGGCCCGGCTGGCCGTCGGCGAACTCGGCACCGGGGCGGGCAGAGCCGTCGAGGACGTCGGCCGGGGTGCCGGGTCCGCGGTGGAGGACGTCGGCCGGGGCGCGGGTCGCGCGGTCGAGGACGTGGGCCGGGGCGCGGGTTCGGCGGTGGGGGATGTGGGCCGGGGTGCCGGGTCCGCCGTGCGGTCCGTCGGCGAGGGCGCGGGTGGCGCGGTCGAGGATGTCGGCCGGGGTGCCGGGTCCGCCGTGGAGGACGTCGGCCGGGGCGCGGGCGGTGCCGTCGAGGATGTCGGCGGCGGAGCCGGGCGCGTGGTGGCGGACGTCGGTGACCGGGCCGGTGCGGTCGTGGGTGACGTCGCCGGGGCGGTACCGGAGACCGGCCGGGCCGCCGGGCGCACCGCGAAGAAGGCGGGAGACACCGAGGGCGAGACGGTCGACGTGGTGGGGGAAGCGGCCGACAGAGTCGGGGAAGCGGTCGACGCCGGGGAAGAAGCGGTCGACGCGGCGAAGAAGGCGGCCGATCGCGGTGCGGCCCGGCGGACGGCGCGGTCGGCCAAGAGGGCCGCCGGCAGGAGCGGTGGCGCCGAACGCGGCCGGACCGCCCGCAGTACCCGTCGTTCCGCTGACGGAGACGGTGGTGATGACGGCGGCGGCGATGACGAGCGGTCGGCCCGTCCCGTCCGCCGCCGTGTCCGGGAGCGGCGGGACGAGCCGCCGTGAACGGGCGCCCGCCGGGGATCCGGTGGATCCCCGGAAGCGGACATCTCGTTCGAGGCGACGGTCCGCGGTGACCGTCTTCGCTTCGCGGAGGAGCCCCGGACCGCCGTCGGCTTCCCCGGCGACGGTGACCGGGAGTCATCCTCCGGCAGCGAGCGGACCAACCTCCCGGAGAAGGTCGTGCCCAGCCGGGAGTACCGCGACGTCCGCGTCGCCTACCGTCTCGCGACCCGTCTCGTGTCGTCTACCACCGGTACCAGCGCCCCCGGCGGCCGCCGCTGCCCGCGGGCCGGAAGAGGAAGCCCAGCAGCCACAGCACCAGCACGATCACCGCGATCCACCACAGCGCCTTCAGCGCGAAACCCGCGCCGAACAGCACCAGGGCCAGAAGAAGAACCAGAAGCAGGGGAACCATTGTTATCAACCTCCTGGCCACCGAATGCCCTTGCTTCGTCCCCGCAAGCACACAAATCACTGGTTACTTCCACGGCTCAGCGGGAAGTGCGCACGTTCGTGGCGGGCACCCGGACCGCGAGCAGGGCCACGTCGTCATCGTTGTCCGAGGGCCGCGTCCGTGCCAGCAGCAGGTCCGTGAAGGACTCCAGGGGGCGGTGGGCGAGGGACGCGGCGTGCCGGCGTAGCCGTTCGAGGCCCTCGTCCAGGGAGTGGCCCGGGGACTCGATCAGGCCGTCGGTGTACAGGAGCAGCGTCGCACCGGGCGGCACCTCCCGGGTCGCGTCGGGGCGGTCCTCCTCGGGCACCACGCCGAGGAGGGCGCCGTGTCCGTCGGTCAGGTACTCGGCGAGGCCGTCGGCGCTGACCAGCAGCGGTGGCGGGTGGCCCGCGTTCGTCCAGGCCAGCGTGCACCCGCCGGCGTCGTTCACCGTCATCCGCCCGAAGACCGCCGTGGCCATGGCCACCTCCGCGATGCGCACGGTCGCGCGGTCCAGCTCCTGCACGATCTCGCTCGGCGGCTTCTGCCGGGACCAGGCGTAGGCGCGCAGGATGTTGCGCATCTGGGCCATGCCGGCCGCCGCGTCCAGGTCATGGCCGACGACGTCACCGACGGCGAGCGCGGTCGCGCCGTCTTCCAGGGAGAACGCGTCGTACCAGTCGCCGCCGACCTCCGAGGCGTCCGGCGCGGGCAGATAGCGGGAGGTCATGGCGAGCCCGGACACGCGCGGGAGCTGGGGCAGCAGATGGCGCTGCATGGTCTCCGCGACCACGCGCTGGCGCTGGTAGAGGCGGGCGTTCTCCAGGGCGAGGCCCGCGCGGCGCGCGATGTCCTCGAGGAGGGCCAGCTCGGTGGCGGTGTATGCCCCGGGCTGGTCGGCGCGGCCGAGGGTGACCGCGCCCAGCACCGCGCGCACGCTGCGGATGGGGGCGATGGCTGCCGAGTGCATGCCGGTCACCTCGAAGAGCCGGTGCTGCTCGGCCGCCATGCCGGAGTCGGGCGGGCCCTCGTAGGTCTCGGGACCCAGAAGGGTGGACCCCACGCCGCGCAGGGCGCGGGACAGCGGCATGGTCGACTCCCGTGTCACCGGCGGCATGGGGCCCTGGAGGTCCTCGCACAGATGTACGTCGCCTTCCCGGGCGTGCGCCACGGCCCAGCGCCGTACCTCGTCCCGCTCGTGGATCAGGTCGATGACCGCCCAGTCGCCGAGCCGGGGCACGAGCAGGGCGATCAGCCGGTGCAGGGCCTCCTCGATGTTCAGCGTGGAGGTGAGCAGGGTGGTCGTCTCGGCGAGCAGCGCCAGCCGCTCCAGATCGGAGAGCTGCCCGTGGGCCGGGGACCGCGTGACGGGATCCTGTCCCCGGCCCGCCGGATAGAACAGCACCAGGGTGGCCGACGGGCGCGGCAGCCCCACCTCACAAGGGGTGGCCAGCCAGGTCACCGGCAGCAGGGTGCCGTCCCCGCGTGCCATCCACTCGCGGCCGTGCGCGGGGACCCCGGCGAGGACGGCCTCCCGGATCCGGCACTGGGCCCTGGGTACCAGCTCTCCGTTGACGTTGCGGTGCAGCAGGTCGTGGGCGTCGCCGCCGAGCAGCGCGGCGGCCGACCGGGCCAGGAGCCGCTCGGCGCGTGGGTTCACGCCGATGACGCGGCCCTGCTCGTCGGCCAGATAGGCGCCCGTGCCGAGGGCGTCGAGCGCCTTGGTCACCGTCTCCTGAGGGCTGCCTCGGCCAGGCATGGTCTTGCCCCCTTACACACCCGATGGATGCCTTCACGGTCCCTCCTTACGGAGTTCCCCTCCGGCCCCGTGTCACCCGGGCGACCGGCGGACGCCCCGGTCAGCCGTGGGAGGACTCGGCCGCCTCGGCCGCCCGGCAGGCGGGGCAGACGACCTGGGCGTGGCGGCCGTATCGGCGGGTGAGCCCCTGGCACCGCGGGCAGTAGCCGACCTCGTCGGGCAGACAGTCCAGCAGGTGCGCGGCGGCGGTGCGGTCCATGGTCGGGTCGATGCGCCGCGGCATCTCCTCCATAGGTGCGAATGTACGTCCCCCGCGCCGGGCCGGCAGCTCGGCACGGGGGCGTCGCAGGGCACCAAAGGCGCCCGTCGCGGATGGTGTCTCAGCCGGTGAGCGGCTCCCCGGCCGCCAGATGGCAGCCGATCCAGAAGGCGTCGAAGTTCCGCAGCCGGTGTCCGGGCGGAAGTTCGACGGGCCGGTTGACGAGGAACGGGACCCGCTGTTCGCTGAGGCCGCCGTGGGAACGCAGCGGCTCGGTGAGGCAGGAGAGGTCATGGCGGGCCGCGGTGGTGCCGAGCACGGTGTCGCGTTCCGCGACGACGACGAGGTCGCCGGTCCGGTCGGCGGGCAACTCGAAGCGAGCGCAGGCCTCTTCACGGGTGAGGACGGTGTTTACGCCGTCCACGGCGGCGAGTTGGCGGCGCAGCGCCGTCCGGTCCGCGAGCTCGGGCAGATACACGGTGGCGTAGGAGCCGAGGGCGCCGTGGTGGACGGTGTAGGGATCGGTGATCGGCAGGACGACGCGGCTCGCGCCCGGGCCGGTGCGGGCGTCGAACCAGTCGGACAGGTAGACCACCCGGGCCGTTCCCCCGGCATCGGACTTGGCGTTCATCCCGTGGTCGGCGGTGACGACGAGCACCGCGCCGAGGGCGTCGATCCGGGCGAAGTAGCGGTCCAGCATGGCGTAGAAGCGGTTGGCCACGGGGGAGCCCGGCGCGTGTTTGTGCTGGATGTAGTCGGTGGTCGAGAGGTACATCAGGTCGGGCCGGTCGCGCTCCAGCACGTCGCGGCCCGCGGCCAGCACCAGTTCGCTGAGCTCCGCGCTGTAGACGGAGGGCAGTTCGAAGCCGGTGGTTTCGAGGACCTCCTCGATGCCGTTCGCGGCGAGTGTGACCTGGTCGGCCTTCTCCGCGGAGAAGCAGATGCCGCCCTCGGCGAGCCCGCTGCCGAGCAGCCGGCGCAGCTTGTCCTTGGCGGTGATGACGGCGACCCGGGCGCCGGCCTGTGAGAAGGCCGCGAAGAGGGTGGGCGCGCGCAGCAGTTCGGGCGCGTTCATCATCACCTCTTCGCCGGACGCGGTGTCGTAGAAGTAGTTGCCGCAGATGCCGTGCACGGCGGGCGGGACACCGGTCGCGATGGAGAGGTTGTTGGGGTTGGTGAAGGACGGCATGGCGCACTCGCCGCGCAGATCGCCGCCGTGCTCCAGCATCGTCTCGGTGAAGGGCATCAGCCCGTCGGCGATGGCCCGTTCGTGGTAGGCGTCCTCGCTGCCGTCGACGCAGACGACCACGACCGGGCGCCCCGGGCGCGGATAGCTTCGCCCGTTGACGGTGAGCCGGCCGTCGGCCGGGATCCGTGAAGTAATGCCGTCGGCAGTGTTCATGTACGTCCGCTTCCGCTGGTGATGGCTCACGGACACGACAATGTCCGTGAGCGGGCCGCTTTCACTCGCCCGCGGTGAGATCGTCCGCGAGCAGCGAGAACAGGACCAGATCGACCCGGCCGTCATGGACGAACCCCGCGTTGCGCAGGATGCCCTCGCGGTGGAACCCGGACTTGGCGGCGGTCCTCAGGGAGGCGGTGTTGGCGGTGGCGGCGCGGAGTTCGAGGCGTTCGAAGCGGTGGTCGGTCAGAAGCCACCGGGCCAGGGCACGGGTCGCCTCGGCGCCGATGCCGTGGCCCCGGGCCCAGGGGGAGATCCAGTAGCCGACCTCGCTCGTCAGCGCCCGCCAGTCGGTCTTCTTGAGGCCGACGGTGCCCACCAGCCGCTCGGTGCGGGTATCGGTGACGGCGAAGTGGATGCCGTCACCGGACTCGCGGAGGGCGTGGGAGACGGAGGTGCACCAGGCGGCGGCGTCGTCCAGGGTGTAGGGCCGGGGGAGCGGGAGCCAGCGCTGGGTGAGGCCGTCGGCGCAACTGGCCTGGGTGTCCTGGACGTCGGCGTCGGTGAAGGGGCGGAGGACCAGGCGGTCCGTGTGCAGCACTGTCTCGGGGAACATCCGTCCGTCCCTTCATGATCGGTCACTCGGCCCGGCCCAACCTGACAGTCAGTGCTCGTGGGCCCCGGCGCCGTGCGTCCCGGTCGCACCCGACGCGTGCACCGTGAACGCCGCCGTACGGACCTTCCCGTCGTGCTGGAAGTCGAAGAACAGCCGGTACGCGCCCGCCGTCGGGGCCGTCACCATGAAGGAGACCTTCGGGCCCGGCTTGGTCGTGCCGTCGCCCGGCTCCCCCGTCGGGTGGACGTGGAGGTAGGCGAGGTCGCCGGAGCGCAGGGCGACGAGGTGGCCGTAGGCGCCCAGGTAGGGCTGGAGGTTCCCCACGGGGTGACCGTCCTTGCTCACGGTGAGGGTCAGCGTGGCCGGCTTGCCGGAGACGGGCGTGCCCTCCAGCCGCACCTCGTAGCCGTCGGTCTTCGCGGTCGTGCTGGGGGCGGGCAGCTCCACCGGCTGGTACCGGCCGGCGACCGCGAGGTCGGCGCCCAGCGTGAGCGAGTCCCCGCCCTTGGGCGTGAAGTCGGCGAAGACGCGGTAGCCGCCCGCGTGGGGCAGATCCACGGAGGTGTGCCAGGTGCCGTCGGCGGCACGCGTCGGATGCAGATGGCGGTAGACCGTCAGATCGCGCGCGGCGACGATGAAGTGGAGTTCCTTGCCGTGCTGTTGCTCGTAGGCCGTGACCTTGCGGCCGGTGTCGTCCCGCACGATGGAGAAGCTCAGGTCCGTCTTCTCGCCCGCCGGCACCTGTGAGGTGTTCAGGGCGAGCGTGTAGCCGCCTTCGGAGATCTCCAGACCGCCGGGCGCGGTGTCGTGGTCCATGCCGGGCATGCCCGGCATGGACGCCATGTCGTCGTGCCCGCCGCTCTTGTCGTGGTGCACGGTGTGGCCGCCCTTCTGCTGCGGGGTGATGGTGTCCACGGCGTTGCCGACCCCGTAGGCGGCGCCGAAGGTCGCGGCGAGCGCGGCGGCGAAAACGGTGATCCGCAGTGCGGTGTTCATGGCCAACTCCTCGTCCTTCTCGGTCGCTTGGGTGTGCGGCCGACCGTGACCACACCATACCCCCAGGGGGTATGAAGTCAAACTGGATCCAGGCTTGCGCCGAATACGGGTGGGGGGTATACATGGAGCCGCTCCAAGATACCCCGAGGGGGTATCAGGACCGTAGGAGGAACCCGTGTCGAACCCCCGCATCCCTGACGGCAGTGCCCAGGCCAAGGTCGTGTACAAGGTCGACGGTGTCGGCAGCGCCCACTGCCAGGGTGTCGTCACCCGCGCGGTCGGCGGTCTGGACGAGGTCGCCGCGGTCGAGGTGGAGATCGGCACCGGCCTGGTGACCGTGACCCCCGTCGCCGCGGCCGACGAGGCGCTCGACGCGCTGATCGCCAAGGCCGTCGACGACGCCGGCTACGACTTCGCCGGCCGGGTGGCCGGCTGACCGGCCGGCCCTCCCGTGCCGGGCGCGACCGCCCGGCCCACCCACGTCGGGGCGGGGCCTGCCCGCCCGCGGTGCCCCGCCCCGGCTCTGTACGTCCACCAGCTCCGAGGAGCAGAGACATGACCACCACCACGCCCGGCGCGGCCGAGGTCGAACTCGCCATCGGCGGCATGACCTGCGCCTCGTGCGCCGCCCGGATCGAGAAGAAGCTCAACCGTATGGACGGTGTCGAGGCCACCGTCAACTACGCCACCGAGAAGGCCAAGGTCAGCTACAGCGCGGACATCGAGGTCGCCGACCTCATCGCGACCGTCGAGGCCACCGGCTACACCGCGCGCGAGCCCGAGCCGCCGCGCGCCCGGTCGGATTCCGGCGACTCGGCCGCCGCGGCGGAGACCGACGAACTACGGCCGCTGCGCGAGCGGTTGACGGCCGCGGTCGTGCTCGCGGTGCCCGTCATCGCGATGGCCATGGTCCCGGCCCTCCAGTTCGACAACTGGCAGTGGCTGTCGCTCACGCTGGCGGCACCGGTGGTCACCTACTCCGCGTGGCCGTTCCACAAGGCCGCCTGGACCAACGCCAGGCACGGCGCCGCCACCATGGACACCCTGATCTCCGTCGGCACCTCGGCGGCCTTCCTGTGGTCCCTGTGGGCGCTGTTCTTCGGCACGGCCGGCATGCCCGGCATGCGGCACCCCTTCGAACTGACCATCGCCCGCAGCGACGGCGCCGGCAACATCTACCTGGAGGCCGCCGCCGGAGTCACCGCCTTCATCCTGGCCGGCCGCTACTTCGAGGCCCGCTCCAAGCGCAAGGCAGGCGCCGCCCTGAAGGCCCTGCTCGAACTGGGCGCCAAGGAAGTCACCGTGCTGCGCGGCGGCCGCGAGGAACTCGTGCCCGTCGCCGAACTGACGGTCGGCGACCGCTTCCTGGTCCGCCCCGGCGAGAAGATCGCCACCGACGGCACCGTGGTCGAGGGCTCGTCCGCCGTGGACGCCTCCATGCTCACCGGCGAGTCCGTGCCGGTCGAGGTCGGTGTCGGCGACGGCGTCACCGGCGCCACCCTGAACGCGGGCGGCCGGCTCGTCGTCGAGGCCACCCGCGTCGGCGCCGACACCCAACTGGCCCGCATGGCCAAGCTCGTCGAGGACGCGCAGAACGGCAAGGCCGCGGCCCAGCGCCTCGCCGACAAGATCTCGGCGGTCTTCGTCCCCGTGGTCATCGCGCTGGCCATCGCCACGCTGGGCTTCTGGCTCGGCAACGGCGCGGGCATCACGGAGGCCTTCACCGCGGCCGTCGCCGTGCTGATCATCGCCTGCCCCTGCGCCCTCGGCCTCGCCACGCCCACCGCGCTCATGGTCGGCACCGGCCGCGGCGCCCAGCTCGGCATCCTCATCAAGGGCCCCGAGGTCCTGGAGACCACCCGCAAGGTCGACACCATCGTCCTGGACAAGACCGGCACTGTCACCACCGGCCGCATGACCCTGCTCGCCGTGCACACCGCCGACGGCACGGACGAGACCGAAGTGCTGCGTCTGGCAGGGGCGTTGGAGCACGCCTCCGAGCACCCCATCGCCCAGGCCGTCGCCGCCGGCGCCGCCGCCCGCGTGGGCACCCTGCCCGCCCCCGAGGACTTCGCCAACATCGCCGGACTCGGCGTGCAGGGCGTCGTGGAAGGGCACGCCGTGCTCGTCGGGCGCGAGAAGCTGCTCGCCGAGTGGACGATCGGGCTGACCGAGAAGCTCGCGCACACCAAGGCGCAGGCCGAGGCGGCCGGTCGTACGGCCATCACCGTGGCCTGGGACGGCGAGGCCCGCGCGGTGCTGGAGGTCGCCGACGCCATCAAGGAGACCAGCCCGGAGGCCATCCGCAGGCTGCGCGCGCTCGGCCTGACGCCCATCCTGCTGACCGGTGACAACCGGGCGGTCGCCGAATCGGTCGCCGCGGAGGTCGGGATCGCGCCCGAGCACGTCTACGCCGAGGTGCTGCCGCAGGACAAGGTCGACGTCGTCAAGTCCCTCCAGGGCGAAGGCCGTTCCGTCGCCATGGTCGGTGACGGGGTCAACGACGCCGCCGCGCTCGCCCAGGCCGACCTCGGCCTCGCGATGGGCACCGGTACGGACGCGGCCATCGAGGCCGGCGACCTGACGCTCGTGCGAGGGGACCTCAGGGTGGCGGCGGACGCGATCCGGCTGTCCCGCAAGACGCTGGGCACCATCCGGTCCAACCTCTTCTGGGCCTTCGCCTACAACGTCGCAGCCCTGCCGCTCGCGGCCAGTGGCCTGCTCAACCCGATGATCGCCGGCGCCGCCATGGCCTTCTCCTCGGTCTTCGTGGTCGGCAACAGCCTCCGGCTGCGCGGCTTCACGCCCGCGGACCGCTGAGGCGCGGACCAGGACAAGGAGGCCGCCGTGGCCCACCAGGACGACATCGTCAGACGGTTGCGCCGCATCGAAGGCCAGGTCCGTGGCCTACAGCGCATGGTCGAGGAGGGCGCCTACTGCATCGACGTCCTCACCCAGGTCGCCGCCACCAACGCCGCGCTGCAGTCCTGCGCGCTGGCCCTGCTGGACGAGCACCTCAACTGCTGTGTCACGGAGGCCATCGTCGAGGGCGGTGAACAGGCCAGGACCAAGCTCAGCGAGGCCTCCTCCGCCATCGCCCGGCTCGTACGGGCCTGATGGCCGGCCTCCGCGACGAAGGGCCCCGGACGGATCGCTCCGTCCGGGGCCCTCGTGCGTCACCCTTCCCTTGTTCCGACCGGCGCGCACTCGGCGCGCAGCCGCAGACCGAGACCGAGGCACAGGCCGAACACCTGGCGCAGCAGCACCAGTTCGGTCTCGCCCAGGCTCACTCCGCAGAACCGGGCGCACGCGGCCCTCGGACGTCCGACGACGACTTGTCTGCTGAAGGACACCATGTGTCGACCATACCCCTCCCCGGTATGGGGGAGGGGCCGTGTGGTTCTGCGCGCGGGAGGCTTGTCCTACGATGTGGAGCGCCTCGGTGACGGGCGGCGGAGGGGAACAGGTGCGACGGCTCGGTGGTCTGGAAGCCGAAATCATGGATCGTCTCTGGAACTGGGGACGGCCCGCCACGGTCCGGGAGGTCGTCGACGACATCAACCGGTTTCGGCCGGTCGCCTACACGACGGTCATGACGGTCGCGGACATCCTGCACCGCAAGGGCATGCTCCGGCGCGAGAAGGCCGGGCGCGCCTGGCTGTACGACGTGCTGCGCAGCCGCGAGGAGTACACCGCGAGCCTGATGCAGGAGGCCCTCGGCAGCACCGAGGACCGGCAGGCCGCGCTCCAGCGCTTCGTGGAGCGCATGTCGCCGCAGGACGTGTCCGTCCTGGAGGCCGCCCTGCGCGCGGCCGGGCACCGGCCCGCCGGCGAGGCGCCACCGGAGAGCCCGTCGTGAGGGAACCCCTGTACCACGCCGGGGAGTTCTTGCTCAGGTTCCATCACGTCCTGCCGCCGCTGATGCTGGCCGTCGCCGCCGGGGTGATCCTGCCGCGGTTCCTCGTCCGCAGTCCCTGGACGCACCGGACGCCCCGGCTCGCGCTCGGGTTATGGGGACTGCTGGTGCTCGTCCTCACCGCCTCCCTGTCCCTCGCGCTCCTGCAACTGTTCTTCCCCGCCGCCGAGGACCATCGGGTGCCCGAGGTGATCCAGGGCTGCTTCCTCGCCAGCGGCGGACGCTGCGTCTCCGTCATGCTGAACGGCCTGGGGCGGCCCAGCGTCCGCGCGTGGGCGGGGTTCGCCGCGGCCGCCTGCCCGCCGCTCGCCCTCACCCTGGCCTTCGCCCGGCAGGTGTTCGACTTCCGGTGCCGACGGGACCGGCACGCCGAACTCCTCGGCATGGTAGGGAGCTGGTGCTCCGAACTGCGGGCCACCGTGCTGCCGCACACCACCCCCGCCGTCTACTGCCTCCCTGGACGCGCGCCCCAGGTGGTGGTCAGCGAGGGCGCCGTCAGCGCCCTGACGGGGGAACAGCTCACCGCCGCGCTGGAGCACGAACGCGCGCACATCGCGGGCCGCCACCACCTTCTCGCGGCCGCCGCCTCGGCCATCGGGGTCCTCTCCCAGCGGCTTCCGCTGGCCCGGTTCGTCGGCGACGAGGTGCCCCTCCTGCTCGAAATGGCCGCCGACGACCGCGCGTTGCGCCGGTGTTCGCGCCCGGCGCTCGCCGTCGCCCTGTACGCGGTCGCGGCCGGACAGACGCCGCACGCCGCCCTGGCGGCGGGCGGCTCGTCGGCGTTGCTGCGCATGCGGCGCATCCTGCAACCACCCACCGAGCGCCCCACCGTGCTGGGTGTCGCCCTGCTCGTCCTCACCCTGACGGTCGGCCTGTCCGCCCTGGCGGCGGTGTGCTGCTCCGTCCCGGGACCCGGCCTGTGACCGGGTGAAGGACCTGCCCTGACGGGCATGGACGTGCGGTCCGCCATGACCGGTGGCGTCCCCGGCGCCGGGGAGGGCAAGCCCCGCACCTTGCACCCCGCCCCTTGTACCCCGCACCCCGCGCGCCGCACCCGGCCACCGCCGCGGCACCGGCGGCGCTCATCGACCGCGCCCCGCCAGGCCGACGACGGCCCCGCACGGTCGGTCAGCGGCGCGGGGCTGGCGTACCCACGCGTTGGCGTGAACGCGCATTCCTCCTGGCTGGACCGCCGAGGCCGCTCCCGGACACGATGGTCGGGCGGCGTGATCCCGGCGGTACGGGGTCCGCCCGGACGGCCGGGAAAGGCCGAGGCCACCTGGAGGAGCGATGCACACACAGACCGGCACACCGGTGAGGCCCGCGCTCGTACCGGACCCGTCGTCCCGGACCGCCACCGCGTCCCCGCTCCGCCCCGACCGGCTTCCCGGCCTCGAGTGCCTCGCCCCGCTCACGGGGGAGGACGTGTGGCTCCAGGACGCCCTGCTCGGCCCGTTCAGCGACGACATCCTGGAGTACCTGGCGCTGGCCAGGGCCACCGGCGGTCCGGTGCTCGACCTGGGCTCGGGCGCGGGCCGGCTCGCCGTGCCCCTCGCGCGCCACGGCTTCACGGTGGACGCGGTCGACCTGGACCGGCACAGCCTGCACCGGCTGCTCGACTGGGCCCGCCGCCTCGGCCCCCACGTGCGCGACCGGATCACCGCCACCCGCACCGATCTGCTCCGCCTCCGCTCGCACCGGCCCTGCCGGCTCGCCCTGATGGCCGGTTCGATGATCGCCGCCGTCCCCCCGTGGTCCCGTCCCCGTGTGCTGCGGGAGATCGCCGGGCTCCTCGGACCGCACGGCGCGCTCGCCTTCGACTACACCGCCCACGACGCCATGGAACTGGCCGAACACCCCTGCCGCGTCCGGTCGTTCGAGGTGCCGCGGTTCGACGGGATCACCGAATGGGTCGTGGCGCGACAGGACTTCGACCCGGTGGCCATGCGCGAACACATCACCTACACCATCGAGCGCTCGGAACCGGCCGGGACCCGCGCCTCGCTGGTGACGACCGACAAGTGGATCGTCAACTCCCTTGCGCTGCACCGGGACTTGCGCGCCGCCGGACTGTGCGTCGTCGACGAGCGGCAGCACTGGCTCGACGAGCGGACGCGAAGCGTGCTGCTGGTGTGCCGCGCGGGTGCGTGACGAGTGTCACATTACTAAGCAGCATCGGAGATCTCTGGCCTTCTCTGTGACAAGGTGTGATGGGAGAGCTTCACGCAATCACAAGGGGGGCCGCGTCGCGGTGATCAATGGCAGTGGCGGGGCAGGGACGCAATCCACTGATCTGGCTCTCACCTTCTACCGGCAGCTTCGCGCCCAAGGAGCGTCGAGCCTGCACAGAGTCGCGTCGGACATGGGCTTATCGGAGGACGACCTCGCCCGATGTCGTGAGGAACTGACCGACCTCGGCCTGGTCGTCCGGACCGGCCAACTGCACGCGAGCCGCCTCGAACCGGACGCGCCCGACGAGGCGGAGACCGACGTCGTCACCGTCATCGCCCCCGAGATCGCCCTGCTGCGGCTGCTGGAGCGCGAGCGCACCCGGCTGCGCAACCACCTGGAGCAGGCCGACCGGGCGCACCACACGCTCAAGACGCTCGCCGGCAACTTCCTGCGCACCGAGACGCTGGCCCAGACGGTCGGCGTGGAGATCGAGATCCTCTCCGACTACCGGCGCATCCAGCAGGTGCTGGAGGACATCACGGTGACCGTCCAGGGCAGCCTCGCCTCGATGCACCCGATCGCGCGCGGGCGGGAGATCCCCGAGCGGGCTCTCGACCGGGACCGGCGGCAGATCGAGAAGGGCGTCCAGATCCGCTCCATTTTCAGCCAGCGTCTGACGTCGGTGCCCGAGGACGCGGAGCATCTGCGGATGAAGGCGAAGCTGGGCGTCCAGGTGCGCCTCTCGCCCGTCGTCCCCATGAACATGATCATCGCGGACGAGCAGTTCGCGATCCTTCCGGTCGACCCGGAGGACGGCTCGGCCGGCGCCATCCTCGCCCACGGCTCCGCGATCGTGCGCTCGTACCAGACACTGTTCGAGCACTGCTGGCACACCGCGACGCCGTACGGGGAGCAGGTGCTGCCCGCGCGGGGCGGGGACGGGCTCTCGGAGCAGCAGCGGGCGGCGCTGCGCATGCTGGCCTCGGGCATGAAGGACGAGAAGGTCGCGCGCAGCCTCGGCGTCTCGCTGCGGACGGTGAGCCGGATGATCTCCGAGCTGATGCAGGAACTCGGCGCCTCCAGCCGCTTCGAGCTGGGCGTGCGGGCCGCGCGGCTCGGCTGGCTCGACTGACCGCCGCCGCCCGGCGCGGGGCCTTCTCGGCCATCGGCTCCCTCGCCCCCGGCGCACCGGGTGGACCAAGAGGTACGATGCGTTCAAACTTTTGGTCTCACCAGATGGCGGGAAGATGGCACGCGAAGCGGTGGCTCAGGGACGCGAGGCGGCGATCCAGCAACTGCGCGATGCGGGGCTGCGGGTCACCAGCCCGCGCCTGGAGGTGCTGCAGGTGCTCGCGTCGGGAGATCATCTCGACGTCGAGGGCCTGACGGCGACGGCGCGCGAACGGCTGGGCACTCTCACGTCACAGGCCGTCTACGAAATGCTGCGGCATTTTCTGGAGGCGGGCCTGGTGACGAAATTCGAGCGCCCCGGCAGACCGGCGGTGTTCGAAATCGCGGGACCGCGCCACCAGCACGCGCTGTGTGTACATTGCGGGCGCGTGGAAAACGTCGCTCACAGCGCCCCGGCTCTACCGCGAAAAGATCTGCCGGACTGGGATGTGAACGACGCGGATATTGTTTTCAAGGGGCTGTGCCCCGACTGCCGTTCCCTGGTTTCCGCGGCGGGCTGACAGAGGGGCCGGGGGACGGTCGCCCGTCACGCCCGGCCCGGGGAAAAGCGCCGCGTCACACCGCCGCGGGCGGCGTCGGCCAGTTGTTGTCCGCCGGCTCGGGGGTGGTGGGCCAGTTGTTGTCCGCCGGGACGGCGGAGGTGCCGGGCCAGTTGTTGTCGGCCGGAACGGCGCTGGCCGTGGGCCAGTTGTTGTCCGCGGGCGTGGGGTCGGTGGTGGGCCAGTTGTTGTCCGCCGGAGTGACCGTGGCCGTGCTGGGCCAGTTGTTGTCCGCCGGGGTGGGGCTGGGCGCGGTCGGCCAGTTGTTGTCGGCCACCGCGTGGTGCGCGGAGTGCGTTCCCGTGGCGGTGGCCGCGACCGTTCCTCCCGCCACGGCGGTACAGACAAGGGCGGCGAGGGCGAACTGGCGGGCGGTGGTGCGGAAACCGGCGGTGCGGGAAGGCATGGACACTTTTCCTCCAGGAAGAGATCGATGATTTCCGTCTTCGGGCCCGTGCCGCCGGGCTTGTTCCGAAGACATTTCTATAATCGCCCTCCCTGGACGGGGAGTCCATGTTTCCGCAAGTCGTGGACCTGCCATGGCGCGGATATGACAGCGCCGTGACTGGTGGTGCCGTATTGAATCACCACAGGGGGCTTTATCCGGCCAATCGAAGAAATCAGGCCGGACATCCTTTTTGGGTGAGCCAACACCTTTGGTCCGCTCAAATGAAATGCTAGGCTGGCACCGCGGCCCTTTTGTACCTCCGGGAGGAAGCGGCCGCGGGGGCAGGGGCGTGCCGCCGTTCCTGCCCCACCTGAGTCGCCCGGTCCCGCAGCGCACGAGTGTAACTGCCCAGTGTGGCACGGGCCGTCGACCCCCAGTCCAGTCGGCGGGCATGCGCCGCGGCGGCGCGGCCCATGCCCGCCGCGTGCGCGGGATGCTCCGCGAACCAGCGCAACGCGCGCGCGTAGTCGTCCGGGTCGTGACCCCGTACGAGGAGACCGGTCAGCCCGTCCCGCACGGCGGCGGGCAGCCCGCCGACCGCCGAGGCCAGCACCGGCGTGCCACAGGCCTGTGCCTCCAGCGCCACCAGCCCGAAGGACTCGCTGCGCGACGGCATCACCAGCACGTCCGCGGCCCGGTACCAGTCGGCCAGCTCCGCCTGCGGAGCGGCGGGTTGGCAGCGCACCACATCCAGCAGGCCGAGCCGCGCGCACAGCTCCCGCAGCTCGCCCGGCGCCCGCGTTCCGGCCCCGCTGAGTCCGCCGATGACGGGCACGAGCAGCCGCCGGCGCAGCCCGGGTGACTCCCGCAGCAGCGCGGCGACCGAGCGGACCAGTATGTCCGGGCCCTTCAGCGGCTGGATGCGCCCGGCGAACAGCGGAACGAAGGCGTCCTGCGGCAGACCGAGCCGTGCGCGCGCCGCCCGCCGTCCGTCCGCCGGGTGGAAGATCCGCACGTTGATCCCGGGCGTGACCACATCGGTGCGATCGGCGTCGGCCCCGTACAGGTCGCCCAACGCCCGTGCCTCGTCGGTGGTGTTGGCGATGAGCCGGTCGGCGGTCGCCGCGAGGGCCGCCTCGCCGTGGATGCGCGGTCCGGGCTCGGGGCGGTCGCCCGGGGCGAGCGAGGCGTTCTTCACCAGGGCCAGGGTGTGCATCGTGTGCACCAGCGGGATGTTCCGGCGCTCGGCGGCGGGGGCGCCGGCCTGTCCCGCGAGCCAGTAGTGGGAGTGGATCACGTCGTAGCGGTCGCGGGCGGTCGCGGCGAGCAGGGCGCGGGCGAAGTCCGGCACCAGGTCCGGCATGGCCTCCTTCGGCAGCGGCCGGCGCGGGCCGGCCGGCAGGTGCAGGACGTCGACCCCGGGGGCGAGTGCGACGCGGGACGGGTGGCCCTCGCCGAGGCAGCGGGTGAACAGGTCCACCCGGGCGCCCTCGCGGGCGAGGGCGCGGGACAACTCGACCATGTAGACGTTCATGCCGCCCGCGTCACCCGTACCGGGCTGGTGCAGCGGCGAGGTGTGGACACTGAGCATGGCGATACGCAAGGACACGAGAGGGACTCCTTCGCTGACGGAACCGCAAACCGCGGTGCCCACCCGCTCCTCGCTGGGAACGGGTGGGCACCTGGTCTCCCGCGGGCGCGGGAGCAGTGGGTCAGAAACCGAACACCGGGCCGGACGGCGGGGCCAGCCGCGTTCCGGGAGACAGCGGGACGAGGGCCTCGGGGGTCACCGGACCGCCCGGCGACACGTCCAGTGCCTGGGCCAGCCGCGCCGCGCCCTCGGGCATCACCGGCCAGGCCCAGGAGGTGAGCGCCGACGCCACCGCCAACTGCGCCGCCAGCGCGGGCAGATGATGCCCCGCACCGGACGGCCGGTGCCGCTCGAACGCGTTGACATGCCCGAAGTCGGCGGCACAGCACACCACTTCGTCCAGTACGGCGACCACGCGCCGGGGATCGTACGCCTCGGGTGCGTACGCCTCGCGCAGATCCTCGGCGGCCCGGTGCAGCCGGTGGCGCAGCGCCGCCCAGCCCTCGCCCCCGGGCTCCGCGTCCGGCACCCGGCCCGCGCTGTCTTCGCGGACGGCGGCGAACAGCCGGCTCAGCCAGTTGTTCCAGGTGCCGTCCAGGAGCGCGCGGGTGCGCTCCAGGTCCGCGCGCCCGACGGTGCCGCCGGGGTCCTGCGGCCGCGCCGTCAGGACGTGCCGGCGCACGGTGTCCGCCCCGAAATCCGTGAGCAGGTCCAGCGCCCACAGCGCGGGAGCGCCGTCCTGTTCCCCGGCGCCGGTGCCGGAGGTCTCGTTGACGCGGAACTCCTGGGGCAGCTTCAGGCCGAGCGCGACCAGCATCGCGGGCAGCAGGACCACATGGGAGAAGGCGTGCCCGAACCCGCAGAAGTGCAGGGCCCGTTCGGGTAAGGGCTGCTGGTCGTGGCCATAGCCGAAGAGGTGCATCGCGGCGGACTCGAAGCAGGAGTCGACCCGGTGTCCGTCGAAGCCGTCCACGGGTACCGGGACACCCCACTCGCCCGGCTGTCCCACCGGGACGTCGGGCAGCCCGTCTTCCAGGAGACTTTCGCACAGGACCGCCAGCCGCGGCGGCAGCCCCGCGCTCCGCCAGTGGTCGGCGAGCAGCTCCCGCATCGGTTCCAGGGGCAGGTAGAGGCGGCGGCAGCGGCGCGGGCGGCCCGGCGCACCGCACCGCGCGCACGCCGGATCGACCAGCTCGCCGTCGTTGGGCCGGGCGCACTCCTGGCACAACCCGCCCCCGGCGCGCGCCCCGCAGTGGCCGCACGCACCGGTGACGTACGCGCCGTGCAGCCACTGCCGGCAGGGCTCGCAGTAGTACGCAGGCCGGGTGCGGGGCACGATGACGCCCTGTGCGTAGAGGTCGAGGAAGAGTTCCTGGAGCCACCGGCGGTAGCCGCGGTCGCGTTCCGGACGGACCACACGGTCGAGCCGGACGCCGGCGCGCAGCCAGTCGGCGGTGATCGCCGTCCGGAAGCCCTCCGCCACCTCCTGCGGCTTGCGCCCGCCGCGCAGCGCGCGCAGTTCCACGGACTCGGCGTGATCGGCGGTGCCCGAGGTGAAGAGCACGCAGTGGCCGTCCGCGCGCAGGGAGCGGCTGAGGACGTCGGCGGCGACATACGGTCCGGCGAGGTGCCCGATGTGCAGTTCGCCGTCACTGGCAAGGGGGGTGGCGGTGATCCAGAGTGGGCTGCTCATGGCCGAGCTCCTTGGCGGTGGGGGAGCGCTGCTGAGCCGCGAGCGTCAGCGGGGCTCGACGTGGCACTCCGGGGGCTGTCTCCACAGTGACAGAAAGGCGGCACCCCGATCGCGCCGCGAGCGGTGCGCGTTCACGCCGTGACGTGGATGCGCCAGCCGATCACGCCGCGAGGCCCGTCGACACCCGGAACCCCTGCACCACGTCGGTCCACAACTCGTGTACGCCGAGCGCCCACAGGGCGAGGGCGTCCTGTTCGGAGGGCCGTTCGGCGTGCCGGGCGAACAGCGCCTGCACCCGGTCGGCGCGCAACTGCCCCGTGCCCCTCAGCCGCGCGGGCGACAGCAGTTCGCGCAGGGTCCACAGCAGAGGCCCGTCGACGGCGAGCATCGCGGACAGGGGCAGCGTGAAGGGCTGTTTGGGCCGGCGGAGCGTGGCGGCCGGGAGCAGCTCCCGCCCGGCCTCGTACAAGGCCCTTTTCCCGGTGCGCAGTTCGATGGGCAGCCGCCGGGCCAGACGCACCACATCCGGCTGGCAGAACGGCATCCGGGTCTCGACCGCCCATGCCATGCTCAGATGGTCCACCCGCCGCAAGTGGTACGCCGGCAGCCTGCGACGCGTCTCGAACCGCTGGAGCGCATCGGCCCGTTCGGTGCCGCAGGCGCGCAGCTCGGCCGTGATCCGGTCGGCCGCGGAGCCCCGCTCGGCGATGAACGCCCGGTATTCGGCGGTGTAGAGCCACTCCCGCAGCAGCCGGGGCGCGGCCGCCAGCGCGTCGGCGTAGGCCACCGTCCAGTCGGTCCCGGCGGGCGCGGCAAGCGCGGCGCCGATCCGGTCGTAGCCGCCGAAGAGTTCGTCCGCGCCGTCCCCGGTGAGCGCCGCGGTGAACCCGGCCTCGCGCACGGCCCTGAAGAGCGCGTAGGTGCTGACGGTGATGGGATCGGCGTTGGGCTGGCCCAGATGGCGCACCGTGCGGGTCAGCAGCGAGGGCAGCTCGGCCGGATCGACGGCGACCTGGTGGTGGCGGGTGCGGGCGCGCCTGGCGACGGCCTTCGCGTAGGTGTCCTCGGCTCCCGGCCAGCGGCCGCGGTAGCCGAGGTGGAAGGTGTGCAGGGGCTCGGCGTGTTCCGCGGCGAGGGCGGTCACCAGCGCGGAGTCCAGGCCGCCGCTGGTCAGGGCGCACAGCGGCAGGTCCATGTCGGCGAGCCGGTGCACCTCGTGGCGCAGGGTGTCCAGCACGTCGGTGGCGGAGGGCGCCGGCCCGGTCCGGGGCGCTGCGGCACGGGGGCCGCAGCGCAGCATCCGCAGCCCCTCGCTCCCGCGGGCCACCGCAACGCTCCCGGGCGGCAGGACGCGGATCTCGCGCAGGGCGGTCTCGGTGCCGAAGGGGGTCCTGGTGGACAGGACGGTGTCGAGGGTGTCCTCGCGCGGGGCGATGGGCACCCCGTCGAACGCGAGCAGTGCGGGGATCTCGGAGGCGAACCGTACGGCGCCCCGGGGGCCCTGGTGGTAGTGCAGGGGCTTCATGCCCATCCCGTCGACCGCCAGGACGAGTTGCGGCCGGCGCTCACGCAGGTCGAGGACGGCGATCGCGAACATCCCGTCCAGCAGGTCGGCGAACCCGGGGCCGAACTCGGTGTACAGGGCGGGCAGCAGACTGCCGTCGCAGCGGTCCGGGAACCGGTGGCCGCGCGCGGTCAACTGCCCGCGCAGCTCCCGGTGGTTGTAGATCTCCCCGTTCAGTACGGCCAGCACGCCCGGCGCCGTCGGCAGGGTGAAGGGCTGGGCGCCGCCCGCCGGATCGGTCACGGCGAGCCGGTCGCAGCCGAGCGACCAGCCGCGGCCGGTCAGGACGCCGCGGTCGTCCGGCCCCCCGTGCCGTTGCCGGGCCGACACCGTGGCCAGCTCGGCGCCGGTGGCCGCGACCGCGAAGGAGCCGAAGATCCTGCACATGCTGATGGCCTCCGATACTTGGTTCCCACGTTGTTTTGAGACAACAAAATATCGTTGGACCGTCAAATATCGGCCTGGCGCGTAGGTGTCATGGCGTCGATGCGCCACCGGGGCCGCCTTGTCCCGCAGGTGGCCGCCCAACAGGGTTGATCTCATGGATGAGTTCAGGGCCGAGCCCCCAGACCGCGGCGCGCCGGAGAGTCTTCTCGTCGTGGCCGCCCACCCGGACGACATCGAATTCTGCGTCAGCGGCACGGTGATGCGCTGGATCGCCGAGGGCACCCGCGTGACGTACTGCATCGTGACCGACGGCGACGCCGGTGGCTACGACGAGCGGCTGCCCCGCCAGGCGATGGCCGATCTGCGCCGCGCCGAGCAGGTCCATTCGGCCAGGCTCAGCGGGGTGCAGGACGTGCGCTTCCTCGGCTACCGGGACAGCTTCGTGGAGCCGAGCGCCGAACTGCGCCGCGATCTGTGCCGGGTGATCCGCCAGGTCCGGCCGCAGCGCGCGATCATCCCCAGCCCGGAGATCAACTGGAAACGGGTCGCGGACCTGCACCCGGACCACCGGGCGGTCGGGGACGCGGCCCTGCGGGCCGTCTACCCGGAGGCGCGCAACCCCTTCGCGCACCCGGAGCTCCTCAAGAGCGAGGGCCTCGACCCGTGGATCGTGCCCGAGCTGTGGCTCATGACCGGACCGACCCCCAACCAGTACGTCGACGTCACCACCGTCTTCGAGCGCAAGGTCGAGGCGCTGCGCATCCACACCTCGCAGACGGCGCACTTCGAGGACCTCGCCGGGCTGCTGCGCGACTGGCTCGCGGAGCACGCCGGCGCGGGCGGCCTGCCCCAGGGCCGCCTCGCCGAGGCCTTCCAGATCGTCAGGACGGGGTGAGAGCCATCGTCAGGGCCGCGTGAGAGCCGGTGTCACCGGCAGGGGGCTCACCGGTAGATGCACAGCTCCTTCTCCGTGGCACCCGACAGCTGATAGCGGGTGCCGACGAGCGGGCGGCCGGTGTAGATGCGGATCAGGGTGGGCATGTCGCCGCGGAACTCGGCGACGGGACGCTCCGGGCAGGGATTCCCCAGGGGCAGGGGTACCGGGAGGTCCGGCAGATGGGCGTACAGGCCCGGCGTCCCGCGCCGGCGGCTGGTCGCCGTGAGCAGGGGGAGGGCGTGCTCCGCGCTCTCCCCGGCGTACGCCCCCCGCTCCCCGAACGCCTCGCGCACATCACCGGCGTGCACCCATTCGCCCAGCGCGACGGCGTCCAGCCGGTCGTCGTCCTGCCGGGCGATGACCGGGCCGGCTTCCGTGAGCCCCCGGTCCAGCTCGTCCAGCACGCGCTCGAGCGGCCAGTCCTCGCGCTCCGCCACATCCCTGGCGTTGGCCTCCGGCAGGAACACGCCCTCCTCGAGCCGGCCCTCGACGATGCGGACCAACGCGGCGCCGCAGTGGGCGATGACCTGCCGCGCGGTCCAGCCGGGGCAGGCGGTGCGCAGCTCGAACCGCTCCCGCGGGGTGGCGCGCAACAGCGGCATCAGCGCGTCCCGCTCCGCGCGGAGCAGCCGGCCGGGCAGGCCGGGATCCCGGCCCGTCGCCGCGTACGGGTTGTGCTCGGACATCTCTGTCTGCTCCGCCGGCTCAGTAGCGGTAGTGGTCCGGCTTGTACGGGCCTTCGACCTCCACGCCGATGTACGCGGCCTGCTCCGGGCGCAGCGTGGTCAGCTTGACGCCGAGGGCGTCGAGGTGGAGGCGGGCGACCTTCTCGTCGAGGTGCTTGGGCAGCACGTACACGCCGGTCGGGTACTCGTCGGG
>NZ_JBEZND010000049.1:0-75458 GCF_040706415.1 Streptomyces sp. NPDC048106 | reverse complement strand
CTGGCCGACTTCTTCCGCCCGGAGGAGTCCGGCGAGACCGACGTCGTCGGCTTCCAGGTCGTCACCGTCGGCTCCCGCATCGGCGAGGAGACGGCCAGGCTCTTCGAGGCCAACGCCTACCGCGACTACCTCGAACTCCACGGCCTCTCCGTCCAGTTGGCCGAGGCGCTCGCCGAGTACTGGCACGCACGCGTCCGCGGCGAACTCGGCTTCGGCGGCGAGGACCCGGCCGGCATCGAGGACATGTTCGCCCTGAAGTACCGCGGGGCCCGCTTCTCCCTCGGTTACGGCGCGTGCCCCGACCTGGAGGACCGCGCCAAGATCGCCACGCTGCTGGAGCCCGAGCGCATCGGCGTCCACCTGTCGGAGGAGTTCCAGCTCCACCCCGAACAGTCCACGGACGCGATCGTCATCCACCATCCCGAGGCGAAGTACTTCAACGCACGCTGAGCCCTCCCCGGTACCGCCCCGCCCGGGCGGTACCGGGGCGCTCGCGGACGCCGCCGCACGGCATTCCGGGGGCCCCTCCGCGCCCTGCCGGGGGTGATATCCGCGGTACCCCACGGCACGGGGGACAAACGAAGCGCTTTCGCCGGCGGAGACGTACACTGGTCGGTCCACCGCAGGCCGGTTCCCGCATGGGAGCCGGCCTGATCGTCCCTCAAGGAGGTGCGCCCGGATGACCAGCACGGTCCCCGCGCTCGGAACCCGTTCGGCCGAAGGCTCCGCGCTACAGGCGGTCCTCCTCGACATGGACGGCACCCTGGTGGACACCGAGGGCTTCTGGTGGGACGTCGAGGTGGAGGTCTTCGCCACCCTCGGCCACACCCTGGACGAATCCTGGAAGCACGTCGTGGTCGGCGGCCCGATGACCCGCAGCGCCGGCTTCCTCATCGAGGCCACCGGCGCCGACATCGCCCTCGCCGAACTCAGCGTCCTCCTCAACGACGGCTTCGAGGCCCGCATCAGCACCGGCCTGCCGCTCAAACCCGGCGCCGCCCGACTGCTCGCCGAACTGCACCAGCACGGCGTCCCCACCGCCCTCGTCTCCGCCTCCCACCGGCGCATCATCGACCGCGTCCTCACCGTCCTCGGCCCGCACCACTTCTCCCTCTCCGTCGCCGGCGACGAGGTCACCCGGACCAAGCCCTTCCCCGACCCCTACCTCCTCGCCGCCACCGGACTCGGCGCCCACCCCGCCAGATGCGCCGTCGTCGAGGACACCTCGACCGGCGTCGCCGCCGCCGAGGCGGCCGGCTGCCGCGTCGTCGCCGTACCTTCCGTCGCCCCCATCGGACCGGCCGCACGGCGCACCGTCGTACCCTCCCTGGAACACGTCGACCTCGCATTTCTGCGCGGTCTGATGACGGAAATGCCCTAGCCGTTCACCCTGCGTGCAAAGGCCATTGGCCGGAGCAGTCGCATATCCGTGGAGTACATCCAGGAAATTCACGGAAAGGCCACATCGTCGAATTCGGCCTTCTGCGCACATGGTTGACCATGTGACGTTCAACACCCCGTCGGACCTCGACAGCACCGACCGGGTATGCAGAGCGGCCCGGTTCGACCAGGAACGACGGGTCCATGTGTCCTGATTGATGAGACGCTGCACTAATCCTGCCGCTGTCGGGTTTTCGGTGTGTCCACGCCCGGTTTCACAGCGTGATGGACAGTCAACTCACGCGGCTGTGAACGCCCCACGAGACGCGGACTAATCTCGTCGCGAGAACACCCCCCGAACAATCCCCGTGACCCGTCGCGCGCCATCCGGCGTGCCGGAAACACGGACCCGAACAGCTCTGGAGAAACCCCCGCATGAACCGCAAGACTTTGGTGCTGCCGGCGGTGGCCGGCCTGCTCACCCCGGTCCTCGCCGCGTGCGGCGGATCGGGCAGCGGGAGCAAGGGCGGCGACGCCATCGTCGTCGGCACCACGGACCGGTTCACCGTCACGAAGGACGCCCCGGCGCCCATCGACCCGGCCTACGCCTACGACGTCGGCACCTGGAACCTCCTGCGCCAGACCGTCCAGACCCTCATGGCCGAGCCCAAGGGCGAGGGCGACCCGGTCCCGGACGCCGCCGAAAGCTGCGGCTTCACCGACAGCGGCAGCGAACGCTACGCCTGCAAGCTGCGCGAGGGACTCACGTTCGCCAACGGCGACCAGGTGACCGCCCAGGACGTCAAGTACTCCATCGAGCGCGCCCTGCACATGAAGTCCGACACCGGTGTCTCCTCGCTGCTGAACACCATCGACACCATCGAGACGCAGGGCGACCGCGAGGTCGTCTTCCACCTCAAGACGGCCGACGCCACCTTCCCCTACAAGCTGTCCACCCCGGTCGCGGGCATCGTCGACCCCAAGGACTACCCCAAGGACTCCCTGCGCGACGGCTTCCACCTGGACGGTTCCGGCCCGTACACCTTCCAGGCCGAGGTCAAGGACAACGCTGTCGTAAGCGTCACCTTCGCCAAGAACCCCCACTACAAGGGGGTCGTGAAGGTGAACAACGACAAGGTCGTGGTGCGCTCCTTCGCCGATGCCGACGCCATGAGCGCCGCCATCGACAAGGGCGACATCGACGTCATGACCCGCACCATGTCGCCCGCCCAGATCCAGAAGCTGGACTCCGGCAGCGACGACAACGTCGACCTGGTCGACATGCCGGGCCTCGAAACCCGCTACCTGGCCTTCAACACCGACGCGTCCACCGTGAAGTCCAAGGCCGTACGCCAGGCCATGGCCCAGCTCATCAACCGCGGCGAACTGGTCTCCAAGGTCTACGGCACCCAGGCCGAACCGCTGTACTCGCTGGTCCCCGCCACCATCACCGGGCACTCCAACTCGTTCTTCAACAAGTACGGCAACCCCAGCGCCGCCAAGGCCAAGGACCTGCTGACCAAGGCCGGCATCACCACCCCGGTGAAGCTGACCATGCACTACACCACCGACCACTACGGCTCGGCCACCAAGCAGGAGTTCGAGATCCTGCAGAAGCAGCTCAACGACAGCGGCCTGTTCGACGTCACCATCCAGGGCCACCCCTGGGCCACCTTCCGCCCCGCGGAGCAGAAGGGCCAGTACGACGTCTACGGCATGGGCTGGTTCCCCGACTTCCCCGACGCCGACAACTTCCTCGCGCCGTTCCTCGACAAGGACAACTTCCTCGGCTCGCCGTACTCCAACAGCACCATCCAGCGCACCCTGATCCCGCAGTCCCGCCGCGAAGCCGACCGGCTCTCCGCCGCGGACAGCCTGACCGAGATCCAGAACATGGTCGCCGACGACGTCCCGGTCCTCCCGCTGTGGCAGGGCAAGCAGTACGTCGCCGCCCGCGACGACATCACGGGCGTCTCCTACGCCGTCAACTCCTCCTCCGCGCTGCAGCTCTGGGAGCTCGGCCGGGGCGCGAGCGGCTGACACACCGACACCGACGGCAAAGGGCGCCCCGCTCCGGGAAGGAGCGGGGCGCCCTTTGCCGTCGTCAACGGGCCTTCACCGACCGGCCGTCGGGACGCTCCCGGCCGTCGGACTCCGCGGCCTACTGCGCGCCGGGGCGCACCAGACCGCTCTCGTACGCGTACACCGCCGCCTGCACCCGGTCGCGCAGCCCCAGTTTGGTCAGCACATGCCCGACATGCGTCTTGACAGTCGTCTCGCTGACGAACAGCTCGGCCGCGATCTCCGCGTTGGACAGCCCCCGCGCCACCAGCTTCAGCACCTCCACCTCACGGTCCGTGAGCGTGTGCAGGGTGTCCGGAACCGGCTCCTCGCCCGAGGGCAGATGCGTCGCGTACTTGTCCAGCAGCCTGCGCGTGATGCTCGGCGCCAGCATCGCCTCACCGGCCGCCACCACCCGGATCGCCTGCACCAGCTCGTCCGCCGGCGCGTCCTTGAGCAGGAAACCGCTGGCACCGGCGCGCAGCGCCTCCACCACGTACTCGTCCAGGTCGAAGGTCGTCAGCACCAGCACCTTCGCCGGGCCGTCCCGGCCCGGACCGCTGATCTGCCGGGTCGCCTCCACCCCGTCCATCCGCGGCATACGGATGTCCATCAGCACGACGTCCGGCTGCAGGGCCCGCACCTGGTCGAGAGCCTGCAGACCGTCACCGGCCTCGCCCACGACCGCGAGATCCTGCTCGGCCTCCAGGATCATCCGGAAACCCGTACGCAGCAGGGGCTGGTCGTCGACCAGTAGGACGCGGATGGCCACGTGACACTCCTTCGCTAGTCCGCGCCCATTCTGCCCTGCGGGACACCACCCGACTCCGGCGCCCTGATCGGCAGCGGATACGGCGGGGGAGTGCCCCCGAACTCCGGGCAGTGCGCCTGGTGATCGCACCAGCCGCACAGCTTCGTCGGCCGCGGCCGCCAGTCCCCGCTCTCCGTGGCCTGCCGGATGGCGTCCCACAGCGCGTGCAGCCTGCGCTCCACCCGCTCCAGATCGGCGAGCACCGGGTCGTACGTCCGCACATCGCCGCTGCCGAGATACACCAGCTGCAACCGGCGCGGCACGACGCCCTTCAGCCGCCACACCACCAGCGCGTAGAACTTCATCTGGAACAGCGCGCCCTCGGCGTACTCCGGCCGCGGCGCCTTGCCCGTCTTGTAGTCGACGATCCGCACCTCACCGGTCGGCGCCACGTCCACCCGGTCGATGATGCCGCGCAGCCGCAGCCCCGACTCCAGCTCCGCCTCCACGAACAGCTCACGCTCGGCCGGCTCCAGACGCGTCGGGTCCTCCAGCGTGAACCAGCGCTCCACCAGCCGCTCGGCCTCACCCAGCCACCGCGCCAGCCGCTGCCCGTCCGGATCGTCCGCGAACAGCTCCGCCAGCTCCGGGCGGCTCTCGCGCAGCCGGTCCCACTGGCCCGGCACCAGCGCCCTGGCCCGCGGCGCGGTCCGCTCCCCGGCGGGCGCGTCGAACAACCGCTCAAGCACCGCGTGCACCAGCGTGCCCCGCGTCGCCGCCTCGCTCGGCTTCTCCGGCAACCGGTCGATCACCCGGAACCGGTACAGCAACGGACACTGCATGAAGTCACCGGCGCGCGAGGGCGAGAGCGAGCTGGGCGCGACGGCCGCGCGCTCGGCGACGACCTCGTCGACGATCTCGGCGACGACCTCCGAGACGGCCTCCGAGCCGGCGCCGGCACCGGCGGCTTCGGCGGCCGGGGGGCTCGGCACGGCCGGAGGTCTCGGCACCTCGGACGCCACGGCGTCCGTGACCACGGCGCCGGTCGTCGCGTCCGCCGCGGGCGGGTCCGTCGGCTCGGGACCGCGCGGCGCGGCTCCCGCCTCCTCGAAGCTGGTGTCCATGTCCACAGACCATACGGCCCACCACTGACAGTGACCCAGTCACGGGCCGGACGGGGCTCCCGGTCACGGGGCGAACACAAGGGTGCCGGGGCGAAACGTGCCACGACGGCCGCATACCATCGATCAGAGACCCTTCCGCCCCAAGAGGCGCGGAAGACGCTTCGAACGAGGGGACACCGTGGACGTGAGCGGCGCGAGCGGGCAGCCGCGGTCCGGCGACGACCGGCCGACCGACCACCCCGCAGTCCCAACGCCGACGGCCCCCGAGGCCCCGGCAGCGGCCGAAGACGGCCCCGAAGCCCCTGACGGCGCTCCCACCTCCGGCGACGAGACCGTTCCCGGGGACGCCCCCCGGGCCGGCTCCTCCCCGACCGGGCACGGCCCGGACCCGGAGGGCACGGCGGCCGACCAGGACGACGGGCAGGACGACGACCGGACCGAATCCGAGCCGGAAGCCGTACCCGAACCCGAGCCCCGGCCCGAACCCAAGCCCGAACCTGAACCCAAGCCCGAGCCAAAGTCCGAGCCCGAGCCCGAACCCCGCCCCACCGCCGGCCACGAGACCCACCGCACCCTCGCCCACACCGAACCCGGCGCCCCCGCGATGGCCAAGGGCGAGCCCCCGCCGCCGCCCAAGGAACCCGGCGGCGGCATCCTCATGGGACGGCCCTTCGGGGTGCCCGTCTACGTGGCACCGAGCTGGTTCCTCGTAGCCGCACTGATCACCTGGGTCTTCGGCGGGCAGCTCGACCGGGTCCTGCCCGAGCTGGGAGCCGCCCGCTACCTGGTGTCGCTGTTCTTCGCGGTCGCCTTCTACGCCTCCGTACTGGTCCACGAACTGGCCCACACCGTCGCCGCGATCCGCTTCAAACTCCCCGTCCGCCGCATCCAGCTCCAGTTCTTCGGCGGCGTCTCCGAGATCGAGAAGGAAGCCGAGACCCCGGGCAGGGAGTTCGTCCTGGCCTTCGTCGGCCCCCTGCTCTCCCTCGTCCTCGCCGGACTCTTCTACCTCGCCATGCGGCCCGTCCAGCCCGGCACCGTCCCCGGCGTCCTCCTCGCCGGCCTGATGGTCTCCAACCTCATCGTGGCCGCCTTCAACCTCCTCCCCGGCCTCCCCCTCGACGGCGGCCGCATGCTCCGCGCCGTCGTCTGGAAGATCACCGGCAAGCCCATGAGCGGCACCGTCGCCGCCGCCTGGGTCGGCCGCGCCCTCGCCGTCGCCGTCCTCATCGGACTGCCCCTGCTCAACTCCTCCGGCATCCTCGGCGGCGGCACCGAGGACACCGGCGGCATGGACACCGTCACCGACGCCCTGCTCGCCGCCATCCTCGCCGCGATCATCTGGACCGGCGCCGGCAACAGCCTGCGCATGGCCCGACTGCGCGAACACCTCCCCGAACTGCGCGCCCGCACCCTCACCCGCCGCGCCGTACCCGTCGAGACCGACACCCCCCTCTCCGAGGCACTGCGCCGCGCGAACGCCGCCGGTGCCCGCGCCCTCGTCGTCGTCGACGCCGACGGCCACCCCCTCTCCCTGGTCCGCGAGTCCGCCATCGTCGGCGTACCCGAACACCGCCGCCCCTGGGTCCCCGTCAGCAGCCTCGCCCAGGACCTCACCGACGACATGCGCGTCTCCGCCGAGCTGGCGGGCGAGGAACTCCTCGACGCCCTGCGCGCGGCCCCCGCCACCGAGTACCTCGTCGTCGAGGAGACCGGCGAGATCTACGGCGTCCTGTCCGCGGCCGACGTGGAACGCGCCTTCGTCAAGGCCATGGCCCGCCCCAGCTAGTGGTCGGCGGCCCGCCCCGCTGCCGGTAGGCTGGTCACATGTCCGAACCGACCGGTGCCGCCCGCAGGCGCGGGCCCTTCAAGGTCGGGGACCAGGTACAGCTGACCGACCCCAAGGGCCGCCACTACACGTTCACGCTCGAAGCCGGAAAGAACTTCCACACCCACAAGGGTTCCTTCCCGCACGACGAACTGATCGGTGCTCCCGAGGGCAGCGTTGTCCGCACCACCGGCAACGTGGCCTACCTCGCGCTGCGCCCCCTGCTCCCCGACTACGTCCTGTCCATGCCCCGCGGGGCAGCCGTCGTCTACCCGAAGGACGCGGGGCAGATCCTCGCCTTCGCCGACATCTTCCCCGGCGCCCGCGTCGTGGAGGCCGGCGTCGGCTCCGGCTCCCTCAGCAGCTTCCTGCTGCGGGCCATCGGCGACCAGGGCATGCTGCACTCCTACGAGCGCCGCGACGACTTCGCCGACATCGCCCGGCAGAACGTGGAACGCTACTTCGGCGGCCCCCACCCCGCCTGGCAGCTCACCGTCGGCGACCTCCAGGACAACCTGTCCGACACCGACGTCGACCGCGTCATCCTCGACATGCTCGCCCCCTGGGAATGCCTGGAAGCCGTCTCCAAGGCACTCGTCCCCGGCGGCATCGTGTGCTGCTACGTGGCCACCACCACCCAGCTCGCGCGCACCGTGGAATCCATCCGCGAGATCGGCTGCTTCAACGAGCCGACCGCCTGGGAGACCATGATCCGCAACTGGCACATCGAGGGCCTCGCCGTCCGCCCCGACCACCGCATGATCGGCCACACCGGCTTCCTGCTCACCGCCCGCCGCCTCGCCGACGGCGTCGAGCCCCCCATGCGCCGCCGCCGCCCCGCCAAGGGCGCCTACGGCGAGGACTACGCCGGACCCAACGCCGACGGCGGTGCCGGCCGCTGACCCACCCGCACCCGGCACAACACCAGGGCGCCGTGCCCCCGTTCCCCACCGACCCCGGGAACTCGGGCACGGCGCCCGTCCGTTGACAGGGCACCAGCCCCGGACAACCGGCGAACCGCCCCGCGCGGGCCCGCCACCACCGGGAATCCCGACCCCGCCGTTCCCCCGCACTGTGACGTGTGGCACCATGCTGGCCACACCCCCGGCACAGCCCTCCGCAGGAGACACTCCTCGTGCAGCAATCCGCCGTTCCGGAGCTCGCCCACGCCCACACCCGCCCCATCCACTGGCTCGCCACAGCCACCGCCGTCGCCGGCGTCGTGGCCCTCTCCTCCCTCGTGCAACCCGGGTCGGCCACCGCCGCCCAGTCCGCCACGGACCCCACCGCGGCACCCGCCCCCACCGCCGTCGCACCCCCCGCCACCACCGGCGTCACCTTCCCCCTCGCCTGCGGACCCGAGAAGGCCCTCGTCGTCAAGAAGGCCACCGGCGACCTCGACGGCGACGGCCGCCCCGAAACCGCCGCCGTCGTCCACTGCGACAGCGCCATGGGCACCCCGCCCGACGGCGTCTACGTCCTCACCCGCGCCGCCGACGGCCACACCCCCCGCGTCGTCGCCACCCTCGTCGACCCCAAGGACCGGCTCACCGTCACCGACTTCGCGATACACACCGGCACCGTCACCGCCACCCTGCTCGGCTACTCCACCGACGCCGTGCCCCGCTGCTGCCCCGACACGAAGACCCCGGCCGCATGGCACTGGGACGGCAAAGCCTTCCTGCGCACCACCCCGGCCGGGGCCCACAGCGTCTGACGAGACGCGACGTCCGGAAAACGCGGGTCACTCCGCGTCGGGACCGTAAACCTCCACCCTGTCCAGAACCCTGCGCACATGGATGCACTCACCAGGACACTCCCTGGCCGAGTCCACCACATCCGTGAGCAGCGGCAACGGCACCGGAGTCGCCGCTCCCACGTCCTGGAGCAGCTCGTCGTCCGCGCCCTTCACATAGGCGAGACCGTCGATGTCCAGCTCGAACACCTCCGGGGCGTACTGGGCACAGATCCCGTCGCCGGTACACAGGTCCTGGTCGATCCAGACCTCCAGCGCCTCCCCGGCCGGGGCCTCCTGCTGCACGGTCACCTCTCCTGACATCGGTACGCCGGACCCCCGGCACAGCCCACACCGGCCGGGACCACTCCAGCGGCGGTCGAACACGCCCGACCCTACCTCCGGCCCCGAAAACGGCCGCCCCCGGCCACCGAAGGGTTTCCACCGCCGAGCGGCCGGGTACGAGCGGTCGATCAGGGACAGGACGCCCCACACCCCGGACGAACAGTTCCAGCCAGGTCCGCCATGACACCGCCGGGCCCGACCGTCGCTCTACGTGATGACCGTAGGAGCGCCCTGCGGCCTGCCCGTACACCCGCCCACCCCGGCCGGAGCCGACAACTCCGGCCACTCCCGAAGGGTTTCGACCACGCCAACCATGGAACAAGCCGCTTCCCCATCACGTTGAGTGGGTATCCCCTCCGTGCGAGGGGGTGCGCACCGGGTGACCGACGACACACCTTGACAGTCATTGTGATCTAGGGGTTTCAATCGACACCCACCCAGGTAGGGTCTGGAAGCGTCCAGCTCCCCTTGGAGGAGGTGAGGACCGTGGCAGCCCACGACGACGACATGAACCGCGGCATCCGCCCGGGACGCGGGTCCGACGACCCGGCCGGGCAGATCGCCTACCTTGAGCAGGAGATCGCCGTCCTGCGACGCAAGCTCGCCGACTCTCCGCGACACACGAGGATTCTCGAAGAGCGGATCGTCGAGCTGCAGACCAACCTGGCCGGCGTGTCCGCCCAGAACGAACGACTGGCCAACACCCTCCGCGAGGCCCGCGACCAGATCGTGGCCCTCAAGGAGGAAGTCGACCGGCTCGCCCAGCCGCCGGCCGGCTTCGGAGTCTTCCTGCAGTCCAACGAGGACGGCACCGCCGACATCTTCACCGGCGGCCGCAAGCTCCGGGTGAACGTCAGCCCCAGCGTCGACCTCGACGACATGCGGCGCGGCCAGGAAGTCATGCTCAACGAAGCGCTCAACGTGGTCGAGGCCATGGAATTCGAGCGCGTCGGTGACATCGTCACCCTCAAGGAGATCCTCGAGGACGGCGAACGCGCCCTCGTCCTCGGACACACCGACGAAGAACGAGTGGTCCGCCTCGCCGAACCCCTCCTCGACGTCACCATCCGGCCCGGCGACGCCCTGCTGCTCGAACCCCGCTCCGGATACGTCTACGAAGTCGTCCCCAAGAGCGAGGTCGAGGAACTCGTCCTCGAAGAGGTCCCCGACATCGGCTACGAGGCCATCGGCGGCCTCGGCAACCAGATCGAGGCCATCCGCGACGCGGTCGAACTGCCCTATCTCTACCCCGACCTCTTCAAGGAGCACGAGCTGCGCCCGCCCAAGGGCGTCCTGCTCTACGGCCCCCCCGGCTGCGGCAAGACACTGATCGCCAAGGCCGTCGCCAACTCCCTCGCCAAGAAGGTCGCCGAAGTCACCGGCCAGGCCGCCGGCAAGAGCTTCTTCCTCAACATCAAGGGTCCCGAGCTCCTCAACAAGTACGTCGGCGAGACCGAGCGCCAGATCCGCCTCGTCTTCCAGCGCGCCCGCGAGAAGGCCAGCGAGGGCACCCCCGTCATCGTCTTCTTCGACGAGATGGAGTCCCTCTTCCGCACCCGCGGCTCCGGCGTCAGCTCCGACGTCGAGAACACCATCGTCCCCCAGCTCCTCGCCGAGATCGACGGCGTCGAAGGCCTCCAGAACGTGGTCGTCATCGGCGCCTCCAACCGCGAGGACATGATCGACCCCGCCATCCTGCGCCCCGGCCGCCTCGACGTGAAGATCAAGATCGAGCGTCCCGACGCCGAGGCCGCCAAGGACATCTTCGGCAAGTACCTCACCGAGCGCCTCCCGCTCCACACGGAGGACCTCACCGAACACAGCGGCGACAAGAACGCCACGGTCCAGGCCATGATCCAGACCGCGGTCGAGCAGATGTACGCCGAATCCGAGGAAAACCGCTTCCTGGAAGTCACCTACGCCAACGGCGACAAGGAAGTCCTCTACTTCAAGGACTTCAACTCCGGCGCCATGATCGAGAACATCGTCGGCCGCGCCAAGAAAATGGCGATCAAGGACTTCCTCGAAAAGAGCCAGAAGGGCCTCCGCGTCTCCCACCTCCTCCAGGCATGTGTGGACGAGTTCAAGGAGAACGAGGACCTGCCCAACACCACCAACCCCGACGACTGGGCCCGCATCTCCGGAAAGAAGGGCGAACGGATCGTCTACATCCGCACCCTCATCACCGGAAAGCAGGGCGCGGACACCGGACGCTCCATCGACACGGTGGCGAACACCGGTCAGTACCTGTAAAAAGCGGACCGGCTGCGGGTGCCCACAGCGGGTACCCGCAGCCGGCTGCTTTTCTGGCCACGACCGGAGCAGGCAATGACGCAAATGATCTCCCCACCAGCGCAAAGGCGTTCTAGGCTCTTTCCTACCGCCGAGTCGCGCAGTGCGGGGACGGGCACCGCACACGCACCGGAGCGCCAGCGGTACGTGAGCGGCGCCCATCACCGAGGGTGCCGCCGGGCAAGGAGGGCCGCATGACCGTACGGCGAGTAATGGGCATCGAGACGGAGTACGGCATCTCCGTCCCCGGCCACCCCAACGCCAATGCCATGCTCACCTCGTCCCAGATCGTCAACGCCTACGCGGCGGCGATGCACCGGGCCCGCCGAGCCCGCTGGGACTTCGAGGAGGAGAACCCGCTACGGGACGCGCGAGGCTTCGACCTCGCCCGGGAGGCCGCCGACGCCAGTCAGCTCACCGACGAGGACATCGGCCTCGCCAACGTGATCCTCACCAACGGCGCGCGACTCTACGTCGACCACGCCCACCCCGAGTACAGCGCCCCCGAGGTCACCAACCCCCGCGACGCCGTCCTGTGGGACAAGGCCGGCGAGCGCATCATGGCCGAGGCCGCCGAGCGGGCCGCCCAGCTCCCCGGCGCCCAGCCCATCCACCTCTACAAGAACAACACCGACAACAAGGGCGCCTCCTACGGCACCCACGAGAACTACCTCATGCGGCGCGAGACCCCGTTCTCGGACATCGTGCGCCACCTGACGCCCTTCTTCGTCTCCCGCCAGGTCTTCGCCGGCGCCGGCCGCGTCGGCATCGGGCAGGACGGCCACGAACACGGCTTCCAGCTCAGCCAGCGCGCCGACTACTTCGAGGTCGAGGTGGGCCTGGAGACCACCCTCAAGCGCCCCATCATCAACACCCGCGACGAACCCCACGCGGACGCCGAGAAGTACCGCCGCCTGCACGTGATCATCGGCGACGCCAACCTCTCGGAGATCTCCACCTACCTCAAACTCGGCACCACCTCCCTGGTCCTCGCCATGATCGAGGACGGCTTCATCGCGGTCGACCTGGCCGTGGACCAGCCGGTCCGCACCCTCCACCAGGTCTCCCACGACCCGAGCCTCAAGCGCCTGGTCACCCTCCGCAGCGGCCGCACACTCACCGCCGTACAGCTCCAGATGGAGTACTACGAGCTGGCCCGCAAATACGTCGAGGAACGCCACGGAGCCGACGCCGACGACCAGACCAAGGACGTCCTCAGCCGCTGGGAGGACACCCTCACCCGGCTCGAGAACGACCCCATGAGCCTCGCCGGCGAACTGGACTGGGTCGCCAAGCGCGAACTCATGGAGGGCTACCGCCGCCGCGACGGCCTCGACTGGGACGCCGCCCGGCTCCACCTGGTCGACCTCCAGTACGCCGACGTACGGCCCGAGAAGGGCCTGTACAACCGCCTGGCGGCCCGCGGCCGGATGAAGCGCCTGCTGGACGAGTCCGAGGTCGACAGGGCGCGCACCAAGCCGCCGGAGGACACCCGGGCGTACTTCCGCGGCCGCTGCCTGGAGCAGTACGCGGACGACGTCGCCGCGGCGAGCTGGGACTCGGTCATCTTCGACCTCCCCGGCCGGGATTCCCTCCAGCGCGTTCCAACCCTGGAACCGCTACGCGGAACGCGAAATCACGTCAAGGAGCTGCTGGACCGCTGTCGCACCGCGGAAGACCTGGTCAGGGTGCTTTCGGGCGGGTGAGCGGGGCCAGGGGGGTACTCGGTGCGGTCCGCGGCGGCGGGTGGAAATCCCGCCGCCCGGGAATCATCGAAACGGCCCCCGTACGTTGGAGAAACTGCGGGGCCGATGTCGGACCCGGCTTGTAGGGTCTGATCATCACCGATCGGCAGGTCAACTGAGCGGGGTGAGGGTTATGGCAACCAAGGACACCGGCGGCGGCCAGCAGAAGGCCACACGTTCCACCGAGGAGGTCGAGGAACAGGCGCAGGACGCCCAGGCCTCGGAGGACCTCAAGGAACGACAGGAGAAACTGTCGGACGACGTGGACTCCGTGCTGGACGAAATCGATGACGTACTTGAGGAGAACGCAGAGGATTTCGTGAGGTCGTTCGTGCAAAAAGGCGGAGAGTGAAGGCGAGTTGCTCGCTTTACCTTCGAAGTGAAGGTTCTGGGGGAGTCGAGTGGCCGAGGAGCCGAACGCCAAGGAATGCGGGAAATGCGGGCGGGATCTGCCTCTCGCGGCCTTCGCGCGGGACAAGAACCGGCGTGACGGCCTCCAGGTGTACTGCCGGGAGTGCGTGGCGGAGTACGGTGCCGCGCACTACCGGCGCCGCCGGGAGGCCATGGGAAAGCCCGTCCGGGAGAAGGTGGTGGTCCCAGCCGGGCACAAGCGGTGTCCGCAGTGTCGCGAGACGAAGCCCCACTCGGAGTGGGAGCGGAACAAGGCCTCGTCCGACGGTTGGGCCAGTTACTGCCGCGCCTGCCGCGCGGGGCGGAACAGAGCCAGCTACTTCAAGCGCCAGTACGGTCTCACCGAAGCCGAACGCGACGCGATGGTCGCCTCCCAGCGGGGTCTGTGCGTGATCTGCCTGAAGGCTCCGGCCGTGCATGTGGATCACTGTCACATGACGGGTAAGGTCCGTGGCGTACTGTGCTTCAACTGTAATTCGGCCATCGGCAAGTTGGGTGACGACCCCGACGCCGTACGCCGGGCCGCCGCCTATCTGGAAGGAAACTCGTGGAAGCCAATACTCGTGGCACCGGGCGTCTACCAGCTGCCTTCCTGACGCCAGGATCCTCCTCCTTCATGGACTTCCTCGCCGGGCACCAGCCGGAGATGCTTCCCGGGAACCGGCAGCTGCCGCCGACGCAGGGGGTGATCGAGGCCCCGCACGGCACCACCATCGTGGCCGTGACGTTCCCCGGCGGCGTGGTGCTCGCCGGTGACCGCAGGGCGACCATGGGCAATGTGATCGCGCAGCGGGACATCGAGAAGGTGTTCCCGGCGGACGAGTACTCCGCGGTGGGCATCGCGGGCACCGCCGGTCTCGCCGTGGAGATGGTCAAGCTCTTCCAGCTGGAGCTGGAGCACTTCGAGAAGGTCGAGGGCGCCCAGCTGTCCCTGGAGGGCAAGGCCAACCGGCTGTCGACGATGATCCGTTCCAACCTCGGCATGGCCATGCAGGGCCTGGCCGTGGTGCCCCTGTTCGCGGGGTACGACGTGGACCGGGACAAGGGCCGCATCTTCTCGTACGACGTGACGGGCGGCCGTTCCGAGGAGCACAACTTCGCGGCGACGGGCTCGGGCTCGGTCTTCGCCCGGGGCGCGATGAAGAAGCTGTTCCGTGACGACCTGACGGAGGAGCAGGCCACCACGCTGGTGGTACAGGCCCTCTATGACGCGGCTGACGACGACTCGGCGACCGGTGGTCCCGATGTCGCCCGCCGGATCTACCCGATCATCACCGTGATCACCGAGGACGGTTTCCGCCGGCTCACCGGGGACGAGGCCTCCGAGATCTCCCGTTCGGTGCTCCAGCGGCGCCTGGAGGAGCCGGACGGCCCCAAGGCCGCCCTGCTCTGAGGCGGCGGCCCGGTTCTTGACAAGGTGATCATAGTGACCATGACAGAAAGGGACGGATAACCGGTGTCGACGCCGTTCTATGTCTCCCCCCAGCAGGCGATGGCCGACCGGGCGGAGTACGCCCGCAAGGGCATCGCCCGTGGCCGCAGCCTGGTGGTCATGCAGTATGCCGACGGCATCGTGTTCGCCGGCGAGAACCCGTCCCGCGCGCTGCACAAGTTCAGCGAGATCTACGACCGGATCGGCTTCGCGGCGGCCGGTAAGTACAACGAGTACGAGAATCTGCGCATCGGCGGTGTCCGTTACGCCGACCTGCGCGGTTACACCTACGACCGGGACGACGTGACGGCCCGCGGTCTGGCCAACGTGTACGCCCAGACGCTGGGCACCATCTTCTCCTCGGCGGCCGAGAAGCCGTACGAGGTGGAGCTGGTGGTGGCGGAGGTGGGGGAGACCCCGGAGGGCGACCAGATCTACCGGCTGCCGCACGACGGTTCCATCGTGGACGAGCACGGTTCGGTCGCGGTGGGCGGCAACGCCGAGCAGATCAGCGGCTTCCTGGACCAGCGTCACCGCGACGGGATGAGTCTGGCCGAGGCGCTGAAGCTGGCGGTGCAGGCGCTGTCGCGGGACACCAACGGCAGCGAGCGGGAGATCCCGGCGGAGCGGCTGGAGGTCGCGGTGCTGGACCGTACGCGTCCGCAGAAGCGCAAGTTCAAGCGGATCGTCGGCCGTCAGCTGGCGCGTCTGCTGGAGGCGGACGGCGCGGCCGCGGGTTCGGAGGGCTCGGAGGACTCCGACGACGCGGAGTGATCCGCGGCTTTTCCGGTTCTCGCGTGCCCCGGCCGATCTCCCGGCCGGGGCACGCTGTCGTTCACCCGTGCGGCCGAGGCCGTGGGGGCGCCGTGGAGCCTCGTACGACGAGGTGGACCGGGATGTCGCCCCCTTCGGGCTCGCGGCCCTCCAGGACGGCCAGGAGGGCGCGCATGCCGCGTTCGCCGAAGAGTTCGGCGTCGAGGTGGACGGTGGTGAGTTCGGGGTCGAGGGCGGAGGCGAGGGCGAGGTCGTCCAGGCCGGTCACGGACATGTCGTCGGGGACGCGCAGGCCAAGGCGGCGCAGGGCCTTGTAGGCGCCGGCGGCGAGTTTGTCGTCGTCGCAGACGATGGCGGTGGGGCGGGGGCCGGGTGCGGTGAGGGCGGCCTCGGTGGCGGTGCGGGCTCCTTCGATGGAGATGGGCGCGCGGGCCGTGTGGAGTGCGGTGCCGGGTTCGGCGGCGAGGCGGGCGGCGAGTTCGCGGGCGCGGGCCTCGAAGGTCCAGGAGGGCACGTCGGCGGCGAGGTGCAGGACGCGGCGGTGGCCGAGGCCGAGGAGGTGGTCGGCGACCTGGCGGATGCCGTCGGCGATGTCGAGGTTGACGGTGGCGGCGCCGGGGCTGCCGGTGGGGTCGCTGTCGAGCATGACGAGGGGGAGGCGGTCGCCGCGGATGGCGGTGAGGGCGTCGGCGGCCATGGAGGAGGCGAGGACGCCGTCGAGGGCGGCCTGGGCGGAGGCGAAGGGGTCGGGGACCTGGGCGGCCCGTACGGGCCTTCCCTCGGTGGTGGCGGGGGACGGCCGGGCGGGGCCGACGCCTTCGGGGGAGGGGTAGAGGACGACGCCGAAGCCGTGCTGGGCGGCGACGCGGGCGGCTCCGGTGTAGACGCCGGCGAAGAACTCGGTGGTGAGGGCGGGGACGACGAGCAGCACGGTGCGGGTGCGGCCGAGGCGGAGGTTGCGGGCGGCGAGGTTGGGCCGGTAGTCGAGGGCGCGGGCGGCCTGGCGGACGCGTTCGGCGGTGGCTTCGGAGACGCGGCCGCGCCATTTGTCGCCGAGCACGAGGGAGACGGCGGCCTGGGAGACACCGGCCGCGTGGGCCACGTCGCGGCTGGTGGGTCGCGTGCTGCTGCGTGCCACGGTGGGCCTGCTCCTTCGCCTGGACGCCCGAACAGCGCACATGGTACGTATGAGAGCGGAAGTTATACGTAACACTTGGGGGCGTCGAGGCGCCCGGTGGGTGCGAGCCACGGGAGGCGCCGCGACATGGCCACGGGTTATCTGGAGATACTCCGGGCGCGGCACGCGCTGCGGCTGCTGACGGGCACGCTGGTGGGGCGGCTGCCCAACGCGACGGCGGCGATCGCCCTGGTGCTGTTCGTGCGCGCCTCGGGCGGCACGTACAGCCTGGCGGGCGCGCTGGCGGCCGTCTACGGCGTGGCGAACGCCGTGGGGCAGCCGGTGCTCGGCCGGCTGGTGGACCTGTTCGGGCAGCCGCGGGTGCAGTTGCCGGCGGCGGTGCTCGCGGCCCTGTCGATGGCGGTCTTCGCGTTCTCGGGCACCGGCCGGCTGCCGCTGGCCTACGCGGCGGTGGCGGTCTCGGGGCTGTGCGCGCCGCCACTGGAGGGCGGCCTGCGGGCGCTGTGGCCGTCGGTGCTGCGGGGCGAGGAGCAGGTGCACTCGGCGTACGCCATGGACGCGGTGGCCCAGGAGGTCATGTTCACGGTGGGGCCGCTGCTGGTGACGGTGTGCGCGTCGGTGTGGGACGCGCGTGCGGCGCTGCTGGTGCTGAACGTGCTGGGGGTGCTGGGCGCGCTGTCGGTGGTGGTGTCGCCGCCGTCGCGGGCGTGGCGGTCGGCGCCGCGTGAGGCGCACTGGCTGGGCGCGCTGCGGTCGCCGGGTCTGCTGGCGTTGCTGGGCGCGTTCCTGTTCGTGGGGATCGCGCTGGGTTCGATCACGGTGGCGTCGGTGTCGTACGCGGACGGTCATGGCGGGGACGCGGTGTACGGCTGGCTGATGGCGGGGCTGGGTCTCGGCGCGCTGGTGGGCGGCTCGGTGTACGGGGCGCGGCGGTGGGCGGGGGTGCCGGAGCGGCGACTGCGGGTGCTGGTGGCGCTTCTGGCGGTGTGTTATCTGCCGCTGATGCTGATGCCGGGTGCGGTGGCGATGGTGTTGCTGTCGGTGGTGTCGGGGGTGTTCCTGGCGCCGTCCATCGCGTGCGCGTTCATCCTGGTGGACCGGCATGCGCCGAGGGGCACGGTCACGGAGGCCTTCTCGTGGCTGGTGACGACGTTCACGGTGGGCGCGTCGGTGGGGACGGGGCTGGCGGGGCCGGTGGTCCAGGCCGGTGGCACGGTGTGGGGTTTCGCGGTGCCGGGCGCGGCGGGGGCGGTGTCGTTGCTGGTGTTGCTGGCGACGGGGCGGGTCCTCGCAGCTCCCGTGCGGGGCGCGGTGATTGCGGCTTCATCGGAAAATGATCCAAATCGTGCTGTCGAACCCCGTTTCAGCTCAACGGATCAGGCGTAATGTTCCCTCATGGACCGCCGCATTTTCGGGCTGGAGAACGAGTACGGCGTCACGTGCACGTTCAGGGGACAGCGCCGCCTGTCGCCTGACGAGGTGGCGCGGTACCTCTTCCGCCGTGTCGTGTCATGGGGCCGCAGTAGCAATGTCTTTCTGCGGAACGGCGCCCGGCTGTATCTCGACGTGGGCTCACATCCGGAATACGCGACACCCGAGTGTGACAATGTGATCGAACTGGTCACCCACGACAAGGCCGGCGAGCGCATTCTCGAGGGACTCCTGGTGGACGCGGAACGACGCCTGCACGAGGAGGGAATCGCGGGCGACGTCTACCTGTTCAAGAACAACACCGATTCGGCGGGCAACTCGTACGGCTGCCATGAGAACTATCTGGTGGCGCGGCACGGCGAGTTCTCCCGGCTCGCGGACATTCTGATCCCGTTCCTGGTCACGCGGCAGTTGCTGTGTGGTGCGGGCAAGGTGCTGCAGACTCCGCGTGGTGCCGTGTACTGCGTGAGCCAGCGGGCCGAGCACATCTGGGAGGGCGTGTCGTCGGCGACGACGCGTTCCCGGCCGATCATCAACACCCGTGACGAGCCGCACGCGGACGCGGAGCGCTACCGCAGGCTGCACGTCATCGTGGGCGACTCGAACATGTCGGAGACGACGATGCTGCTGAAGGTCGGCGCGACCGACCTGGTGCTGCGGATGATCGAGGCGGGCACGGTGATGCGGGATCTGACCCTGGAGAACCCGATCCGGGCGATCCGCGAGGTCAGTCATGACATCACGGGGCGGCGCAAGGTGCGTCTGGCCAGTGGCCGGGAGGCGTCGGCGCTGGAGGTGCAGCGCGAGTACTTCGACAAGGCCGTGGACTTCTGCGACCGCCGTGGGATCCGTACGGGGACGGTCGCCCAGGTCCTGGAGCTGTGGGGCCGCACCCTGGACGCGATCGAGACGGAGGAGCTGGACCGGATCGAGACCGAGATCGACTGGGTGATGAAGTACAAGCTCATCGAGCGGTACCGGTCCAAGCACAACATGACGATGTCGCATCCGCGGGTCGCCCAGATAGACCTCGCGTATCACGACATCCACCGTCGGCGCGGGCTGTACTACCTGCTGGAGAAGAAGGGCCAGGCCGCGCGGATCTGCAATGACGTGCGGATCTTCGAGGGCAAGTCGGTGCCGCCGCAGACGACTCGGGCGCGGCTGCGCGGTGACTTCATCCGGCGGGCGCAGGAGCAGCGCCGGGACTTCACGGTGGACTGGGTGCATCTGAAGCTCAACGACCAGGCGCAGCGCACCGTGTTGTGCAAGGACCCGTTCCGTTCGGTGGACGACCGGGTGGAGAAGCTGATCGCCGGAATGTAGCCGTCGGGAGGGTGTCGGGTGCCTGTGGCGTTGCGGTGGTGGAGTGCCGCAACGCCACACGGGCGTCGTGCGTTTCGCGTGCGGCGCCCGTGTCGGTCGTAGAGTTGCGCGCACGTCATCCGCAAGACCGACCGATTACGAGGCTCTTCCGTGCGCCGACGTTCCCTTCTCCTCTCCGTCGTTCCCGCTGGACTGGTCACGCTCGCCGGGTGCGGCGGCGGCAAGTCCGGTTCGAGTCAGGCCGGCGCGTCTCCGTCGCCCTCGGCGCCCAGTGCGCCGCCGCCCAGGATCGTGGACGGTCCGCTGCCGGCGATCACGGCGGGCACGCGGTTCGGTGAGAAGCCGACCGTGGCCAAGGGCGAGGGTGCGCCGTCGAAGGACCTGGCGGTGCGGACGGCGGTCCCGGGCAGTGGTCGTACGGTCGCGGAGAACGATTTCGTCCAGGCGCATTACCTGGGCCAGATCTGGGACACCGGCAAGGTGTTCGACAATTCGTACGACCGGCATGCGCCGCTGGTGATGCAGTTGGCCCAGGGCCGTCTGATCGACGGCTGGCGGTATGCGCTGATCGGGAAGAAGACGGGCAGCCGGGTGGAGATCGCGGTGCCGCCGACGTGGGGTTACGGCAAGGCGGGCAATCCGCAGGCGGGGATCAAGGGCACGGACACGCTGGTGTTCGTCATCGATGTGATCGATTCGTTCAACTCGAAGAGTTCGGCGCACGGCCGGGCCGTCGCGCAGAACGACGCGGCGCTGCCGAAGGTCGGCACGAACACCAACGGCGCGGTGCCGGTGGTCTCGGTGCCGCACACGACCCCGCCGGACAAGCTGGTCTCCACGTATGTGCTGGAGGGCGACGGTCCGGCGCTGAAGGCGGACCAGGCGGTGCTGTGCCAGTTCCAGGGGCTGGTGTGGGAGGGCGGCAAGACGTTCCAGCGGACTTATGGTTCGGGGCGGCTGAGCCAGTTCTCGCTGACGCAGATGCAGGACACGGTCAAGGGGCTGGCGCAGGGGCTGGTCGGCAAGAAGGTGGGCAGCCGGGTGCTGGTCGTGGTGCCGCCGCAGCTGGGGTACGGGGACAACCCGCCGAGCGGCAGCCCGGTCGGCAAGGGGGCGACGCTGGTGTTCACGGTGGACATCCTGGCCGCGATGTAGGAGGGGTGTCCGGGTCGGGCGGTACGGGCGGGGAGATGAAAGACTGTCCGTGTTTCGTGACGTACCTACGCAGGAGCTTTTGACGTGAACATCGAGAAGCCCGAGATCGACTTCCCTGAGGGCGCGCCCCCGGCGGACCTTGAGATCAAGGACATCTGGGAGGGCGAGGGTCCGGTCGCGCAGGCGGGCCAGAACGTCACCGTGCACTACGTCGGTGTCGCTTTCAGCACCGGCGAGGAGTTCGACGCCAGCTGGAACCGGGGCACCCCGTTCCGCTTCCCGCTGGGTGGCGGCCGGGTCATCGCCGGCTGGGACCGCGGTGTGCAGGGCATGAAGGTCGGTGGCCGCCGTCAGCTGACCATCCCGGCCCACCTCGCCTACGGCGACCAGAGCCCGACCCCGGCGATCAAGCCGGGCGAGACGCTGATCTTCGTGGTGGACCTCCTCGGGGTCTGAGCCGTACCCGAGCCGTCGGCCGTATCCGACCGGATCCGACCGTCCAGGGCCCATGCCTGTCCGGGCATGGGCCCTCGGCTTTTGTCACCGCGCCCGGGAGCGGTACGGTCGACGGTCGGAAGCACGAAATGGGAGGCGAAGGGCGTCGATGGCCATTGCCAAGGCCGAGCGGCTGATGAACCTCGCGCTGTGCCTGCTCGGCGCACGGCGGCCGCTGAGCAAGCGTGAGCTGCGCGACTCCATCGAGGCCTATGTCGAGGCCGCGAGGCCGGACAGGGGCGGGGCGGGGAGCGACGATTCCTTCAACCGCATGTTCGAGCGCGACAAGGACGATCTGCGCGAGCTGGGCCTGGTGATCGAGACCGTCGAGAACGTCGACGGCGAGGTCGGCTATCTCGCCCGCCGCGACAGCAACCGGCTGCCGCCCATCACCCTGGACGCCGAGGAGGCCGCCGCCCTGGGCCTGGCCGCCAAGGTCTGGCAGCAGGCGCGGCTCGCCGGTGCCGCCAGCGGCGCCCTCCAGAAGCTGCGCGCCGCCGGGCTGCCCGAGGAGGTCGACCCGTACGAGGGGCACGCCGCGCTGGAGCCGCGCATCCCGGTGCACGAGGCCGCCTTCGAGCCGTTGATGCTGGCCTGCCGGGACCGCCGCCCGGTGCTGTTCGACTACCGCAAGGCCTCCGCCGCCCATCCCGAGCCCCGGCACGTCGAGCCGTGGGCGCTGGAGTGCTGGCGCGGCCACTGGTACCTGGCCGGTTTCGACCGGGGCCGGGGTGCCGAGCGCGTCTTCCGGCTGTCCCGGATCACCGGCAAGGTCCGCTCCCGGGGGACGGGGTTCACCGCGCCCGTGCCCGACGTGGTGACCGTGCGGGAGACCGTGGCGAGCTGGGCCGGTGAGACGGCCGACCGTTCGGCGCTGATCCGGCTGCGGTCCGGCGCCGGGTACCCGCTGCGCGCGAAGGCCGCGAAGGTGCGGGAGCTCGACGACGGCTGGGACGAGTTGGAGATTCCGTACGGGCACGGCCTGGACGCCTGGCTGGTGGAGTTCGGGCCCGATGTGGTGGTCGTGGAGCCGGCCGAGCTGCGGGCCGACGTGGTGGACCGGCTGCGCGCCGTGGCCAAGGGCTGAGGGGGAGCAGGACTGTGGCAGGCAAACCGGCCAGACCCGTCAGCGCCATCGACCAGACCCGGCGGATGCTGTCGCTGGTGACGTATCTGCGCGAGCGTCCCGGCGCCCGGATCGCGGACGTGGCCCGCGCCTTCGGGATCACCGAGGACGAGCTGGTCGCCGATCTCGATCTGCTGCCGATGTGCGGCACCAGCTTCCGGGGTGGCGATCTGCTGGACATCGACACCGACGGCGAGCGCATCTGGTGGCACAATCCGGCCGCGCTCGGCGAGGACGCCGCCGAGCCGCTGCGGCTCGCCGCCGACGAGGCCACCGCGCTGCTGGTGGCCGCCCGCGCCGTCGCCACCCTGCCGGGCCTGCGGGAGGGCGACCGGCAGGCCCTGCTGCGCGCCACCGCCAAGGTGGAGACCGCGGCGGGCGAGGCCGCGGGCGCCAGCTCCCGGCTGTCGGTGACCTTCGAGTCCGAGGGCGGCGTCTTCGCGGACGTGGACCGCGCGATCTCCGAACGCCGCCGGCTGTGGATCCGCTACTACTCCCCGGCCCGCGACGAGGTCACCGAGCGCGAGATCGACCCCATCCGCCTGGTCAGCGTCGGCCACACCTACGTCGAGGCTTGGTGCCGCCGGTCCGAGGCCCGGCGCACCTTCCGGCTGGACCGGGTCGCCGAGATCCGCATCCTGGACGAGCCGTCCGCGCCGCCCGAGGTGGAGCTGCGCGACCTGTCCGAGGCGCTGGTGCAGCCGGCCGCCGAGGACCCGGAGGTGGTGGTCGAGGTCGGACCCGGCGGCCGCTGGGTCGCCGAGTACTACCCGCACGACAGCGCGGAGGAGCTGTCCGACGGCGGGCTGCGCATCACCCTGCGCACCCCCGAGCCGGCCTCCCTGCGCCGCCTGGCGCTGCGCCTGGGCCGCGACGGCCGGATCGTCTCCCCGCCCGAGCTGGCCGCCAGCGCCCGCCGTGCGGCCTGTGCGGCCCTGGCGGCGTACGACACCCCGCCGGGCCCGGTGCCGGACGCCGCCGAGGTGCGCGGGTGAGCCGCCGGGCGGCGGGGCCGGCCCGCTCCTTACGGCCTGCCCGCCCGGCGCGGCGGGGGCGCTCGGCGGACCGACCGGCGGAAGAGGGGGGACGGCTGTGAGCGAGTCCGCGGCCTCTGGTGCGAGCGGGATGACGGTGGCGACCGCGTTCGCGGGGATGCGGGGTGTGGTCCCCGTGGTGTTCAAGGCCGGCTGCCCGGACTGCCGGGGGCGTTTCGAGCTGGCCGCGAGCGCGCTGCGGCTGGCCATCGGCGCGAGCGACCGGACCACGTTCTACTCCTTCACCTGCCCCGGCTGCGGTGCCTCGGTGCGCAAGCCGGCCGGGGAGCGCATCGTGGAACTGCTGACCGGCGGCGGGGTGCGGACCCTGCGGCTCCACTCGGCGGTGTAGCCGCCCGGGGCCCGTGGTGCGGCCGGGTGCGGTGCCGGCCGGCGGACGGTCTAGGCTCGGCGTCATGTTCTGGCCGATGTTCGCGGTAGCCATGGGGTTCCTGGGCCTCGCCGTCCTGGGAGTGCTCGCCGTCCGGGTGTTCGTGGAGGCACGGCGCCTCGGACGGCAGGTCGAGGACTCCGCGCGGCGCATCAACCGGGCCGCCGAAGACCTGGAACGGTCGGCGGTGAGCGCGGCCCGGGCGGTGGATGCCGCTCTGTGATGTCGTCGTGTGATGCGCTTTGGGTCACTTCGACCTGTCACCTTGCCGGGTCGGCCAGGTACGCTGCTGGTCGCGGCCCGGAGATCGAGGCGCGGTCCGCAGAGTGGGAGTACGCACGGGGTGTGTCCGACGTTCACCCCCGGGCGATACGATCGCTGCCGGCACGATGGTCGGATATTTGTCCGACCCGACGGACAAGCCGTTGCCCCGCCTCAGTGAGAAGGTGAAGACTTATGTTCCGCAACGCACTTGAGCCGTGGCACCTGGTGCTTCTGGTTCTGGTCATCGTCCTCGTGTTCGGTTCCAAGAAGCTTCCGGACATGGCTCGTTCCCTCGGCAAGTCCGCTCGCATCCTGAAGAGCGAGGCCAAGGCGATGAAGGACGACGGCGGCAAGCAGAGCACCACCTCCGCCCAGTCCGCCGAGGAGCCGGCTCCCGCGCAGCGCACGATCCAGGCCTCGCCCGGTGACGTGACCAGCTCCCGCCCGGTCAACGAGCCGACCGACTCCACCCAGCGCTGACGCGAGGACCGGGCCCCGGTCCACTGCACGAGATGAGGATGTGGGTTGCCCAAGTCCGCCCGCAAGGAGAGGGACCCCGAGGGGCGCATGCCGCTCGGGGATCACTTGCGTGAGCTGCGCAACCGGCTCACCAAGGGTGTCCTGGCGATCGTCGTCGTCACGATCGTGTCCGCCTTCTTCTACAAGGACATCATCGACTTCATCACCGCGCCGCTGCTGCGCTCGGTGGGCTGTCACCAGTCCTTCGGCGAACTGTCGAAGGCGAGCCAGGACACCCACTGCGCGCACATCACGATCGGTGACCTGCTGGGCCCGTTCACGCTGGCGCTGAAGGCGTCGCTGACCGCCGGTGTGGTGCTGGCGTCGCCGGTCTGGCTCTACCAGCTCTGGGCGTTCGTCGCACCGGGTCTGCACCGCCACGAGAAGAAGTACGCGTACGCGTTCGTCGGCTTCGGCGTGCCGCTGTTCCTCGGCGGCGGCTTCCTCGCGTACCACGTGCTGCCGGTGACGGCGAAGGTGATGATCGACCTCACCCCGAACGGGGTGGAGAACCTGCTGTCGCTGGACAAGCTGCTCGACCTGGTCACGCGCATGGTGGTGGTCTTCGGTCTCGCCTTCGAGATGCCGTTGCTGCTGGTCATGCTCAACCTCACGGGCATCCTGACCGGGCGGCGCATGCTCGGCTGGTGGCGGCCCATGGTCGTCGGTATCGCCGCCTTCGCGGCGGTGGCCACACCCGGCGCCGACCCGATGTCGATGCTGGCGCTGGCCGCGCCGATCTGGGCCCTGTTCTTCATCGCGGTGGCCTTCTCGCTGATCAACGACCGGCGCCGGGCCCGGCGCGCGGACGACGGGCTGTCGGACGACGAGGCCTCCGAGCTGGACCTCACGCCCGAGGGGGTCGGCGAGGTGGAGTCCGTGAGCGCGAGCGCGGCCCCCGAGCTGCCGGCCACGGACCACGTCAACGGCTACGACGATGTGACCTGACCCACACCACAGGCGAGGCACGATGCCCCCGGACCGGGTGACTCCCGGGCCGGGGGCATTTCCCTGCCGCGGGCGGGGTGCCGGTCGGGAAAGCCGGTCAGCGCACGTTCGGGATAATGATCGTCCTGTTGTCGGTGGGGCCCGGTACGCTCGAAAGCACGATGACAGAGGACCTCTCACCGGCCGAGCGGTACGCGGCGGCCCGCAGGCGGGCAGCCGAGCAGGCCACCGCGCTCGCGTCCTTCCGCGAGATGTACGACTTCGGCCTCGACCCCTTCCAGATCGAGGCCTGCCAGGCACTCGAAGCCGGCAAGGGCGTGCTGGTGGCCGCCCCCACCGGCTCGGGCAAGACGATCGTGGGCGAGTTCGCCGTCCACCTCGCCCTGCGCCAGGGCAAGAAGTGCTTCTACACGACGCCCATCAAGGCGCTGTCGAACCAGAAGTACGCCGACCTGTGCCGCCGCTACGGCGCGGACAAGGTCGGCCTGCTCACCGGCGACAACAGCGTGAACTCCGAGGCGCCGGTGGTCGTGATGACCACCGAGGTGCTCAGGAACATGCTGTACGCGGGCTCCCAGACCCTTCTCGGCCTCGGTCACGTGGTCATGGACGAGGTGCACTACCTCTCCGACCGCTTCCGCGGCGCCGTCTGGGAGGAGGTGATCATCCACCTGCCCGCCTCGGTGACCCTGGTGTCGCTGTCGGCGACCGTGTCGAACGCGGAGGAGTTCGGCGACTGGCTGGACACCGTCCGCGGCGACACCGAGGTGATCGTCTCCGAGCACCGGCCCGTGCCGCTGTTCCAGCACGTGCTGGCCGGCCGGCGGATGTACGACCTGTTCGAGGAGGGCGAGGGCCACCGCAAGGCCGTCAACCCCGACCTGGCGCGCCTCGCGCGCATCGAGGCGACCCGGCCGTCGTACCAGGACCGCCGCCGGGGACGGGCGATGCGGGAGGCCGACCGGGAGCGGGAGCGCCGGCAGCGTTCGCGGGTGTGGACGCCGGGCCGGCCCGAGGTCATCGAGCGCCTGGACGCCGAGGGCCTGCTGCCCGCCATCACCTTCATCTTCAGCCGCGCCGGCTGCGAGGCCGCCGTGCAGCAGTGCCTGTACGCGGGGCTCAGGCTGAACGACGAGGAGGCGCGGGAGCGGGTCCGGGCCCTGGTCGAGGAGCGCACCGCCCACATCGCCTCCGAGGACCTGCACGTCCTCGGGTACTACGAGTGGCTGGAGGGCCTGGAGCGGGGCATCGCCGCCCACCACGCGGGCATGCTGCCGACGTTCAAGGAGGTCGTGGAGGAGCTGTTCGTGCGCGGCCTGGTCAAGGCCGTGTTCGCGACCGAGACCCTCGCGCTCGGCATCAACATGCCCGCCCGCTCGGTGGTGCTGGAGAAGCTCGTCAAGTGGAACGGCGAGCAGCACGCCGACATCACGCCGGGCGAGTACACCCAGCTGACGGGCCGCGCGGGCCGGCGGGGCATCGACGTCGAGGGGCACGCGGTCGTGCTCTGGCAGCGCGCCATGAGCCCCGAGCACCTGGCCGGGCTCGCGGGCACCCGTACGTATCCGCTGCGCTCCAGCTTCCGGCCGTCGTACAACATGGCGGTCAACCTGGTCGAGCAGTTCGGCCGGCACCGCTCGCGCGAGCTGCTGGAGACGTCGTTCGCGCAGTTCCAGGCCGACCGTTCGGTGGTCGGCATCTCCCGGCAGGTGCAGCGCAACGAGGAGGGCCTCGCCGGCTACCAGGCCTCCATGACCTGTCACCTCGGCGACTTCGAGGAGTACGCGCGGCTGCGGCGCGAGCTGAAGGACCGGGAGACGGAGCTGGCCCGGCAGGGCGCCCACCAGCGGCGGGCCGAGGCGGCCGTCGCCCTGGAGAAGCTCAGGCCGGGCGACGTCATCCATGTGCCGACGGGCAAGTACGCGGGTCTCGCGCTGGTGCTGGACCCGGGCCTGCCAGCCGGCCGTTCCAACGGCCATCGCGGGTACGACCACCAGGACGGGCCGCGCCCGTTGGTGCTGACGGCCGAGCGGCAGGTCAAGCGGCTGGCGTCGATGGACTTCCCGGTGCCGGTGGAGCCGCTGGACCGGATGCGGATCCCGAAGACGTTCAACCCGCGCTCGCCGCAGTCGCGTCGGGACCTGGCGTCCGCGCTGCGCTCCAAGGCTGGGCACATCCCGCCGGAGCGGGCCCGCAAGAAGCGCTCGGCGGCCGCCGACGACCGGGAGATCGCCCGGCTGCGCACCGCCCTGCGCGCGCACCCCTGCCACGGGTGCAACGACCGGGAGGACCACGCCCGCTGGGCCGAGCGCTACCACCGGCTGCTGCGCGACACCTCGCAGCTGGAGCGCCGTATCGAGGGCCGTACGAACACCATCGCGCGGACCTTCGACCGGATCGTCGCCCTGCTGACCGAGCTGGACTACCTGCGGGGCAACGAGGTCACCGAGCACGGCCGGCGGCTCGCCCGGCTCTACGGCGAACTGGACCTGCTGGCCAGCGAGTGCCTGCGCGAAGGCGTCTGGGAGGGCCTCGGGCCCGCCGAACTGGCCGCGTGCGTCTCGGCGTTGGTGTACGAGGCGCGGCTCAGCGACGACGCGATGGCGCCCAAGCTGCCCTCCGGCAAGGCGAAGGCCGCGCTGGGGGAGATGGTGCGGATCTGGGGCCGGCTCGACGGCCTGGAGGAGGACTTCCGCATCAGCCAGACCGAGGGCGTGGGCCAGCGCGAGCCCGATCTCGGCTTCGCCTGGGCCGCCTACATGTGGGCCTCGGGCAAGGGCCTGGACGAGGTGCTGCGCGAGGCGGAGATGCCCGCGGGCGACTTCGTGCGCTGGTGCAAGCAGGTCATCGACGTGCTGGGGCAGATCTCCGCGGCGGCGCCCCGGGAGGGCTCGACCGTGGCGAAGGCCGCGCGCAAGGCCGTCGACCAGTTGCTGCGGGGCGTGGTGGCCTACTCGTCGGTGGGCTGACCGGCGCCCCTGGCCACGACCGGCTCATCCTTCGGGGTGAGCCGGTTTTCGTATGCCCGTACACCTTGACCGAACGTGTTCGGATGGGAACGCGGCGTGCAAATGGGGTCGAGCGTACTCCTGGACCGGGGTGATGTCAGGCGGTCGCCGAATATGACACGGCGATGATCCGGTCGGACTAAGCTCGCCCGCGGCGCACCGAGTTGAGCCCATTCGCGCGCCTGTTCCCGTATATGCCGAAGATCCGGTCTGTGCCATGCATCTTCCCCCCGAAAACCCTTCCGACACCCAGCCGATCCGTCCCAGAAGGCATCCATGGTGAGTGCTCCGAAGCCGCCCGGCCGCCGGGAACGTCCCTACGCCCGCGTCCTGTTGCCGCCCGCCCTGGTGATGGCCGCGGCGAGCGGGGCCGCCGTCGCCCTGGTGCCCGCCTCGGCGCGGGTCGCCGTCGGCCTGTGCGGGGCCCTCGCCGTGCTGCTGGTCCTCGCGACCGGCGCCGAGGCCGCCCGGCGCGGCCGCAGGCTCCGCGAGGAGCAGGCCGCGCACGCCCACGACACCGCCTGCCTCAAGGAGCGGCTCGCCGACCACGAGGCGCTGGTCCACCGCTTCGCCACCGACGTGCTGCCGTGGGGCTTCGCCCGGCTCTCGCGCGGCGAGATGCTGCGCGACGTGCTCACCAACGTCTACGACGCCGACCCCGACCTGCGCGTCCTGTCCGACGTCTACCGTGAGCTGACCCGGGTCGCGCTGCGCGGCGCCGACCACGAGATCACGATGCGGATCGCCACCGAGCGCTCCTTCGTGAGCATCGCCCGCCGCGTCCAGGCCATCGTCCACCAGCAGGCCGTGGAACTGCGGGAGATGGAGGAGGACCACGGCCGCAACCCCGAGGTCTTCGACGACCTGCTGCGCCTGGACCACGGCAGTTCGCTGATCGGCCGGCTCGCCGACACCATCGGCGTCCTCGGCGGCGGCCGCCCCGGCCGGCAGTGGCCGCTGCCGGTCTCCCTCTACAGCACCCTGCGCGGCGCCATGTCCAGGATCCTGGACTACCACCGCATCCACCTGGCGTCGATCTGCAACATCAACATCAAGGGCACCGCCGTCGAGCCGGTCATCCACGCCGCGGCCGAACTCTTCGACAACGCCACCCGCTACTCGCCGCCCACCACCAAGGTGCACGTCACCGCAGTGGAGGTGCAGACCGGCATCGTCATCGAGATCGAGGACGCCGGGGTCAGCCTCAACGAGGAGTCCCGGATCCGCATCGAGAAGATGATCGAGGACGCCAAGAACGGCGACGACGCGCACAACCTCGGCGACAACCCGCGCCTCGGCCTCGCCGTCGTCGGGCGGCTGTGCAAGCAGTTCGGCATGGAGGTCTCGCTGCGCACCTCCGCCTACGGCGGCCTGCGCGCGATCCTCATCGTGCCGCGGGTGATGACCACCACCGAGCCGGGCGTCGGTGTCGCTCACGGCATCGGCGCGACCGGGATCCCGATGCCCGAACTCGGTGCCGTCGAGGGCCCCCGGCGGCGGCCCAAGACGCGCCGCCCCACCAGTCCCAAGATCCCCGCCGGGATCTCCATGGAGGACGACGTCCCCGAGGTCACCGAGTGGACGGCGGGCGGGCTGCCGCAGCGTCGCAGCCGGGTGAAGGTCCCGCTGAGCCGGCGCTGGGCCGAGGAGGCCGCCATCGAGCGGGCCGAACGCGAGGGCCGCCCCACCATCTGGTCCCAGACCCGTCAGGAACCCGGGCCCGAGCCGGAGCTGGACCCCGAGCGCAGGAAGCTCGTCGAACGCCCGCCGGGCATGTGGATCGACGACTTCTTCGACGGACTGCGCAAGGGCATGCCCGAGGGCGCCACCGCCCCCGAGCTGACCGACTTCACGCTCCACCCCACCAAGTACCTGCACCTGATCGATGACTCGGCCGCCCCCATCGAGGCCGACGACGAGGGGACCGTCCAGTGATCCAGCAGCGAGGCAACTTCGACTGGATGCTCAAGCAGCTCAACGACGGAGTACCGGGCATCGAGATGATCGTGGTGCTCTCCTCCGACGGCCTGCGCATCGCCCGCTACGGCGGCGATCCCGACGCCGCCGACCGGGTGGCCGCCGCCTGCGCGGGCGTCCAGAGCCTGGCCGGCGCCATCATCCAGGAGATCCCCGGCGCCGGCGAGATGAAGGTCGTCGTCGTGGAGATCGAGGGCGGCTACTTCTACCTGATGAACGCGGGTGCCAACGCCTACCTCGCCGTACTCGCCGACGTCACCTGCGAACCGGGCCGGATGAGCGGCATGATGCGCGATCTCGTGGTGCGGATCGGCGCCCACCTCACCAGTCCGCCCCGGCGGGACGGGCAGACCGTATGACCCCTCCACGACGCACCCGGCGCCCGCCGATCGCACCGCCACCGTCCGCACCGCAGCCGCGGTCACGGCCATCCCTGCCCGCCGAGCCGGCGGACGGCCGCCCCCCGCACGGCCCGGCGGACGGACCGGCCGCGCACCGCACGGCGGACGGCCGGCCCGCGCCCCGCAACCCCGAGCGGCTCTACGCGGTCACCGGGACCGCCGACGGGGGCCGGGCCGAACTCGACCTCGTGACCCTGATCGTGGCCCGCCGCACCCCGCCGCCCGGCGCCTCACCGGAGCACACGGCGGTGCTCGACCTGTGCACCGCCCCGCTGTCCCTGGCCGAGCTGTCGGCCTATCTCACCCTGCCGTTCAGCGCGATGACCGTACTGATCACGGAGATGATCGCGGCCGAACTGGTGCAGGCCCGCGCCCCGGTCACCCGCCGGACGGCCCCCGACCGTTCCCTCCTCGAAGCGGTGATGCATGGACTTCAAAAGCTCTGACACGATCCCCGGACCGCGCACCGCGGACCAACTGCCGCACACGGCCCAGGCCGCGGTGAAGATCGTGATCGTGGGCGGCTTCGGCGTCGGCAAGACCACCATGGTCGGCTCCGTCAGCGAGATCAGACCGCTGACCACCGAGGAGACCATGACCCAGGCGGGCATCGGGATCGACGACGACTACGGCTCCGAGTCCAAGACCGCCACCACCGTCGCCATGGACTTCGGCCGGATCAGCATCACCGACAAACTGGTGCTCTACCTGTTCGGCACCCCCGGCCAGGAACGCTTCTGGTTCCTGTGGAACGGCCTGTTCGAGGGCGCGCTCGGCGCGGTCGTGCTGGTCGACACCCGGCGCCTGGAGGTCAGCTTCGACGTCATGGGCCGCCTGGAGGAACGCGGCGTGCCCTTCGTCGTCGCCGTCAACTCCTTCCCGGACGCGCCCCGTCACCCCGTCGAGGAACTGCGCACCGCACTCGACCTGACCCCGGAGATCCCGATCGTCGAGTGCGATGTGCGCCGCCGGGCCTCCAGCAAGGACGTGCTGCTCACCCTGATGCGGTTCCTGCACTCGCTCGCGCTCTCCGGCGCCCTCACCTGACTCACCGCCACTCATCACCCGTTCCGGAGCGATCACTGTGACGCCTGAACCCCAGCCTCCGACCGGCACCCACGCCCCCCTGCCCGGCCCGCCGCCCGGGTGCCCCGCGCACGGCCTCGGCCCGGGGGGAGCGCACCGGCTCTACGGCCCCGGCGCGGAGGACCTGGACGACCTCTACGAACGGCTGCGCGAGCAGTACGGCGCCGTCGCCCCGGTGCTGCTGCACGACGACGTACCGATGTGGGTGGTGCTCGGGCACGCCGAGAACCTCCAGGTGGTGCGCAGCCCCTCGCAGTACACCCGCGACAGCCGGATCTGGGCCCCGCTGCTGGACGGCCGGGTCAAACAGGACCACCCGCTGATGCCGCACATCGCCTGGCAGCCCATCTGCTCCCACGTCGAGGGCGACGAACACCTGCGGCTGCGCGACGCGGTCACCTCCGCCATGGCCACCATCGACCACCGCAGCGTGCGCCGCCACATCGGCCGCCACACCCAGCACCTGGTCAACGGCTTCTGCGAGCGCGGCCGCGCCGACCTGGTCGGCCAGTTCGCCGAGCACCTGCCGATGGCGGTGCTGTGCGAGGTCCTCGGCATGCCCGAGGAGTACAACGGCCGGATGGTGCAGGCCGCGCGGGACGCCCTCAAGGGCACCGAGACGGCCATCCAGAGCCACGCCTACGTCATGGACGCGCTGAACCGGCTCGCCCTGCGCCGCCGCGCCCGCCCCGAGGACGACTTCACCAGCCACCTCGTCATGCACGAGGCCGAGCTCAGCGACGACGAGGTCCGCGAACACCTGCGGCTCGTCCTCTTCGCCGCCTACGAGACCACCGCCAACCTGCTCGCCAACGCGCTGCGCATGGTGCTGACCGAACCCGGCTTCCGGGCCCGGCTGAACGGCGGGCAGATGACCGTGCCGGAGGCGATCGAGCAGTCCCTGTGGGACGAGCCGCCCTTCAGTACCGTCTTCGGCTACTACGCCAAGCAGGACACCGAGCTGGGCGGGCACCGCATCGCCCAGGGCGACGGGCTGCTGTTCGCGCCCGCGCCGGGCAACCTCGACCCGAGGGTGCGGCCCGACCTGTCCGCGAGCATGCAGGGCAACCGCTCGCACCTCGCCTTCGGCGGCGGCCCGCACGAGTGCCCCGGACAGGACATCGGGCGCGCCATCGCGGACGTCGGCGTCGACGCCCTGCTGACCCGGCTGCCCGACGTCCAGCTGGAGTGCGCCGAGGAGGACCTGCGCTGGCGGTCCTCCATCGCCTCCCGGCATCTGGTGTCGCTGCCGGTGCGGTTCGAGCCCAAGCCGCAGCAGGACACCGACATGCCGCCCCGCGCCTACGCCGGCCCCGGCCTGCCCGCCGACCTGCGGTTGCCCGCCCAGCGCCGGGAGTCGCGGAGCGCGGTGCTGCCCGCCGCCGCACCGGCGGCCCGGCCCGCGCCGCCGCCGGCACCGGTTCCCGTTCCTGCGCGGGGCCCCTGGCAGCGGCTGCTGCGCTGGTGGCGCGGCGAGTGAGCGGGCCGGGTCAGCCCGCCGCCCACCGCGCGAAGGAGGACCAGGCCAGGAGGGTGCGCCCGCTGGTGAAGACGTGCTCGACGCCGGTGACCGGATCGGTGAACTCCAGCGTGCGGGCGAGCAGTTGCAGGGGGCGCCGGAAGTCGCCGGGCGGCACCGGGGCGGTCACCTCCGGGTAGAGCGGATCACCGAGGAGGGGCACGCCGAGCGCGTTCAGGTGCACCCTCAGCTGGTGGGTCTGCCCGGTGCGCGGGACCAGCCGGTACCGGCCGAGCCCGTCCCGCCGCGCCGCCAGCTCCACCAGGGTCTCGGCGTTGGGCTCGCCCTCGACCTCCCGGGCCGCCTGCACCCCGCGCTCCTTCACGATCCGGCTGCGCACGGTCCGGGGCAGGGCGAGCGTGGCGTCGTACGGCGCGACGGCCTCGTACTCCTTGCGCACCCGCCGTTCGCCGAACAGCTTCTGGTACGCGCCGCGTTCCTCGGGCCGCACCGTGAACAGCACCAGCCCGGCCGTGAGCCGGTCCAGGCGGTGCGCGGCCGTCAGCGTCGGGATGCCCAGTTCGTGCCGCAGCCGGGCGAGCGCGGTCTGGGCGACGTGGGTGCCGCGCGGGGTGGTGGCGAGGAAGTGCGGTTTGTCGGCCACCACGATGTGCTCGTCCCGGTACACCACCGGCACCGGGAACGGCACGGGTACCTCGGCGGGCAGCTCACGGTGGAACCACACGAACATCCCCGGCCGGTACGGCGCGTCCGCCGGCACCGCCCGCCCGTCGGCCCCCACGATCAGGCCGGCCTCGAACATCGCCTCGATCACCCCGGGCCCGGCCCCGGTGAGCCGCGCCACCAAGTGCTCCCGCACGGTGGCCCACGCGTCGCCCGCGGGCAGCCGCACCCGCACGGGGTCGACCCCGTCGCGCTGGGGGAGCGGGGCGGGCGGGGGCGGTGTACGGCGTCTCACCCGGCCAAGGGTACGAGGGAGCGGCGGGGCGTGCGCCGGCGCGAACGGCCGGGGGCGGGCGGGGTGACCGGTCAGGGGTGCGAGGGGTGGCCGTCGTAAAACGGCTGGGGGACGGACCCAGGGGGCGGCAGTATGTGGGGCATGCCAATTCTCACCAGCCCGGTCCTGGACGCCGGTGTCCTCGCCCGTACCGGCCAGCCCGTCATCCCGACCGGCGACGGCCTCCTGCTGCGCCCCTGGCAGGAGGGGGACGCGCCCGCCGTGTACGCGGCGTTCCAGGATCCGCTGATGCACCGCTTCCACGGCAAGTCCTGTGAGTCGGAGGCGGAGGCCGCGGGGTGGATCGCGCAGTGGAGGGGGGCGTGGTCCGGGGAGCGGGAGCCGCAGTGGGCGGTCGTGGGGGAGGACACCGGGCGGCTGATGGGCCGGGTCGCGCTGCGGCAGATCGAGCTGGCCGACGGCATGGCCGAACTCGCGTACTGGACCGTGGCGCAGGCCCGCGGCCGTGACGTGGCGACCCGGTCGGCCGTCGCCCTGACGCGCTGGGCGTTCGAGGAGATCGGCTTCCACCGGCTGGAGTTGATGCACTCCACCGCCAACGAGGCGTCCTGCCGGGTCGCCGCCAAGGCCGGCTTCGTCCCGGAGGGCACCAGGCGCAAGGCATTTCTGCACCCCGACGGCTGGCACGACATGCATCTGCACGCCCGGGTGCGTGGGGAGTGAACCGAAGTCGGGCGGGCGTCCGGTGCCGCCGGTCCGGCCGGTGTGAAGATGGGGCGCATGCCTGCCTATGACCTCGCGAACCGGCTCGTCGTCGGTGTCGCCTCCAGTGCCCTGTTCGATCTGCGCGAGTCCGACGCGGTGTTCAGGGAGCAGGGCGAGGAGGCCTACCGGGCCTATCAGGAGGAGAACCGGGACAGCACGCTGCGGCCGGGGGTGGCGTTCGCGTTCATCCGCAGGCTGCTGTCGCTCAACGACCTCGGGGAGCCGGGCGATCCGCTGGTCGAGGTCATCATCCTCTCCCGCAACGACCCGGACACCGGGCTGCGGGTCATGCGCTCGATACAGGCCCATGAACTGGCCATAAGCCGGGCCGTGTTCATGCAGGGCCGGTCCCCGTACAAGTTCATGCCGGCGCTGAACATGTCGCTGTTCCTGTCGGCGAACGGCGACGACGTGCGGGAGGCCGTCGCGGCGGGGCTGCCCGCGGGGCATGTGCTCGGGGCGGCTTATCCGGACGACGCCGCGGACCGGGAGCTGCGGATCGCGTTCGACTTCGACGGGGTGCTCGCCACCGACGCGGCCGAGCAGGTCTACCAGTCCGAGGGGCTGGAGGGGTTCCGGGCGCACGAGACGCGCAACGCGGCGACCCCGCACGACGCGGGGCCGCTGCGCGACTTCCTCGCCGGGGTGAACCGGATCCAGAAGCGGGAGGAGGAGCGGCGCGGGACCGACCCCGGGTACCAGGTGCGGGTCCATGTCTCCATCGTGACCGCGCGCAACGCCCCGGCGCACGAGCGTGCCGTGAACAGCCTCAAGCAGTGGGGCGTGCGGGTCAACGACGCGTTCTTCCTCGGCGGCATAGACAAGGGCGCCGTGATGAGGGTGCTGGATCCGCACATCTTCTTCGACGACCAGGTGACGCATCTTCAGAGCACGGCGCGGACGACGCCGAGCGTGCATGTGCCGTTCGGGGAGCTCAACGCGCGCTGAGGCCGCGGCGCCCGGGGCCGTCGCGTCAGGCGGCCGCCGCGCCGCCCTCCTGCTCCGCCTCTATCCGGGCGTTCCACTCGCGCTTGGAGGACTGCCAGCCGTCCTCATTGTGACCGAGGCGCCAATAGCCGGAGATCGAGAGGTCCTCGCGCGGGATCCCCAGGTCCACCCGCAGTAGCCGGCGCAGTTCCTTCACGAAGCCGGCCTCGCCGTGCACGAAGGCGTGCGGGCGGCCCTCGGGGAACTCCAGGGCGCGGACGGCCTCCAGCAGGGCGGCGCCGACCGGACGGTCCCCGCGGTGCAGCCAGACGATCTGGACGGCGGAGTCGACCTTCTGCTCCTCCTCGGGTCCCGAGACCTCCACGAAGGCGTGGGCCAGGGCCCCGGCGGGCAGCGTCTCCAGGGCGCGGGCGATGGCGGGCAGCGCGCTCTCGTCGCCGGCGAGCAGATGCCAGTCGGCGCCCGGGTCGGGGGCGTAGGCGCCGCCGGGGCCCGTGAAGCGCAGGGTCTCGCCGGGGCGCACCCGCGTGGCCCAGGGGCCGGCCAGGCCCTCGTCGCCGTGGATCACGAAGTCCAGGGTCAGCTCGCGGTGTTCCGCGTCCCAGCCGCGCACGGTGTACGTCCGGGTCACCGGCCACTGCTCGCGCGGGAACTCGGCGCGGATCCGCTCCAGGTCGAAGGGCTCGGGGTACGTCACGCCCGCGGGGCCGAACAGGAGCTTCACATAGTGGTCGGTGTAGGTGTCGGCCGCGAAACCGGCGAGTCCGTCGCCGCCGAGCACCACGCGCTGCATGTGCGGGGTCAGCCGCTCGGTGCGTACCACCCGGGCGGTGTGGATCTTGCGCGGCTTTCGTTCCGGACGCTCTGCCATCGCGGCCTCCTGCAGGCTGGTTAGGATTACCTAAGTTAACATCTCTCCTTCTGGTCCGATCTTCCTTTTCCGTCCGGCCGCCGCCCTTTGCTGGAATATTGCCGGTCGGCGGCCCGGCTCACGCGCTCAGCGTGGTCAGCAGCCGCTGCAGCGAGCCGCCCAGGCCCCACCGGGCCGCCAGCTCCTCCAAGCCCGCCGGATCGCGGGGGGCGCCCGGCAGCGCGGTGTCCACGTCCGGCAGCGGCACGTCACCGGCCACCCGCACCACCTTCGGCGCCACCGCGACGTACGGCCGGGCCTCGGTCAGCCGCCGGCGCTGCGAGGGCGTGAGCTTCGCCTCCGGGTCGTCCACGGCCGCCATGATCCCGGCCAGGTCGCCGAACTCGGCCAGCAGCCTGGCGGCCGTCTTCTCGCCGATCCCGGGCACGCCCGGCAGTCCGTCGCTCGGGTCGCCGCGCAGCAGCGCGAGGTCCGCGTACCCCCGCCCGCCGACGCCGTACTTCTCGCGCAGCACCGCCTCGTCGGTCACCTGGAGGGTGCCCACGCCCTTGATCGGGTAGAGCACCCGGATCCCGCGCCCGTCGTCCACCAGCTGGTAGAGGTCGCGGTCGCCGGTGACGATGTCGACCGGGCCGGCGGCGCGCGCGGTGAAGGTGCCGATCACGTCGTCCGCCTCGTAGTCCGCGACGCCGACGCGGGCGATGCCGATCGCGTCCAGCACCGACTCGATGACCGGCACCTGCGGGGCGAGGGTGTCCGGCACCTCCTCCGCGTCCGGCGCGCCGGTGTGCTCCTCGGCGACCCGGTGCGCCTTGTAGGTGGGGATCAGCTCGACCCGCCACTTCGGCCGCCAGTCGGCGTCCATGCAGGCCACCAGTTGGTCGGGCCGGTGGTCCCGGACCAGCCGGTCGATGAAGTCCAGCAGGCCGCGCACCGCGTTCACCGGGGTGCCGTCCGGCGCCTTCACGGAGTCGGGGACGCCGAAGTAGGCGCGGAAGTACAGCGAGGCGGTGTCGAGGAGCATGAGTCGTCCGGTCACGCCTCGCATCATGCCGTACGCCACTGACAGTCACCCCCGCCTCACCCGCGCACGCCTTTCGTGCTGGAACGCGTTGCGTGATGCGCACCGCGGTGAGCCCGGCCACTTGTGAGTTTGCCTCTGCTTGACCTGGGCAGGCGCGCCGTCAGGAGCGAAGTAGTGCGCTTTTCAACTGTTGATGGCCCGTGGACGCCGGCCTTCCGACCGGCCGGCGGCCCTTCGTCTCCCGTTCCTGTTCCCGAGACAAGAGGTACGCGTGCAAGCCAGGCTTGAGGCGGAGCACCTGTTCAAGGTGTTCGGCAGACGACCGGACGACGTGGTGGACCGCCTGCGTGAGGGCGCCGACCGGGAGGAGCTGCGCGCCGACGGCACCACGGCCGCCGTCATCGACGCGTCCTTCAGCGTCGAGGCCGGCGAGATCTTCGTCGTCATGGGCCTGTCGGGTTCCGGCAAGTCCACCCTGCTGCGGATGCTCAACGGTCTGCTGGAGCCGACCGCGGGCACGGTGCGCTTCGACGGCGAGGAGCTGGGCGCGCTCGGCGACCAGGGACTTCGCCGGCTGCGCTCGGAGAAGATCAGCATGGTCTTCCAGCACTTCGCGCTGTTCCCGCACCGCAGCGTCCGTGAGAACGCCGCCTACGGCCTGGAAGTGCAGGGCGTGCCCCGCGCCGAGCGCGAACGCCGCGCCGACGAGGCGCTCGCCCTGTGCGGCCTGGCCGGCTGGGAGAAGTCCTGGCCCGACGAGCTGTCCGGCGGCATGCAGCAGCGCGTCGGCCTCGCCCGCGCCCTCGCCACCGACGCCGACCTGCTGCTCATGGACGAGTCCTTCAGCGCCCTGGACCCGCTGATCCGCCGCGACATGCAGGATCAGCTCCTGGAGCTGCAGAAGACCCTGAAGAAGACCATCGTCTTCATCACCCACGACCTCAACGAGGCCATGCGCCTGGGCGACCGCATCGCCGTCATGCGCGACGGCCGCATCGTGCAGACCGGCACCGCCGAGGACATCCTGCTGCGCCCGGAGAACGACTACGTGGCCTCCTTCATCCAGGACGTCGACCGCTCCCGGGTACTCACCGCCGCCGCCGTCATGGACACCGCGCTGCGCGGCGACGAGGCCGACTGCGGCTGCGAGACCGCCACGCCCGGCACGCCGTTCACCGAGCTGTGCGCGATCAGCGCCCGGCTGCCCCACCCGGTCGCCGTCCTCGACGCCGACCGCACCCTCGTCGGGGTCGTGCCCCGGCAGCGCCTGGTGGGCTTCCTCGGCGACGTACAGAGCGAGCCGGCCGCCTGCGACGGCCCCGGCAAGGACGGGAAGAAGGTGACCGACCGTGCCTAGGCTGCCCCTCGGCGACTGGGTCGACTCCGGTGTGAACTGGCTGGTCGACCACCTCTCCTGGCTCTTCGACGCCATCAAGGCCGTCATGGAGGGCATGTACGGCGGCATCGACGCCGTCCTGGGCGCCCCCGCCCCGCTGCTGATGGCCGGCATCCTCGCCGTCATCGCCTGGTGGCTGCGCGGACTGCTCGCCGGTGTCCTCGCCTTCGCCGGATTCGCCCTGGTCGACTCGCTCCAGTTGTGGGACCAGGCGATGTCCACGCTCGCCCTGGTGCTCGTGGCCACCGTGATCGCCCTGGTGATCTCGATCCCGCTGGGCATCTGGGCGGCCCGCTCCAAGGCGGTCGGCGCCGCCGTACGGCCCGTCCTGGACCTGCTCCAGACCATGCCCTCGATGGTCCTGCTGATCCCGGCCATGCTCTTCTTCGGGCTCGGCACCGCGGCCGGCGTCGTGGCCACCCTGATCTTCGCGCTCGCCCCCGGCGTCCGCATGACCGAGCTGGGCATCCGCCAGGTCGACGCCGAGCTGGTCGAGGCCGCCGAGGCGTTCGGCACCACCCCGCGCGACATCCTGTGGCGCGTCCAGCTGCCGCTCGCCCTGCCGACCATCATGGCCGGCGTCAACCAGGTGATCATGCTGGGCCTGTCCATGGTCGTCATCGCCGGCATGGTCGGCACCGGCGGCCTCGGCGGCGCGGTGAACGAGGCCATCGGCCAGCTCGACATCGGCTACGGCTTCGAGGCCGGCGTCGGCATCGTCGTCCTCGCCATCTACCTGGACCGCGTCACCGGCGCCCTCGGCACCCAGCTGTCCCCGCTGGGCCGCCGGGCCGCCGCCAAGGCACCCCGGCGCGCGTGGTCGTACCGGCCGCGCCCGGCCGTCGCGGTCGTCGGGATCGTCGTGCTCGCGCTCGTCGCGGGCGGAGTCGGCGTCTTCGGCTCGGCCGGCACCACCTCCGAGGCCTCCGGCACCGACGTCGGCAAGGGCAAGGAGATCAAGATCGGCTACATCCCCTGGGACGAGGGCATCGCCTCCACCTTCCTGTGGAAGGAGATCCTCCAGGAGCGCGGCTTCAAGGTCACCACCACCCAGTACGCGGCCGGCCCCCTCTACACCGGCCTCGCCACCGGGCAGATCGACTTCGAGACCGACTCCTGGCTGCCCACCACGCACGCCGAGTACTGGAAGAAGTACGGCAAGCAGCTCGACGACATCGGCACCTGGTTCGGCCCCACCTCCCTGGAGCTGTCCGTCCCCTCGTACGTGAAGGACGTCGACTCCCTGGCCGACCTCAAGACGCACGCCTCCGAGTTCGGCGGGAAGATCGTCGGCATCGAGCCCAGCGCCGGCGAGATGAGCCTGCTCAAGACCAAGGTCCTCAAGGAGTACGGCCTGAACGGCACCTACCAGGTGATCGACGGCTCGACCCCGGCCATGCTCGCCGAGCTCAAGCGCGCCTACGCCAGGAAGGAGCCGGTCCTCGTCACCCTGTGGTCCCCGCACTGGGCCTACAGCAGCTACGACCTGAAGAAGCTCCAGGACCCCCAGGGCGCCTGGGGCAAGGGCGACGGCGTGCACACCCTGTCCCGTAAGGGTTTCGCCGGGGACAACCCGCAGGTCGGCCGCTGGCTGAAGGACTTCTCCATGACCGAGAAGCAGCTCACCGGCCTGGAGGCGCGGATCCAGCAGGCCGGCAAGGGCAAGGAGCAGGACGCCGTCCGCTCCTGGCTGCGCGAGAACCCCGGCCTGGTCGACAAGTGGGCGCCGGTCTCCGGCGACCACGCCCCCAGCCGGGCGGCCGGCTGACCTGACAGCACCCTGACCGCCACCCGAGGGGCGGACGGCACCGTACGACGATGGGGTACGGAGCTGTCCGCCCCTCGCGGCATTTCCCCTACGGGAAGAATCCGGCCAATCACCTAGCGTGATGACTATGGCTGCTGGGCATGTTCATCCCCAGGGAGGAAGCCGCAGAAGAGCCCTGCGGGGCCGCTGACGCCTGGCGTGAACCGTGAGGGTAAGGCGGCATCGGCGTGTCGGGGATATGACACGCGCATGAAACCGCTCGCCGAACATGCGTAGGGTGCAGTTGAAGGCATCGGGAGAGGCTCGCCGCAGCGCGGGCACCCGGAGTGGTGACAGGACGAACGCACGACGAGCGAGGGAGGGAGCCGGAGCGATGGGCGACCACAAAGAGCAGCAGCCCGTACGGGTGGGCGCGGCGGTCCGGCGGCGCCGGCGTGCCCTGGAGTTGACCCTCGCGGTCGTCGCCGAGCGCACCGGCCTGTCGGTGCCCTTCCTCAGCCAGGTGGAGAACGACCGGGCGCGGCCCAGCAGCACCTCCCTGGAGAAGCTGGCCGACGCGCTGCGCACCACCGCCGTCGAACTCCTCGCCGCGGCGGACCCGGCGGCCAGCGTCGACCTGGTGCGCGCCGAGCCGCTCGCCGAGGACGACTTCACCCCCCGGACCCGCAATCTGGTCCGCGGCCACCACCAGCTGCACGCCTCCGAGTTCACCGGCGACCATGACGCGGGCCGCGAGTTCCAGCACCGCAACGACGAGTTGATGTACGTCGCCGACGGCGCGGTCGAGATCGAGGCCGAGGGCCGCGCGTACCGCCTCGGCCGCGGCGACACGCTCTACCTCACCGGCGGGGTGCGCCACCGGTGGCGGGCCACGGTGCCGGACACGCGGATCGTCGTGGTGGCGGTGGCGGAGCACATCGAGGCCGTGCAGGACCGGTCCCGGTGAAGCGGGTCGTCTCCCTCGTCCCCTCGCTCACCGAGGCCGTCGCCGAGACCCTGCCCGGCGCGCTGGTCGGGGCCACGGACTGGTGCGCGCATCCGGGGGACCTGGACGTCGTCAGGATCGGCGGGACCAAGAACCCCAAGGTCGAGCGCATCGCCGAGCTCGCGCCCGACCTGGTGATCGCCAATGAGGAGGAGAACCGCGTCCCGGACCTCGACGCGCTGCGCGCGGCGGGCCTGGAGGTGCTGGTCACCGAGGTGCGGACCGTGCCGGCGGCCTTCACCGAGCTGGCCCGGGTGCTGGAGGCGTGCGGGGCGCCGGAGCGGCCCGGCTGGCTGCGGGAGGCCGAGGCCGTCTGGGGCGCGCTGCCGGAGCCGGGGGAGCGCAGGACGGCGGTCGTGCCGATCTGGCGCAGGCCCTGGATGGTCGTCGGCCGGGACACCTTCGCGGGTGACGTGCTGGCCCGGCTGGGCGTGGACCACCTGCACGCGGGGCACGCCGAGCGCTACCCCCGCATACCCCTGGACGAGCTGCGGGCGGCGGCCCCGGACCTGGTGGTGCTGCCCGACGAGCCCTACCGCTTCACCGCCGACGACGGCCCGGAGGCCTTCCCGGGGCCGGCCTGCGCGCTGGTCAGCGGGCGGTACCTGACGTGGTACGGCCCGTCCCTGGCGCGGGCGCCGCGGGTGCTGGGCGAGGCCCTGCGAGCAGCTCACCGCTGAGCAGCCCGCGCGCGGTGCCGGCCGCCGCCGCGAGCCAGGCCGCGACGAGCAGCACGTACAGCGCGACGGACAGCGCCTGGAAGGCGGTGAGGGAGGTGTGCCGGGCGAGGGCGGCCGCGCCGGTGACGCAGGTGCCCACCGGGAAGGTGGCGCCCCACCAGGTCATCGCGAACCCCATGCCCGCGCGGCGGGCCCGCACCAGATGGGCGGTGGACAGCGCCAGCCACATCAGGGCGAAGCCCGTCACGGGGACGCCGTACAGCACCGAGAACACCGCGAGGCCGTGCGCGTAGGGGGCTGGTACGACCCCGGGCGCGGCGTTCGCGATCGAGCCGACGGCGGTGGTGGACTGCCCGAGCGGGCCGAGGACCAGGAACAGGGCCGGGGTGAGCGCGAGCGGCAGCGGGCCCGAGGTGAGCAGCCGGGCGAAAACCAGCGGCAGCATCAGCAGCGTGGCGAACAGGCTCAGCCCGAACATCGCGAGACAGGCCAGCAGCAGGGTGGCCCGCGGCTGGCCGGGCGGCAGGTGCGGCACGAGCAGCGGGCCGAGCGCGGCCGACACCATCGGCGCGACCACCGGCAGCAGCCACACCGGGGAGGCATGGGAGGCGTCCACGCGATGCCGTACCGACATCAGGTACGGCACGGCCACGGCGGCGCACAGCCCGGTCGCCGTGCCCGCCGTGTACAGCACGGCGTCCAGGGCCACGGCCGGTCGCGTGCCGAGCCAGTCGTGGCCGGTGGTGAGCGCGCCGGCGCCCACGGCCAGCAGGGCCATGGAGAGGCAGCCGTAGAACGGGGCCATCGCCGGGTCCAGGAGGTGGGCGCGGGCCTGGTCGCGGTGGTGGACCCAGTGCAGCGCGCGGGCCGCCAGCAGGACCACCAGCATCAGCAGCGACAGCACCCAGACCGCAGCCAGGACCGTGTGCGGGCCGGCCGGCACGTCCACCGGCAGCGCGGCGCCGGCCGTGCCGACGGCGGCGGTGCCCATGACGGCGGCGTACCAGTTGGGTCCGAGGTGGCGGACCCGGGCGGCGCGGGGCGCGCGGGTGGCGGGCAGGGGCGGGGCAACGGTGACCATGGCATTCACCGTCTCCCCAGGAACCGCCCCTGACCAGGGAGTTCCCTTCTATGAGGGCATAAGCTGGTCTTATGAGCGAGGCGGAGGGGACACGAAGGCAGGGCGAGGGCACGGGGTCGTTGGCCCACCGGGTGCCGGATCTGGCGGCGCTGGAGCTGTTGCTGGCCGTGGCGCGGCTGGGGAGTCTCGGTGCGGCGGCGCGGGAGGTCGGCATCACGCAGCCGGCGGCGAGCAGCCGGGTCCGGTCGATGGAACGGCAGCTGGGGGTGGCCCTGGTGGACCGCTCCCCGCGCGGGTCCCGGCTCACCGACGAGGGCGTGCTGGTGACGGACTGGGCGCGGCGGGTGGTGGAGGCGGCGGCGGTGTTCGACGCGGGGGCGCGGGCGCTGCGGGACCGGCGGGACTCGCGGCTGCGGGTGGCGGCGAGCATGACCATCGCCGAGTACCTGCTGCCGGGCTGGCTGCTGGCGTTGCACGCGGAGCGGCCGGACACGGCGGTGTCGCTGCTGGCCGGGAACTCCGCGAAGGTGGCGGAGCTGCTGCTGTCCGGGGAGGCCGACCTGGGGTTCGTGGAGGGGCTTTCCGCGCCCACGGGGCTGGACGCGGTGGTGATCGGGCATGACCGGCTGATCGTGGTGACGGCGCCGGGGCATCCCTGGGCCCGGCGGCGCAGGCCGCTCACGGCCGAGGAGCTGGCGCGGACGCCGCTGATCCTCCGTGAGCGGGGCTCGGGGACGCGGCAGGTCCTGGACGCCGCGCTCGGGGGCCTCGCCCGGCCGCTGATCGAGCTGTCCTCCACCACGGCGGTGAAGGCGTCGGCGGTCAGCGGCGCGGGGCCCTCGGTCCTCAGTGAACTGGTGGTGCGGGAGGAACTGGCCCTGCGGCGGCTGGTCGCCGTGCCGGTGGAGGGAGTGCCGCTGCGGCGGGACCTGCGGGCGGTGTGGCCGAAGGGCCACCGTCCGACGGGCCCGGCACGGGATCTGCTGTCCCTGACGCGCGCCTGAACCAGGGCACCACCTCACCTGCGCCCGCACCCGGAGGCTCTCACCCCGCCGCGGCCACCAGCCCCGCCATCACCCGCAGGTCCTCCCCCATCTCGGGGTGCCACTGCACCCCCACCACCCAGCCCCGCTCGGCCGGCAGCTCCACCGCCTCCACCGTGCCGTCCGCCGCGTGCGCCGACGGCAGGAGCCCGCGGCCGAGGCGGGACACCGACTGGTGGTGGTACGTCGGGACGGCGAGCGCCTCGGGGACGAGGGAGGCGTAGCGCGTGCCCGGGACCGGGGTGACCGGGTGCGTGCCGAAGGTGCCCACCGCCTCGACGTGGCCTTCCACGTGCTGGACCAGGGTTCCCCCCAGTGCCACGTTCAGTAGCTGCATGCCCCGGCAGATGCCCAGCAGCGGTGTGCCGGAGGCGAGCGCGGCGTGGATCAGGGCGAGTTCCCAGGCGTCGCGGGCCGGGGCAGGCGGGCCCGTGCGGGGGTCGCGGTCGGCGCCGTAGTGGACCGGGTCCACGTCCGGGCCGCCCGCGACGACGAGGCCGTCGAGCCGGGAGACCGCCGCCGCGGCCAGCGCGGGCTCGTCCGGCGGCAGCATGCAGGCCAGCCCTCCGGCCCGCTGCACCAGCCGCGGATACGCGGCCGGCAGCAGCGCGGCGTCCAGCTCCCAGACGCCCCACCGGGTCCCGGCCTCCAGATACGTGCTCACACCGATCAGCGGTCGTCCGCTCACGCCACCCTCCCGGGAACCCCGGAACTCCCGGTGCCCCCGGAACTCCCGGACATCAAAAGGTCCTAGCGAATACCTTTGCAGAGTCCGCTCACGTCAGGAAGCCCCGCAGCAGCGCCGCGGTCCCCGCGCAGTGCTCCCGCATCATCTCCCGCGCGCCGTCGGCGTCCCCGTCGAGCACCGCCTCCACCAGCGCGGTGTGCTGCCGCTGGGAGTGCTCCAGGTTGCGCACCAGCAGCGGGATGCAGTCCAGCAGCTCGTTGACCTGGGCCCGGACCGCCGCGTACTGCGCGGTCAGGGAGGGGGAGCCGCACAGCTCGGCCAGGGTCAGATGGAGCAGCGTGTCCAGCCGCCGGTAGTCGGCCAGCGGCGCGTCGTGCGTGCCGGCCAGCGCCTCGCGCAGCCGCCGCGCCCGCTCGCCCGTCAGCCCGTGCGCCGCGCACAGCCCGGCCGCGCCCACCTCCAGCACCTCGCGGAAGCGCAGCACGTCCTCGACGTCGACCTCGGCGATCCGCCGTCGCAGCTCGTCCTCGCCGCCGGCGTCCGCGCGGGGCCGCACGAACGTTCCGCCGTACCGCCCGCGCCGCGCCTCCACCAGGCCCTGGTCCTGGAGCACCTTCAGCACCTCGCGCAGCGTCACCCGGCTGACCCCGAGCCGCTCCGCCAGCTCCCGCTCCGCAGGCAGCCGTTCGCCGCCCGGCACCAGGCCGAGCCGTACCACCTGGAGGATCTGCTCCAGGGCCTCCTCGAAGCCGTTGCCCGCGCGCACCGGCCGCAGCACCGGGGCGAGCCGGTCGCCCACGCCGTGCCATTCCGTGTGAGACGACATCCGCCGTGCCCCCTTCCCAGGCAATGGTTCTGAGCAATACCTTATGGTTCCCGGCCCGGCCGAAAAGCGCGAAGGCGCCCGAGGAGGCTTCCCGTGGCAGACCGCACAGCCCCGCTCCCCGTCGAGGAACTCCACGCCCTCGTGGCCAGCGGTGAGATCGACACTGTCGTCCTGGCCTTCCCCGACATGCAAGGGCGCCTCCAGGGCAAGCGGTTCGCCGCCCGCTTCTTCCTCGACGAGGTCCTGGAGCACGGCTCCGAGGGGTGCAACTACCTGCTCGCCGTCGACCCGGAGATGAACACCGTCGACGGCTACGCGATGTCCTCCTGGGAGCGCGGCTACGGCGACTTCGCCATGCGCCCCGACCCCACCACCCTGCGCCGCATCCCCTGGCACCCCGGCACCGCCCTGCTCGTCGCCGACCTCGCCTGGCACGACGGCGCGCCGGTCGCCGCCGCCCCGCGGCAGATCCTGCGCCGCCAGCTCGACCGGCTCGCCGGCCTCGGCTACACCGCCCAGGTCGGCACCGAGCTGGAGTTCATCGTCTTCAAGGACAGCTACGAGCAGGCGTGGGACGCGGGCTACCGGGGACTGACGCCCGCCAACCAGTACAACATCGACTACTCGATCCTCGGCACCGGCCGCATCGAGCCCCTGCTGCGCAGGCTGCGCAACGACATGGCCGGCGCCGGCCTCACCGTCGAGTCCGCCAAGGGCGAGTGCAACCCCGGCCAGCACGAGATCGCCTTCCGCTACGACGAGGCCCTCACCACCTGCGACCAGCACGCCCTGTACAAGACCGGCGCCAAGGAGATCGCCGCCCAGGAGGGCGTCTCGATCACCTTCATGGCCAAGTACAACGAGCGCGAGGGCAACTCCTGCCACATCCACCTCTCGCTGGCCGACGCCGACGGCACCAACGCCATGGCCGGGCCGGACGGGATGTCCGAACTGATGCGGCACTTCCTCGCCGGACAGCTCGCCGCCCTGCGCGACTTCTCCCTGCTCTACGCCCCCAACATCAACTCCTACAAGCGGTTCCAGTCCGGCTCCTTCGCCCCCACCGCCGTCGCCTGGGGCCACGACAACCGCACCTGCGCCCTGCGCGTGGTCGGCCACGGCCGCTCCACACGCTTCGAGAACCGGCTCCCGGGCGGCGACGTCAACCCCTACCTCGCCGTCGCCGGACTGGTCGCCGCCGGACTCCACGGCATCGAGCAGAGGCTCGAACTGCCCGAGCCCTGCCCCGGCAACGCCTACACCGCCGATTTCGCCCACGTCCCCGCCACCCTGCGCGAGGCCGCCGAGCTGTGGGAGAACAGCCCGATCGCCAAGGCCGCCTTCGGCGACGAGGTCGTGGCCCACTACCGCAACATGGCCCGCGTCGAGCTGGAGGCCTTCGACGCCGCGGTCACCGACTGGGAGCTGCGCCGCTCCTTCGAACGCCTGTGAGCACGCCCGCGACCCGCCGGTCCGCACGCACGTGAAAGGTCGATCCGTGTCCGACTCAGACGAGTTGAAGGTCCTCAACCCCGCCACGGAAGAGGTCGTCGCCACCGTCCCCGCCGCCACCGCCGAGGACGTCGACGCCGCCGTCGCCCGGGCCGTCCGCGCCGGCCGCGCCTGGGCCGCGCTCGCCCCCGCCGACCGGGCCCGGCTGCTGCGCCGCTTCGCCGACACCGTCGACGCGCACGTCGAGGAACTCGCCCGCCTGGAGGTCCGCGAAGCCGGTCACACCCTCGGCAACGCCCGCTGGGAGGCCGGCAACGCCCGCGATCTGCTGCACTACGCGGCCGGCGGCGCCGAACGCCTGCTCGGCAAGCAGATCCCGGCCCCCGGCGGCTGGGACGTCACCTTCCAGGAACCCCTTGGCGTGATCGGCGTGATCGCCCCCTGGAACTTCCCCATGCCGATCGCCGCCTGGGGGTCCTTCCCGGCGCTCGCCGCGGGCAACGCCGTCGTCCTCAAGCCCGCCGAGACCACCCCGCTCACCGCCCTGCGGCTGGCCGAACTCGCCCTGGAAGCGGGCCTGCCCGAGCACCTCTTCCAGGTGCTGCCGGGCCACGGGCACACCGCCGGACGCGCCCTGGTGGACCACCCGGACGTGGCCAAGATCGTGTTCACCGGGTCCACCCGCACCGGCCGCGAGATCATGGAGCGCTGCGCCCGGCTGGTCAAGCCGGTCACTCTGGAACTCGGCGGCAAGAGCCCCAACGTCGTCTTCGCCGACGCCGACCTGAGCCGGGCCCTCGACCCCTTCTCCTTCCTGGACAACGCCGGACAGGACTGCTGCGCCCGCACCCGCGTCCTCGTCCAGGAGACGGTCCTCGACGAGGCCCGTGAACTGCTCGCCGACGCGCTCCGCGCGGTCGTCGTGGGCGACCCGGCCGACGAGAAGACCCAGATGGGCCCGCTGATCTCCGCGGCGCAGCGGGACCGCGTACGGTCGTACGTCCCCGAGGGCGCCCCCGCCCTGCGCGGCAGCGCGCCGGACGGGCCCGGCTTCTGGTTCCCGCCGACCGTCCTGACGGGGGAGCGGCACGACGGTCCGGCCGCCCGCGAGGAGATCTTCGGACCCGTCGCCGTCCTGCTCCCCTTCTCCGACGAGCGGGACGCGATCCGCCTCGCCAACGACACCCCCTACGGGCTGTCCGGCTCCGTCTGGACCCGCGACCTCGGCCGCGCGCTGCGCGTCTCCGGAGGCATCCGCGCGGGCAACCTGTCCGTCAACTCCCATTCCAGCGTCCGCTACTGGACCCCGTTCGGCGGCTACCGGCAGTCCGGCCTCGGCCGTGAACTCGGCCCCGACGCCCTGACCGCCTTCACCGAGACCAAGAACGTCTTCATCAGCACGGAGGGCCCCGCACAGTGACCGACACCAGTGTTTGCCGCCGCCTTGTCGGCCGTACCGCCGTCGTGACCGGAGCCGGCAGCGGCATCGGCCTCGCCACCGCCCGCCGCCTCGCCTCGGAGGGCGCCCACGTCGTCTGCGCGGACGTGGACGAGACCCGCGGCAAGGCCGCCGCCGACGAGGTGGGCGGGCTGTTCGTCAAGACCGACGTCACCGACCCCGACCAGGTCGAGGCGCTGTTCAGGACGGCCTACGACACCTACGGCAGCGTGGACGTGGCCTTCAACAACGCGGGCATCTCCCCGCCCGACGACGACTCCATCCTGGAGACCGGCCTGGAGGCCTGGAAGCGCGTCCAGGAGGTCAACCTCACCTCCGTGTACCTGTGCTGCAAGGCCGCCCTCCCCTACATGCGCCGCCAGGGCAAGGGTTCCATCATCAACACCGCGTCCTTCGTGGCCCGGATGGGCGCGGCCACCTCCCAGATCTCGTACACCGCGTCCAAGGGCGGCGTCCTCGCCATGTCCCGCGAACTGGGCGTGCAGTTCGCGCGGGAGGGCATCCGGGTCAACGCCCTGTGCCCCGGACCCGTCAACACCCCGCTGCTCAGGGAGCTGTTCGCCAAGGATCCGGAGCGGGCCGCCCGCCGGCTCGTGCACATCCCGGTCGGCAGGTTCGCCGAGGCGGAGGAGATCGCCGCCGCGGTCGCCTTCCTGGCCAGCGACGACTCCTCCTTCGTCAACGCCACCGACTTCCTGGTGGACGGGGGGATCGCGGGCGCCTACGTCACGCCCCTGTAGTTCCCCGGAGCCCTCAGAGGAACGTGTGGCCCTCGCCCCGGTAGGTGGGCACCGTCGCGGTCACCTCGTCGCCCTCGACGAGGTGCAGCGACGCGAACCGTTCGCACAGCTCGCCCGCCTTGGCATGCCGGAACCACACCCGGTCGCCGATCAGCAGATCGTCGGCGGGCGAGCCGAGCAGCGGGGTCTGCACCTCGCCGGCGCCCTCCTGCGGGTCGTACGCCAGCCCCTCCGGCAGATACGGCACCGGCGACCGGTCGGGTCCCGCGGCGCCCGAGGCCGGGTAGCCGCCGCCCAGCACGGTGACGACGCCCACGCCCGGCCGCCGTACCACCGGCAGCGCGAACAGCGCCGCCGGACGGCCGCTGAAGGACGTGTAGTTGTCGAACAGGCGCGGCACGTACAGCCCGGAACCGGCCGCGATCTCGGTGACCGCGGACTCGGCGGCGGTGTGCTGCACACTGCCGGTGCCGCCGCCGTTGACGAACTCCAGGTCCGGCGCGACGGCCCGCACCGCGCGCACCGCCGTGGCCCGCCGCTCGGCCAGCTCCCGGCGCGCGGCGGCCTGCATCAGCCGGATCGCCCGCGAACGCAGCGGCCGCCCGGCGACGGCGTCACCGACTCCCGCGATATGGCCCTCGTACGCCATCAGCCCGACGAGCCGGAAGCCGGGGCGGCCGGTCACCACCCGGGCCAGCTCGGCGAGCCGTCCCGGGGAGTGCAGCGGCGAGCGACGGGCGCCGATCCGCACCCGCCCGCCCAGCAGCTTCAACGAGGTGTCCAACTCCAGGCATATGCGCACCACTTCGCGTCCGCCGTCGCGGGCGGCGTCGATGAGGTCGAGCTGCGCGGGGTCGTCCACCGTCACGGTGACGGCGGCGGCGAGCTTGGGATCGGCGGTGAGTTCGGCGTATCCCGAGCGGTCGGCGGAGGGGTAGGCCAGCAGGATGTCGTCGAACCCCGAGCGCGCCAGCCACAGCGACTCGGCGAGTGTGAACGACATGATCCCCTGGAAGCCGTCCCTGGCCAGGACGCGCTCCAGCAGCGCGCGGCAGCGCACGGACTTGCTCGCGACCCGTACCGGTTTGCCGCCGGAGCGGCGGACCAGATCGGCCGCGTTGGCGTCGAAGGCATCCAGGTCCACGAGCGCCAGCGGCGCTTCGAGATGGGCGGTGGCCCGGTCGTACCGGGCCCGGTCGGCGGCACGCGCAGTCATGCCGGAAGCCTGCCAGAAGGGATTACCGCAGGGTAGAGGGACGTTCCGGGCAAGTACCGCGGCCTCCCGCACTGGTTCCGCCCCGGCCCCCGACAACCCGTAGAGTGACGCGCACGTACGGCGGACCCGCCCGGGATGCCGGTCCGGTCGTACGGGTACGAGGAGACGGCCCGGGTCGCGAGGAAACGGGGAACGCATGACCACGGAAGCACGCCACGCCTCCGTACCACCGGGTCCCGGGTCCGCGTCCTCGTCCGGCCCCCGGACCGGCGCGAGCCGGAGCGCGGCCGGCGGCGTTCCGGGCGCGGCCGACGCCGGCCCTTCCGGTGCCGGGAACACGGGCGGGTCGCGGGTGACCGCGGCCGGGCGGGCCGGTGCGCCGGGCTCCGTTGACGGGCCGTCCGTTTCCGCGCCGTCAGGGCCCGCCGACGGCCGGGGACCGGCGAGCGGGACGGACCAGGGCCCCGCGCCGCGCCGCCACACCGTCCCCGAGGGCGCCGACCCCGTGAGCCCCCCGCCGCCCCCGGCCTCCGCCCGCTTCCCCGACGCCCCGCCCCGCGCGGCACACGGCGACGGCGCCGGTGCGGAGAGCCCCCGCCAACGGCCTCGTGGCACCGGCGCGGAAGACCCCGGGGGGCCCATACCACCGGGCCTGCCGCCCCGGCGCGCGGCGGCGCCCGCGGAGACCGCCGCCGAGACGACGACCCGGCTGCGGCCGGTCCCCCCGGTCGCGGAGGACCCGCACCGCCCCGGTTCCGGCCCCGCCGAGGACCCCTCCGAGACGACGACCCGGCTCCGCCCGGTCCCCCCGGCCGCGGAGGACCCGCATCGCCCCGGTTCCGGCCCCGGTGGGGCGGTGCCCGCCGAGGACGACTCGGAGACGACGACCCGGCTGCGGCCGGTCCCTGCCGCGCCTCCTGCCGTGAACCCGCCCGGCCCCGGCCCCGGTCCCGTCTCCGGCGCGCTCCGGAACCGGCTGAGCGACGCAGGCCGGCCCCACGTGTCGTTCGGGGAGCCCGAGGTGTTCCGCGAACGCGGGCGGGGACGGACCGCCGTCGCCGGGGTCTGTCTCGTGCTGGGTCTCGGGCTCGTCGGCGGGGCCGTCGCCGGGAGCTGGCTCGCGGGGGACCACGGGGACGGCGGTGCGCGGGGGTTCGCCGCGGCCGTGCCCGCGTGGCACAGCGTGCCCGTCGACACGTTGTTCCCGCCCGTCGTGCGGGGCGCGGGGGCCGGGCCCGGCGGGGCGGACCGGACGTGGACGCGGGTGGCCGTCGCCCCGGACAGCGGGTGTGCCGACGCGTTCGACCCGTTGCTGCGCAAGGTGCTCGCCGGCGTCGGCTGCCGGCGGCTGCTGCGCGCGACCTACACGGACGCCACCCAGAGCTACGTGACCACCGTCGGCCTGCTGTTCACCAAGGCCGACCCCGCCGCCATGTCCGCGCTCGCCACCCGCTTCCGCACCCAGCACCTCGCCGAACGCGCGGACCTGATGCCCCGCCCGTACGCCGCCGGGAACACCCCCGCGGCCGGCTTCGGCGACGACCAGCGCGCCACCTGGACCATCTCCGTGCGCACCGACGCCCCCGTCGTCGTGTACGCCGTCTCCGGCTGGGCCGACGGCCGGAGCGTCGACACCCCCCAGCCCGCCGCCGACGCCGTACGGTCCGGCGCCACCACCCCGCAGGCCCAGTCCGGCCTCGGCACCGAGGCACGCGGGCTGGCCGGGCGGATCGAACGGCGGTTGCTCGGGACCATCGGCTCCACCGCGACGAAGAGACCCTCATGAAGCGCCACTCCGGCGCCGCGGTGAGCGCCCTGCTCGCCGGCGCCCTCACCCTGCTCACGGCCACCGACGCGCACGCCGACAGCATCCGCGCCCAGCAGTGGGGCCTGTCCGCCCTCCACGTCGACCAGGCCTGGCACACCACCAGGGGCCAGGGCGCCACCGTGGCCGTCCTGGACACCGGCGTCCAGGAGGACCACCCCGACCTCGTCGGCAACGTGCTGCCCGCCCACGACCTGATCGGCTTCGGCGCCCGGCCCGGCGACCGCGCCTGGGGCAGGCACGGCACCGCCATGGCCGGCATCATCGCCGGCCACGGCCACGGACCCGGCGGCTCCGACGGCGTCATGGGCGTCGCCCCCGAGGCGAAGATCCTGCCCGTGCGGGTGATCCTGGAGGACAGCGACCCCGCCCGCGCCAAGGCCCGCACCAGCCGCGGCACCGCCCTCGCCGACGGCATCCGCTGGGCCGCCGACCACGGCGCCGACGTCATCAACCTCTCCCTCGGCGACGACTCCGCCTCCGCCCACCCCGAACCCGGCGAGGACGAGGCCGTGCAGTACGCCCTGAAGAAGGGCGTGGTCGTGGTCGCCTCCGCGGGCAACGGCGGCGACAAGGGCGACCACGTCTCCTACCCGGCCGCCTACCCCGGCGTCATCGTCGCCACCGCCGTGGACCGCTACGGCACCCGCGCCGCCTTCTCCACCCGCCGCTGGTACGCCGCGGTCAGCGCGCCGGGCGTCGACGTCGTCATCGCCGACCCCGACCACAAGTACTACGAGGGCTGGGGCACCTCGGCCGCCTCCGCCTTCGTCTCCGGCGTGGCCGCGCTGATCAAGTCCGCCCACCCGGGACTGAGCCCGGCCCAGATCAAGACGCTCCTGGAGGACACCGCGGGCAGCCCGCCGGCCGGCGGCCGTGACGACTCCCGTGGCTACGGCACGATCGACCCGGTCGCGGCGCTGCGGGGCGCCGACCGGCTGAAGCCGGAGGACCCGCGCCCGGCGACATACCCGCGCAAGTACTTCGGCTCCGGCCCGGACGCCCCCCGGGCCACCGGCTCCACCGCCGACTGGGCGGCGCCCCTCGCGGGCGGGACCGGCGGGGTGCTGCTGGTCGCGGGCGTGATCCTGTGGCGCGGGCGCAGACAGCCCTCGTGGGGCGAGCGGCGGCCCGCCGAACCGCCGGACCGTTTCCCCCGATAGGGTCGGTGACCGTGGCGAACAAGAACATCCCCGACCCCGGCTACTCCGACGACGACGGCTCCGCCGACCCCCGGCTCGGTGCCGCGCTCGTCGCGTGGGCCGAGGACCGCACCGCCGTCGGCCCGGTCCTGGAGGCGCTGAAGGGCGCCCGGCTGCTGGTGCCCGTGGTCGCCGTGCTCGGGGAGGTCGAGGAGGACGAGAACGGGCTGCGCCGCGAGAAGACCAGCGACATGGCCGTCCCCACGCTGAAGGCCGGGGACCGCACCGCGCTGCCCGCCTTCACCTCCACCGAGTCCCTGGCCCGCTGGGACCCCGCGGCCCGCCCGGTCGCCGTGCCCCTGCACCAGGCGCTCCAGGCCGCCGCGCACGAGAAAGCCGACACGGTCGTGCTGGACCTCGCGGGACCGGTGCCGTTCGAGCTGACCGGGCCCGCGCTGCTCGCCCTCGCCGAGGGCCGCACCAGCACCGACCCGCTCGCCGACCCGGCCGTGACCGAGGCCGTGCGTGCGGTGGTGGCGGCCGAGCCGGCCGTGCGGCGCGCCCACCTCGCCCCCGGCCGGGCCGACGGCACCCTCGCCCTCGTCCTCGACCCGTCCGCCCCGCCCGCCGAGACCGCCCGCGCGCTCGCCGGCCGGCTTGCCGCCGACGAGACACTGAGGGCCCGCCTGGTGCGCGGCCTCGACCTGGCACTGCTGCCGGCCGGGACGACGCCTCCGGGCGAGCCCCTGTACGTGAAGGAATAGGTCAGCCGTAGACCGGCCCGGTGTACTTCTCGCCCGGCCCCTGACCCGGCTCGTCCGGGACGATCGAGGCCTCGCGGAAGGCGAGCTGGAGCGACTTCAGGCCGTCGCGCAGCGGGGCCGCGTGGAAGGAGCTGATCTCGGTCGCGCCGCCGTCCAGCAGGCCGGCGAGGGCGGTGATCAGCTTGCGGGCCTCGTCGAGGTCCTTGTAGGTGTCGCCCTCCTCGCTGAGCCCGAGCTTCACGGCCGCGGCGCTCATCAGGTTGACGGCGACCGTCACGATCACCTCGACGGCGGGGACCTCGGCGATATCGCGGGCCATCGCGTCGAAGTCGGGGTTCTCAGGAGGGGTCTCACTCATGCCCCACACCCTAAGCGGCCTGCCGAGGTGCCGGTGACGCCCGTCCGATTAGCCCTTGTCAAGCCGTCCTGCTAACCTGGTGGACGACCGGCCGGATCCGCCTCGTGTGTGTTCGGCCCACAAGTGGAGGCTCCGATCTCCCACCCGATCCGTCCTCCGGGACGGCGGGTCATCCGGTCAGGCGGCAGCCATCGTTCCGTACGGACGATGGAGCCGCCCGATGTGCGCCCCGCGTTCACCGCGGCGGTGCTCCGGTAGTGAGGAGCCCCGCCTGTGATCGTCCGGGGCATTTTTTCTGCTCCGGCGCGGTTGGTCTGACGAACAGATGTTACGCGGCAGTCCGCCAGGCCGTCGCGTGGTGCTATCCGAGGAGGATCCATCAGCGCCGAGCCCCGCATCAACGACCGGATTCGCGTTCCCGAGGTGCGACTTGTCGGTCCCAGTGGCGAGCAGGTCGGCATCGTGCCGCTTGCGAAGGCACTGGAGCTTGCGCAGGAGTACGACCTGGACCTGGTCGAGGTCGCGGCGAACGCCCGTCCGCCCGTGTGCAAGCTCATGGACTACGGGAAGTTCAAGTACGAGTCGGCCATGAAGGCCCGTGAGGCGCGCAAGAACCAGGCGCACACGGTCATCAAGGAGATGAAGCTCCGGCCGAAGATCGACCCGCACGACTATGACACCAAGAAGGGTCACGTCGTCCGGTTCCTCAAGCAGGGCGACAAGGTCAAGATCACGATCATGTTCCGTGGTCGCGAGCAGTCCCGGCCCGAGCTGGGCTACCGACTGCTGCAGCGCCTGGCGGAGGATGTCCAGGACCTCGGGTTCATCGAGTCGAACCCGAAGCAGGACGGCCGCAACATGATCATGGTCCTCGGTCCGCACAAGAAGAAGACCGAGGCGATGGCCGAGGCCCGTCAGGCGCAGGAGGCCCGCAAGGCCGACGCGAAGGCGAACCCCGGCAAGTCGCAGAACCCCGCTGAGGCCGAGGCGCCGTCCGAGGAGCCTGCCGAGGCGTGATCCCGGGGAGCCGCACGGCTCCCGAGGATGTAACCGAAACAAGAGCGACGCTCCACCGTGCCCGGTTTTCGCGACCGGGCACCGGAGCGCCACCGACGAGGAGAGAACGGCGCTATGCCGAAGAACAAGTCGCACAGCGGTGCCAGCAAGCGCTTCAAGGTCACCGGCTCCGGCAAGGTGCTCCGCGAGCGCGCCGGCAAGCGCCACCTGCTCGAGCACAAGTCGTCCCGCGTGACGCGCCGCCTCACCGGCAACGCCGAGATGGCCCCGGGCGACGCCGCGAAGATCAAGAAGCTTCTCGGCAAGTGACGCCGCGGCGCCCTGTGAGCGCCGTGCGTCTGGACCGGGACCCAATCGTTTCCGGGTCGTGTGAAGACCCCCACGACCCCGCTACAAGGAGTTAACAAGTGGCACGCGTCAAGCGGGCAGTCAACGCCCACAAGAAGCGCCGGGCGATCCTGGAGCAGGCCTCCGGCTACCGCGGTCAGCGTTCGCGCCTGTACCGCAAGGCCAAGGAGCAGGTCACCCACTCGCTGGTCTACAACTACAACGACCGCAAGAAGCGCAAGGGCGACTTCCGTCAGCTGTGGATCCAGCGCATCAACGCCGCTGCCCGCGCCAACGGCATGACCTACAACCGCTTCATCCAGGGTCTGAAGGCCGCGAACGTCGAGGTCGACCGCAAGATCCTGGCGGAGCTGGCCGTCAACGACGTGAACGCGTTCGCCGCGCTCGTCGAGGTCGCGCAGAAGGCGCTGCCGTCGGACGTCAACGCGCCGAAGGCCGCGTGACGCCGCGCCGGCACCAGCCGTCGTAGTACCGGGACCCGCAGGCTGTATGGCTTGCGGGTCCTGTCGTTGAGAAGACTCTCCGAAGGTGAAGTAGAGGATGCCCCCCGCAACTCCCGAGCTGATCTCCCCCCGCTCCGCCCGTGTCGCCGCGGCGCGCCGGCTCGCCAAGCGGAACTTCCGGGGGAAGGACCGGCTGTTCCTCGCGGAGGGGCCGCAGGCCGTGCGGGAGGCGGCGGCGCACCGGGACGGCGGGCAGGCGACGCTCGTCGAGCTGTTCGCCACCGTCGAGGCCGCGGAGCGGTACGCCGACATCGTCGGCGAGGCCCGTGCCGTCGGCGCCCGGCTGCACCTCGCCTCCGAGGACGTCATCGCCGACATCTCGACCACCGTCACCCCGCAGGGCCTCGTCGGCGTCTGCCGGTTCCTGGACACCCCGTTCGAGGACATCCTCGCCGCCCGCCCCCGGCTGGTCGCCGTGCTCGCGCACGTCCGCGACCCCGGCAACGCGGGGACCGTGCTGCGCTGCGCCGACGCCGCCGGCGCCGATGCCGTCGTCCTCACCGACGCCTCCGTGGACCTGTACAACCCCAAGGCCGTACGCGCCTCCGTCGGCTCACTGTTCCACCTGCCGGTCGCCGTCGGCGTCCCCGTGGAGCAGGCCATCGAGCGGCTCAAGGACGCCGGCGTGCGCATCCTCGCCGCCGACGGCGCGGGCGACCGCGACCTGGACGAGGAACTGGACAAGGGCACCATGGGCGACCCGACCGCCTGGGTGTTCGGCAACGAGGCCTGGGGACTGCCGGAGGAGACCCGGGCCCTCGCCGACGCCGTCGTGCGGGTGCCCATCCACGGCAAGGCCGAGAGCCTGAACCTGGCCACGGCCGCCGCGGTGTGCCTGTACGCCTCGGCGCGCGCCCAGCGCGCCCGCGGAGGGTGCCGTTCCCTCACGCAGAGCTAGTAGGGTGGCCAGCTCGGGGGCCCTGCGCCATATGAGAGGTGGGGTACGGGGATGAGTGTGGCCGGCACGAGCACCGGGCCGGAGGGACAGGACGCGCGAGGCGCCGTCGCGTCCGGACGCGCCCGGGACGACGGGGGCGGACCCGATCCCGACCAGCTCCCCGACGGACTGGTCGTCGCCGACGAGCGGGGCCGCGTCGTCGGCTTCAACGCGGCCGCGGAGCGCATCACCGCCGTCTCCGCCGCCGAGGCCCTCGGGCAGCCGCTGGAGAAGGCGCTGCCGTTAGAGGACCTGGAGGGGCGCCGCTGGTGGCAGCTCACCGACCCCTACGGGGGCCTCTCCACACGGACCCGGCAGCCCGAGCGCAATCTGCTGCTGCCCGGCGGCCGGGAGGTGCTCGTCACCGTCCGGTACGTCCGCGCCGAGCCCCTCGGCCCCGTGCACCGTCTGATCATCTGCCTGCGGGACACCGAGGCCCGCCGCCGCACCGAGCGCAGCCACGCCGAGCTGATCGCCACCGTCGCCCACGAACTGCGCTCCCCGCTGACCTCCGTGAAGGGGTTCACGGCCACCCTCCTCGCCAAGTGGGAGCGGTTCACCGACGACCAGAAGCGGCTGATGCTGGAGACCGTCGACGCCGACGCCGACCGGGTGACCCGGCTCATCGCCGAGCTGCTGGACATCTCCCGGATCGACTCGGGACGACTGGAGGTGCGCAGGCAGCCCGTCGACATAGGGGCCGCCGTCTCCCGCCACATCCAGGCGTACGTCGCCGCCGGCCAGAGCGCCGGGCGCTTCCTGCTGCGCATCGAGCAGCCGCTGCCCGCGCTGTGGGCCGACCCCGACAAGATCGACCAGGTGCTCAGCAACCTCCTGGAAAATGCCGTGCGGCACGGCGAGGGAACCGTCACCATCGACATCACGCCCACGGCGTCCCCCCGCGAGGGCGAGGACACCGGCACGTCGGTCACGGTGAGCGACGAGGGGCCCGGCATCCCGGAGGAGTCCATGAACCGCGTCTTCACCCGCTTCTGGCGGGGCAGCAAGCGCGGCGGCACCGGACTCGGGCTGTACATCGTCAAGGGCATCGTCGAGGCCCACGGCGGCACCATCACGGTCGGCCGCGCCCGCGGCGGCGGCGCCGAGTTCCGATTTACGTTGCCCGTGAGCGCCCCGGCGTATCTCGCCTAGCGGCCCACGGGCTCTTCGTCACCCTCCACCCCGTTAGACTCGGCCTTTGGCACCTTTGTGTCCTGCACGCGGCCCTCGCGAGTCGGTGACGGGGACCATCCGCCAGCCAATCGGAAGCACGGGAAGAGATGTCGGCACCCAATAAGTCGTACGACCCTGTCGAGGTCGAGGCGTTGAAACCGGAAGAGATCGAGCGCATGCGGGACGAGGCGCTCGCCGCCTTCGCCGCCGCGGACTCCCTCGACGCGCTCCACGAGGCCAAGGTGGCCCACACCGGTCCGGCGTCCCCGCTCTCGCTCGCCAACCGGGAGATCGGCGCCCTGCCCCCGCACGCCAAGGCCGACGCGGGCAAGCGCGTCGGCATGGCCCGCGGCGCGGTCAACAAGGGGCTCGCGGCCCGCCAGAGCGAACTGGAGGCGGAGCGCGACGCCCGGGTGCTGGTCGAGGAGGACGTCGACGTCACGCTGCCGTACGACCGCGTCCCGGCCGGCGCCCGCCACCCGCTGACCACGCTGTCCGAGCGCATCGAGGACATCTTCGTGGCCATGGGCTACGAGGTCGCCGAGGGCCCCCAGGCCGAGGCCGAGTGGTTCAACTTCGACGCCCTGAACATCGGCCCGGACCACCCGGCCCGCGGCGAGGCCGACACGTTCTTCGTGAAGGGCCCGGACGGCGGCGCCGAGTCGGGTGTGGTCATGCGCACCCACACCTCGCCCGTCCAGATCCGCTCGCTGCTCGGCCGCGAGCTGCCGGTCTACGTGATCTGCCCCGGCCGCGTCTACCGCACCGACGAGCTGGACGCCACCCACACGCCCGTCTTCCACCAGGTCGAGCTGCTCGCCGTGGACGAGGGCCTGACCATGGCCGACCTCAAGGGCACCCTGGACCACATGGTCCAGTCGCTGTTCGGCGAGGGCATGAAGACCCGGCTGCGCCCGAACTTCTTCCCCTTCACCGAGCCGAGCGCCGAGATGGACATGCTCTGCTACGTGTGCAAGGGCGAGTCCGTCGGCAACCCCGACCGCCCGTGCCGCACCTGCTCCAGCGAGGGCTGGATCGAGCTGGGCGGCTGCGGCATGGTCAACCCGCGGGTGCTCACCGCCTGCGGCGTCGACCCGGAGAAGTACAGCGGCTTCGCCTTCGGGTTCGGCATCGAGCGGATGCTGATGTTCCGCCACAACGTCGAAGACATGCGAGACATGGTCGAGGGTGACATCCGGTTCACCCGGCCCTTCGGGATGGAGATCTGATGCGGGTCCCGCTTTCTTGGCTGCGGGAGTACGTCGACCTGCCGGCCACCGAGACCGGCCGTGACGTCCAGGCCAAGCTCATTTCGGCCGGTCTGGAGGTCGAGACGGTCGAACAGGTCGGCGCCGACCTCAAGGGCCCCCTGGTCGTCGGCCAGGTGCTGACCATCGAGGAGCTGGACGGCTTCAAGAAGCCGATCCGCTTCTGCACCGTCGACGTCGGCCAGGCCAACGGCACCGGCGAGCCCCAGGAGATCGTCTGCGGCGCCCGCAACTTCGCGGTCGGCGACAAGGTCGTCGTGGTGCTGCCCGGCGCCACCCTGCCCGGCGGCTTCTCCATCGCCGCCCGCAAGACCTACGGCAAGGTCTCGCACGGCATGATCTGCTCCAGCGACGAGCTGGGCATGGGCGAGGACAACACCCACGGCATCATCGTGCTGCCGCCGGAGACCGAGGTCGGCAAGGACGCCATCGAGCTCCTGGAGCTGGTGGACGAGGTCCTGGACATCGCCGTCACCGCCAACCGCGGCGACTGCCTGTCCATCCGCGGCGTCGCCCGCGAGACCGCCATCGCCTACGGCCTGCCGCTGCGCGACCCCGCCCTGATCGACGTGCCGGCGCCGAACGCGTACGGCTACCCGGTCCAGGTCTCCGACCCGTTCGGCTGCGACCGCATCACCGCGCGCACCGTCACCGGTCTGCGCCCCGAGGCCCGCTCGCCGATCTGGCTCCAGCGCCGGCTCCAGAAGGTCGGCATGCGCCCGATCTCGCTGGCCGTCGACGTCACGAACTACGTGATGATGGAGCTGGGCCAGCCGCTGCACGCCTACGACCGCGGGCTGGTCCAGGGCACCATCGGCGTGCGCCGCGCCGCGGAGGGCGAGAAGCTCGTCACCCTCGACGGCGTCGAGCGCAAGCTGCACGCCGAGGACCTGGTCATCACGGACGAGCGCGGCCCCATCGGCCTCGCGGGCGTGATGGGCGGCGCCAACACGGAGATCGCGGACCACGAGTCCGTCGCGGACGGGGCGGACGCGACCACCGGCGTGGTGATCGAGGCCGCCCACTTCGACGCGGTCTCCATCGCGCGCACGGCCCGCCGCCACAAGCTGCTGACCGAGGCATCCCGCCGCTTCGAGCGCGGGGTGGACCCGGCGGCCGCGGCCGCCGCCGCCCAGCGCACCGTGGACCTGCTGGTGCTGCTCGCGGGCGGCACCGCCGAGGCGGGCGTCACCGAGGTCCTCGCGCCCTCCGCGCCGCGCACCATCACCATCCCGGCCGACCACCCGGACAAGGTCGCGGGCGTCGCCTACGGCCGCGAGGCCGTCGTACGCCGCCTCCAGGAGGTCGGCTGCGACGTCTACGGTCAGGACGAGCTGATCGTCACCGTCCCGTCCTGGCGGCCCGACCTGACGGACCCGAACGACCTCGCCGAAGAGGTCATCCGGCTGGAGGGCTACGAGAACCTGCCCTCCACCCTGCCCAAGCCCCCGGCGGGCCGCGGTCTGACCGCCCGCCAGCGGCTGCACCGCCGCATCGGCCGCGCGCTGGCCGGCGCGGGCTACGTCGAGGCGCTGAACTACCCGTTCATCGGCGAGCAGGTCTTCGACCAGCTCGGCCTGGACTCCGACGACCCGGCCCGCCGGGTCGTGAAGCTGGTCAACCCGCTCAGCGACGAGGAGCCCGCGCTCCGTACGACGCTGCTGCCGGGCCTGCTGGGCGCGCTGCGGCGCAACAGCGGCCGGGGCGCGCACGACCTGGCCCTGTTCGAGACCGGGCTGGTCTTCCACCCGCGCGAGGGGCGCGGCGCCGCCACGCATCTGCCGGTCGACCGCCGTCCCACCGACGAGGAGATCGCGGAGCTGAACGCCGCGCTGCCCGAGCAGCCGCGGCACGCCGCCGTCGTCCTCACGGGCGCCCGGGAGCAGGCCGGCTGGTGGGGCAAGGGCCGCCCGGCCGACTGGTCCGACGCGATCGAGGCCGCGCGCACCGTGGCCCGCGAGGCCGGTGCCGAACTCGCCACCCGCAAGGGTCAATACGGCCCCTGGCACCCGGGCCGCTGCGCCGAGCTGGTCGTCGTGGCCGACGGCGCCGAGCGGGTCGTGGGGCACGCGGGCGAGCTGCACCCGCGCGTCGTCAAGGCGCTGGGCCTGCCCGAGCGCACCTGCGCGATGGAGCTGGACCTGGACGCCCTGGAGGAGGCCGGCGACGGCATCCCGATGGCGCCGGGCATCTCCACCTTCCCGGTCGCCACGCAGGACGTCGCGCTCGTGGTCGACAAGCCGGTGCCGGCGGCCGAGGTCGAGGCCGCGCTGCGTGCCGGCGCGGGTGAACTCCTGGAGTCCATCCGGCTGTTCGACGTCTACGAGAACGCCGAGCAGCTGGGCGAGGGCCGCAAGTCGCTCGCCTACGCGCTGCGCTTCCGCGCTCCCGACCGGACGCTGACGGTGGACGAGGCGTCGGCGGCCCGGGACGCGGCGGTCGCCCTGGCGGGCGAGCGCACCGGGGCCGTACTGCGCGGCTGAACCACCGGGACCCGGTCCCGCGGAGCGGCCGGCCACGGAGATCCGTGGCCGGCCGCTCCGTTCATGTCCGGGGTACGCCGGTCACAGCGCGGGTCCTTCCCCGTCCTGGAACGCCGCCTCGGCCTCCTCGGCGGAAAGGGCTCCCTCCCAGGTGCGCAGCTCGTCGACGTCGCCGTCGAGGTAATGGGCCCCGGCACCGTCGGCGGCGGAGTCCCGGCCGACCTGGAAGTAGCTCCAGGCCTCCCAGGCGTCGGCCGCCGCGTAGGGCGCGCTGTCGGCCAGGGTGCCGTCCACGTAGAGCTGGACCGCACCGGCCCGCGCGTCGTACTGGAGCAGCAGGGTCGCCGTACCGTCCGGGGCCGGTCCGCCGAGCTCCGTCGTGGCGGGCTCCGCCTCGTCGGCGTGGGCGAGCACGGCGTGCCAGGTCCGGTCCGCCGCGTGGTAGCGGAGGGTGAACGCGTCCGTCTTCACGCCGGCCTGCGAGAGGACGGCCATGTCCCGGTCGGGGACGCCGTGCAGCCGGACCTTCGCGGAGACGGCCCAGCTCGCGCTGCTGTCCATCACCGAGACGTCGCTCTCCAGGTAGTCGCCGGCACCGTCGAGCGTGACGTCGCCGCTTCCCGCCAGGGGGTCTTCGGTGGTGACGTGGGCATCGCCGTGGAGGACGAGGTCGGCGTGGTCGTCCGCCTCGGGGATGCCCGACAGCCCGTCCCACAAGGGCTTGACGGTCTGCATCTGCCAGTGGTTGGCGGGCCGGGGCCTGGCGTGGCTCAGCGCGGCGATCTCGGCGGGGGTGACGTCGCGGTCCCACACCCTGACGTCCGCCAGGGATCCCTGCCACGTGTGCGCGACGGTGTAGCCGTCGGAGTCCGCGCCTATGAGGAAGTTCGACATGAGGGTGTCCGCGGGCACCGCCGCCTCCCCGGTGGCCGCCAGTGCGCCGTCCACGTAGAGCCGGGCGGTGCCCGTCGCGGGGTCGTACGCGCCGGCGAGGTAGGTCCACTGGCCGGTCTTCGGCGTGCCGGCGGTGATACGGGTCCGTCCGTCCGCCGAGGGCAGGGTGAAGCCCCAGGCGGGCTTCCCGTCCGCGCCGGTGGTCGCGCCGAGGGTGAAGCCGGGCGTGCTGTCGAGACCGCCGGTCTGGCTGAGGGCCGCCATGTCCCGGCCGGTGGCGTCGGGAGCCACCCACACTCCGGCGGTGAAGGCGCGCGTGGGGTCCACCACGCCTCCGCCCATGGGAATGTCGCCGGCGGGGCCGCCGTCGAGATACGCGGCGGCCCGCTCGACGTGGTTGGGTCCCGTCGCCCCGAACTGGACGCCAGGCCCGCCCAGCCCCCGGTAGGGCCCCGCCCACGCCGCCGCGTACGCGGAACCGGAGGGGTCGTCGAGCCGCCAGGCCGCCACCGGCGGGGACAGGGCGGGAACCGTGTAGAGGCACGTCCCCTGCTGGTCGGAGTCGCTCCAGGGGCCGTAGCCGAGCCCGTCGTAGGCGCGCACACGCCACTGCACCACGGTGTCGCGGGGGACGGAGTCCGGCACCTCCCACGAGGTGTAGATGCCGGAGGGCTCCGGTCCGGTGCTGCCGCGCAGTCGGTGCGGGGTGCCGTCCGCGTCGTTCCAGGCGACCTCGAACTGGGCGGTGAGCTGGTCGCCGTCCGGGTCGTCCAGCCGCGCGAACAGCGACGGGCTGTCGCCGAGGACGCTCGCCTGGGTGACGTCACAGGGGACCGGCCCCGTGATCAGGTTCTCCGTCGACGGCCGGTCCGGCAGCCGGTTCTCGGCGGCCGACGCCCAGGGCGTCACCGCGCCGATCGCCGACGCGAGCGTGGCGATCAGCGCGGTACGGGCGAGGGATCTGACGTGCAAATTTCCTCCCGGGTGCGTGCGGTGCGGAGGGCCGAGCCCGTGGGAACGCCTCAGCCTAGAACGGAAGTTCGACTCCAGGGGGGTGAGTCGTTGGCGCAAAAACCTTCCGGCGTCCGGTCGTTGGGTGCATAAATGCACTCCCACCTGCGCTTTCTCACTCGTTCGAGTGGTCATCGGAGGTGAATAAGGCGTCCGGGCCATGCCGTCGAAAGAATCGAACCGGCCATTCAAGGCCGGTCCGTCTGCTCTGTCAGGGACTCTCCATGGGGGAGAGAGGCATGATCCGCATCAAGGGACGGGCACCCACCGCGCGAGGAGCCGTGCTCCCCATGCTCTGGGGAGCCCTGGCGGTGGTCTACAAGGTCTGCTGCCCGGCCGCCACGCAGGAAGGGCTCGGCACCCGGGTCGTCACCAACGGCGTGTGCTTCGCCGTGGGCTCAGGGCTGATGTTCCACGGGCGGCGCGCGCTGCTGCGGGAGCTGCGGCTGGCCCGGCGCACGGCGCGGGTCGCGCAGAGCGCCGTACTGCGACCGCCGTCCCCGAGCCTCGACGGACTCGGCGTCGTTGCCGCCCAGTTGTCCGCCGACCCGGGCGCGAGCGTCGGCGGCGACCTGTACGAGGCCATCGCCACGGAGCACGGGGTGCGGGTGGTGATGGGCGACGTGCGCGGGCACGGTCTGGCCGCCCTCGGCCCCGTCGCCGCCCTCCTCGGCAGCTTCCGCGAGGCCGCCCACGACGAGGCCGGGCTCGACGGCGTGCTGCGCCGGCTGGAGCGGGCGTTCGCCCGGCACCTGAGGGAACGGGCCGACCCCGAGTCCCCCTCGACCGGGGGCATCGCGGACCTCGACGACCCGGTCACCGAGGAGTTCGTCACCGTCCTGCTCCTGGAGATCCGTCCGGACGGCGCGCTGGCCGCCCTCAACTGCGGCCATCCCTGGCCCTACCGGCTCGCCGGCACCACCGTCGAGCCCCTCGCCCGCGACGAACCGCTGCCCCCGCTGGGCCTGTTCCCGCTCCCGGCGGACCTCACGCCGCGCGCCTGCGGGCCGTTGCGGCCCGCCGAGTCGCTGGTCCTGTTCACCGACGGCGCCGAGGACTCCCGGGACGCCCGGGGCCGGTTCTTCGCCCTGCCCGAGGCCCTGTGCGCCGCCGTACGCGAGCAACCCGCCTCGCCCCGGCGGGTGTTGCACCACCTCTTCGCCGCGGTGCTGCGGCACACGGGCGGCACCCCCACCGACGATGTGGCCTTCATGGTGCTGCGCAACGAGCGGGGACCGGCACCGAAGGCGCGGGGGAGCGCCCGGCCCGCCACCACCAGGCACGGCTGATGGTTCCCGCCGGACCACCGCTTTCTGAGGGGGAGCAGGTGGCCCGGCGGGCCTCCGGGGGAGGACCGCCAGTCAACCGGCCCGGCCACGCTCCGCGACAGCGCGCGCACACCCCGGATGCGGGCACTCGGTTCACACCCCGTGTGAACGCGGAACCACTACGCTGACGGCATCAGGCACTCGGGGGTCATCCCATGCAGCCCAACACTCTCCTTGACGCCATCCTGGACGAGGCGGGGATCTCGCACGCCGGTCTCGCCGCCCATGTGAACCAGGCCGGCCGCGGACGGGGCCTCGCGCTCCGCTACGAACACACCGCCGTGGCGCGATGGTTGAAGGGTCAGCGGCCACGCGGCCAGGTTCCCGACCTGATCTGCGAGGTGCTGGCCACCCGGCTGCACCGGCCCGTCACCCTGGACGACATCGGCCTCGGCGTGCCCGGCCGGCCCGGTGCCGCGCCCACCGGCTCGCTCTCCGGCTTCGTGGAACGGGCCACCGCCCTGTGGCGCTCCGACGAACAGCAGCGCCCCCATGTGCTGGGCGCCCCCGCCGTCACCGGCACCCCCGCCGTGATGCCCGTGTGGGAGTGGGAGAACCCACCGGAGGACACCGACGTCTCCCGGGGCGGCAGACACCCGGTCACCGCGGCCGACATCGAGACGCTGCGCGCCGCCCGCGCCCACTACGAGCAGATGTACCGCAAGGCCGGCGGCATCGCGACCCGCACCCGCGTCGTCGGCTTCCTCAACGCGGAGGCGGCGCCGCTGCTGCGCGGCAGCTACACCGACGCCACCGGCCGCCAACTGCACCGCGCCACCGGCGGGTTGGTCGCCGTCGCCGGGATCTGCGCCTACGACTCCGACGCGCACGGACTCGCCCAGCGCTACTTCCACCAGGCGCTGCGGCTCGCGAAGGCCAGCGGGGACCGGGGACTCGGCGCCTACGTGATAGCGCTGCTGGTCAACCAGTCGCTGTTCATGCGGGAGTACCGGCAGGCGGTGGCCTTCGCGGAGGCCGCCCTGCGCACCGCCGGCCGGCTCCTCACCCCGGCGCTCGCCTCCGACCTGTACGCCATGCAGGCCAAGGCGTACGCGCACCTGGGCGACGCGGGCAACGCCCTCGCCTGCATCCGGCGCGCGGAGAGCGCCGCCGAACGCATCCGGCGCGGCCACGAACCCGACGAGACCGGCTATGTGCAGCCGGGCCTGGTCAACGTGCAGGTCGCCGAGGCACTGCTCAGCCTGGGTGAACTCGCCGCCGCCCGGGAGCACGCGGCGGCCGCGGTGGACACCCCCGCCCACGACCGGGGGCGGGTGCACCGGCTGGCCATGCTCAGCACCATCGAGCTGCGCCAGGGCAATGCCGAGCAGGCCGTGGCCACCGCCGTACGGATGGCCGAGCAGGCGCGCGGCATGGAGTCCCAGCGGATGCGCGACCGGCTGCGCGCGGTGCGCGCCCAACTGGCGCGCTGGGGTTCGCCCGGCACCACCGAGGCCGCCGAACTCATCGACGGGGCGCTGCGCGTGCCCCTGTAGGCGCCCTGTGGGCGCACGGCCCCTGCTGCGATATTGCCACCTACTCGGCGAAAGGTGGCAGAACCGTGCAATGGACGAAACAGAGCGAACAAGCGGTGTATGAAAACCGCTGGTTCAGCGTCAATCTCGCAGATGTCGAGCTGCCCGACGGCCGGCACCTCGACCACTTCCTCATCCGGATGCGCCCGGTGGCCGTCGCCACGGTCGTCAACGAGGCCAACGAGGTCCTGCTGCTGTGGCGGCACCGCTTCATCACCGACAGCTGGGGCTGGGAACTGGCCGCCGGCGTGGTCGAGGACGGCGAGGACATCGCGAGCGCGGCCGCCAGGGAACTGGAGGAGGAGACCGGCTGGCGGCCGGGGCCCCTGCACCACCTGATGACGGTGGAGCCGTCCAACGGCCTCACCGACGCCCGGCACCACATCTACTGGTCCGACCGGGGAGAGTACCTCGGACACCCCGTGGACGACTTCGAGTCGGACCGCCGGGAGTGGGTGCCCCTCAAGCTCGTCCCCGACCTGATCGCCCGTGGGGAGGTCCCGGCCGCCAACATGGCGGCCGCGTTACTGCTGTTGCACCACCTCAGGCTCGCCGAGGGCTGACCGGCCGAGGGCTAATGGGCGCGCAGGGCGCCCCAGATGGTCACCACGAGCGCGCCGAGCGCGGTCAGTGCGGCGAGCGAGGGCAGCGGCCAGCGTGCGTGTTCCAGCGAGACCATCCGGGAGTTCAGCTCGTCCACCTCCTTGGCGGTCTCCTCGGTGCGGTGACCGAGCAGCGCGAGACCGCCCTCGACGCGGGCGTAGGCCACGTCCAGCCGGCGCCGTAACTCTGCGAGTTCTCCATGGACCACGGGATGCTCCGGATCGCCGGTCACGGGTCCACTCCTTTCCGTAGTCGAACGGGGGGGTTCCATACCCCCTTGCATGCGCATGAAGAGTGAACTCGCCTGGTGGTCGCGTGGGGAGCGTGTGTGATGGGTGTGTGCGGGCCCGGCGCGCACACGGTGTGTGAAACGGATGTGCCCGGCACCGGGTCCGGTGCCGGGCACATCCGTTGGTAGCTGAGTGTGATCAGCCGTGCGGAAAGAAGGCGATCAGTTGTAGGCGTAGAACCCCGAGCCGGTCTTGCGGCCGAGCCGGCCCGCCTCGACCATGCGCTGGAGCAGCGGGGGAGCGGCGTACAGCGGCTCCTTGTACTCGGCGTACATCGAGTTGGCGATGGAGACGATGGTGTCCAGGCCGATCAGGTCGGACAGCCGCAGCGGGCCCATCGGGTGGGCGCAGCCCATCTCCATGCCGTTGTCGATGTCCTCGCGGCTGGCGATGCCCGACTCGAACATCCGGATCGCGGAGAGCAGATAGGGCACGAGCAGCGCGTTCACCACGAAGCCGGAGCGGTCCTGGGCGCGGATGGCGTGCTTGCCGAGCGCCTTCTCCGCGAAGGCCTGGGCCCGGCTGAGGGTGCCCTCGGAGGTGGTGAGCGCGGGGATCAGCTCGACCAGCTTCTGCACCGGGGCCGGGTTGAAGAAGTGGATGCCGACGACGTGGTCCGGGCGCGAGGTGGCCACCGCGAGCTTGACCAGCGGGATGGAGGAGGTGTTGGAGGCCAGGATCGCGTCCGGCCGGGTCACCACCTGGTCCAGCACCTGGAAGATCTCCGTCTTCACGGCCTCGCTCTCCACGACCGCCTCGATCACGAGGTCGCGGTCGGCGAACTCGCCGAGGTCCGTGGTGAAGCTGAGCCGCGCCAGGGTGTCGGCCCGCTCCTCCTCGGAGATCTTGCCGCGCTCGGCCGCCTTGGACAGGGAGTTGTACAGCCGGGTACGGCCGATCTCCAGGGCCTCGCCGGTGGTCTCGGCGACCTTGACGTCCAGGCCCGCGCGGGCGCACACCTCGGCGATGCCCGCGCCCATCTGGCCGCAGCCCACGACTCCGACGCGCTCGATGTCGGTCACATCGTCCCCTTCGCTGTTCTCCGGCTTGGCTGGCAGACCTCCGGGTTTTGGTGCCTGCTCCGATCGTGCACGTTACCGCGAAGTATCGATGATCGATCGTGTGGGTGCGGGCATTCTTGGCCACGGAGACCATCCGTGACCGAGCGGATCCGCAACGTAGGGAAGTGGCCGATGGGACCCATGCCACGCCGGGCCTTCGCCCTGGCCACGCTGTCGGCGCTGACCACGGCCGGATGCGGTGCGGGGGCCGGGACCGCCGAGGTCGGGCGCCCCGGAACCACGGCGGGCGGGCGCGCCGGGAGCAGGGCGGGCGGGGCCGGGACGGCCGGGGCCGAGGGCGCCACCGGGGCGCCCGGCGCCCGCGCGCTCACCGAGATGCGGGGCGAGTGGATGGCGACCGTCGAGAACCGCGACTGGCCCTCGCGTCCCGGGCTCACCGCCGCCGCGCAGCGCGCGGAGCTGCTCGTCCACCTCGACCGGGCGGTACGGAACCGGCTGAACACGGTGATCCTCCAGGTGCGGCCCACCGCCGACGCGCTGTGGCCCTCGCCGTACGAGCCCTGGTCGCAGTTCCTCACCGGCACCCAGGGCCGCGACCCCGGCTGGGACCCGCTGGGCACCGCCGTGCGCGAGGCCCACGCCCGGGGGCTTCAGCTGCACGCCTGGTTCAACCCGTACCGGATCGCGAACCACACCGATCCGGGCCGCCTCATCGCCGGCCACCCGGCGCGCGTCCACCCCGACTGGGCGGTGCCGTACGGCGGCAAGCTCTACTACAACCCCGGCCTGCCCGCCGTGCGCGCCTTCGTGCGGCGGGCGATCCTCGACGCGGTCGCCCGCTACCCCGTCGACGCGGTCCACTTCGACGACTACTTCTACCCCTATCCCGAGGACGGGGAGGACTTCGCGGACGACGACGCGTACGAACGCCATCGCGGCGACTTCACCAGCCGGGCCGACTGGCGGCGGGACAACATCGACCGGCTGGTGCGGGAGATGGCGGCGGGCATCAAGCGGGTCCGGCCCGGCACCCGGTTCGGGATCAGCCCCTTCGGGGTGTGGCGCAACGCCACGACCGACCCGCTCGGCTCCGACACGGACGCGGGCGCCCAGACGTACGACGACCTGTACGCCGACACCCGCAGATGGGTCCGCGAGCACTGGATCGACTACGTCGCACCCCAGCTGTACTGGGAGATCGGCGCGAGCGGTGCGGACTACGCGACGCTGCTCGACTGGTGGGCGCGGGTCGCCGAGGGCACCGGGACGCGGCTGTACATCGGCGAGGCCCTGTACCGGGCCGGGGCCGCCGGGGCCGACGGCCGTCCAGCCGCCTGGCAGGACCCGGCGGAGCTGTCCCGGCACCTCACCCTCGCCGCCCGCCGGCCGCAGGTGGAGGGGCATGTGTTCTTCGCCGCCCAGGACGTGGCGGCCGATCCGGTCGGGGCGATGCGGCGCGTGGTCGAGGACCACTACACGCGAGCGGCGAGCCCGCCCCGCTGAACCGCCGGCCGCCCGCCGGACCGGCGGCCTACCGCTGCCGGTCCTCCTTGTGCTTGACCTGGCAGTCGGGCCCCGGGGACATGATGGCCTCGTGCCCGTCCGAGAAACGGACCCGGTAGGGCGGATTGCCCTCCTGCCCCATCACCTCGACGACTTCGGACTCCTGGTCGTGTTGGCCGACCACCCTGCCGTGCTGGACAAGCCGGTCGCCCTTGGATGCGCGCATCTCCAGGCCCTCCTCAACGATCACGAGCGCTGGGTGACGGCGATGCACACGAGCACGGCGACGGCGGTCAGGGGAGCGGCCGTCGTGAAGTGTTCGCCCAGCAGCAGCGCCGACCACACCAGTGTGAGCAGGGGCTGGGCCAACTGCAACTGGCTCGCCCGGGGCACCCCGATGGCCGCCATGCCCCGGTACCAGACGACAAGACCGAGGAACTGCGAGCCCAGCGCCACCCACAGCAGACCGGCGACGGAGTGCGCGCTCACCTGGTACGGCTCGTACGCCAGCGCCACCGCGGCGGCGGGCAGCGTGAGCGGCAGACACAGCACCAGCGCCCAGCCGATGACCTGCCAGCCCGGCATGACCCGGGCGAGCAGCCCGCCCTCGGTGTAGCCGGCGGCACACACCACGAGGGCGGCGAAGAGATAGCCGTCGGCCGCGGTGAGCGCGCCCCCGCTCTGGACGATCGTGAAGGCCAGCACCGCCACCGCGCCCGCCACCGCCGCGACCCAGAACCGGCGGGAGGGCCGGTGGCCGGTGCGCAGCGCCGAGCACACGGCCGTGGTCAGCGGCAGCAGGCCCACCACGACGGCCGCGTGCGCGGTGGTGGAGGTGCGCAGCGCGAGCGTGGTCAGCGTCGGGAAGCCGAGCACCACACCGAGGGCGACGACGGCGAGTCCGCGCAGCCGGCGCCGCTCGGGCGGCCGGACCCGCAGCGCCAGCAGGGCGCCGCCCGCGACCAGGGCGGCCAGGACGCTGCGCAGGGTCACCAGCGTCCAGGGGCCGAAGCCCTCCAGGCCCCAGGCGGTGGCCGGGAAGGTGAGGGAGAAGGAGGCGACGCCGAGGGCGGCTAGCACGGTGCCGAGCGTCCGGTGCTCTGCCAGGTGCTCTGTCCCGTGCTCTGTCCGGGGAGCGGGGACCGCTATCGGCCCGGCATCAGTAGCGCTACTCTGTGTCTTCATGCATGAGCGTAGCAGTGTGGGGGAACTGGCGGAACAGCTGCGAAGGGAGCTGGACCGCTACTCACCGGGTGGAAAGCTGCCGTCGAGTCGGGCGCTGGTCGAGCGGTTCCGGGTGAGCCCGGTGACCGTCTCGCGGGCGCTCGCCCAACTGGTCGCCGAGGGGCTGGTCGTCACCCGGCCCGGCGCGGGCGCCTTCCGGGCCCGGCCGCGGGCGACCGGGGCACCGGCCGGGGACACCTCCTGGCAGGAGGTCGCGCTGAGCGCCGAGGGCGCCGCCGATCTCGTACCGCGCACGGTGGACGCCACCGGGGTCACCGTCTCGCTGGCCGCCCCGCCGCCCGGGGTGCTGGAGTTCAACGGCGGCTATCCGCACCCCTCGCTCCAGCCCGAGCGGGCCATGGCGGCGGCCCTCGCCCGCGCGGGGCGACGGCCCGGCGCCTGGGGGCGGCCGCCGCTGGAGGGCCTGCCGGAGCTGCGGGAATGGTTCGCGCGCGAGATCGGCGGCACGGTCACCGCGGCCGAGGTGCTGATCGCGGCGGGCGGCCAGTCCGCGCTGGCCACCGCCCTGCGCGCGCTCGCCCCGCCCGGTGCCCCGGTGCTGGTCGAGTCGCCCACCTACCCGGGCATGCTGGCCCTCGCCCGCGCGGGCGGCCTGCGCCCGGTCCCGGTACCGGTGGACCGCGACGGCGTACGCCCCGACCTGCTCGCGGACGCCTTCCGGGCCACCGGCGCCCGGGTGTTCGTCTGCCAGCCCCTCTTCCAGAACCCGACCGGCGCGGTCCTCGCCCCCGACCGGCGGACCGAGGTGCTGCGCATCGCCCGCGCGGCCGGTGCCTTCGTCGTCGAGGACGACTTCGTACGACGCCTCGTGCACGCCGACGCCGGTCCGCTGCCCCGCCCGCTGGCCGCCGACGATCCCGACGGCGTGGTGGTGCACGTCGGCTCGCTGACCAAGGCGACCTCGCCCAGCTTCCGGGTGAGCGCGCTGGCCGCGCACGGGCCGGTGCTCGAACGGCTGCGTGCCATCCAGGTGGTGGACTCCTTCTTCGTTCCCCGCCCGTTGCAGGAGGCCGCGCTCGAACTCGTCGGCTCACCGGCCTGGCCCCGCCATCTCCGGTCGCTGTCGGCGGAGTTGAAGGAGCGCCGCGACGTCATGACGAGCGCGCTCGCCCGGCACCTGCCCGAACTCGCCCTGCCCCACGTCCCGTCCGGCGGCTACCACCTCTGGGCGCGGCTGCCCGAGGGCACCGACGACGACGCGTTCAGCGCCGCCGCCCTGCGCGCGGGCGTGGCCCTCACCCCGGGCCGCCCGTACTTCAGCGCCGAACCCCCCGCGCCCTACGCCCGGTTGAGCTTCGCGGCGGTGGCGGGCCTCGGGGAGATCGGCGAGGGGGTACGGCGGTTGCGGGCGGCGCGGGACGAGGTGCGGTAGGGGCGCCGGACCGGGAGCCGGGGCACCACCGGTGCGCCGTACGGGAGTTGCCGGGCTCGCCTCCGCGAGCCGGGCCTGCGACGATCACGGGATGAGCGACACATCCCGACTCCGTCTCCCCGAAGGCTACGAGTTCTCCACCGACACCGCCCGCGTCGACGTCGGCCTGGTCCACCGCTGGCTGTCGACCGACGCCTACTGGGCGATGGGCCGCACCCGCGAGAAGCAGGAGGAGGCCATGGCGTCCTCGATCAACTACGGGGTCTACGACACGGCCTCCGGCGCGCAGGTGGCCTATGCGCGCGGGGTCACCGACCGGGCGCTGTTCGCCTGGCTCGCCGATGTGTACGTGGACCGCTCGGTGCGCGGCAAGGGCGTGGGCACCGCCTTCGTCGCCCGGGTCCGCGACCACCTGGCGGCGTTCGGCGTGCGCCGCGTCCTGCTCGCCACCGAGGACGCGCACGGCGTCTACGCGAAGCTGGGCTTCACCTCGCTGGAGCGTCCCGAGATGTGGATGGTCCACCGCCCCGAGTGACCGGCCGCTCGCTGTCGGTGACGCACCGGCGTACACCTTGACCTCCGTCCCGCACGGCCGCACCATCACCGCATGCCACTGAGGGTGACGTTCGTCGCCGCCGCGCGTAGTGCGCCGCTGCTCGCGGAGCGGTTCGACGACGACCGGCCGCTGGACCAGGCCGGCTGGGACGAGGTGCGGCGCGCCGCCGGGGAGCTGGTGCCGCTGGCCGCCGCCGAGCTGCGCTACTGCTCGCCGACCCCGCGCAGCCGCGCCACCGGCGACGCCCTGGGCTATGCCCCGCTGGCCCAGCTCGCGCTGCGCGACTGCGACATGGGGCGCTGGCGCGGGCTGACGCTGGGCGAGGCGATGGCCCGCGAGCCGGCGGCGGTGGACGCCTGGCTCGCCGACCCGCGCGCCACCCCGCACGGCGGCGAGTCCCTGCTCGCCTTCATCTCCCGGGCCGGCGGCTGGCTCGACACCCGCCCCGCCGACGACGGCGCCCGCATCGTCGCGGTCGCCGAGCCCTCGGTGATCCGCGCGGCCGTCGTCTACGCCCTGAAGGCCCCGCCCGCCACCTACTGGAACCTCGACATCCGCCCCCTGTCGACCACGACCCTCACGGGCCGCGGAGGCCGCTGGAACCTCCGCTTCGAGAGCCCGGCCGTCTAGGCTAGGGGGTGTCCGGCGGATCTTGGCGCAGACGCGGGGTCCGGCACGCCGATCTGCGGCGTTGTCGTCGGTCGCCGACTCCCCCACGCTCGGC
>NZ_JBEZND010000048.1:0-77507 GCF_040706415.1 Streptomyces sp. NPDC048106 | reverse complement strand
GGGAGGGGGGTGAAATAGTACCTGAAACCGTGTGCCTACAAGCCGTGGGAGCGTCGGATGCAGCTTGCTGTATCTCGTGACTGCGTGCCTTTTGATGGTTGCGGTCAGTCGCCGCCCTCCCCCGCGTCCTGTCCCACGTCCTGCTGGACGTCCTGCTCCGGGCTGTCGTCGGCCGGGCCCTCCGCCTGGGAGGGGGTGGTGCGGGTCGGCTGTGCCGCCCCCGCCTCGTCCGGCTCGCGTTCGCCCTCGGCCTGGGAAGGGGTCGTGTACTCGCTCATCTGGGCCTCCCCGGCCATCCGTAGTTGTCCGACCCGGCTCGGGTACCCGTCCGCGGTGCCCGTCAAGACCGGGCGGCGGGATGAATCCAACGGGCCGGGGATGGGTACCTGGGCGGTCCGGCGCAGCATGCGGCGCCGGTCGAACGGAACCCCCTCACCGCCTGGAGGAGCCATGGCGGGTATCAGGCCCCCGGATCTGCAGAAAGCCCTGAACGGCGCGGAGTACCCGGCCGATTCCGATCAGTTGCGGAAGGTCGCGGAGCACAATCACGCGCCCAAGGAGGTCACGGAGCGCATCTCCCACCTCGGGAAGCGCACCTTCGAGAACCCGGCCGAGGTCAGCAAGGCCGTGTTCCGGCAGGAGTGACCGAACCGGGTGACCGTGCGTCACGCGGTGGGCGCGCGGGGAGCGGGGCACAGGCCCCGTGCCCCGCGCGCCCTGTCGTGTGTGGCGCCGATGCCGTGCCGTGGGCGGGGTACCCGGTGCCGTCCGGCGGCGTGGCGCGCGCGGGGGCCGTGGCGTCCCCGGCGACGATGGCGGGCATGACGGTGAACCGGGTCGGCCTGGTCGTGCACGGCGGGCGTGCCGAGGCGCGGGCGGCCGCGCGGACGGTGCGCGAGTGGTGCGAGGAGCACGCGGTGGCGTGCACCGACATCGACGTGTGGCAGGAGGGCGCCCGGCACAGCGCGCGGGCCGAGGTCGACGCGGCGGGCGATCCCGACCTGATCGTCACGCTCGGCGGCGACGGCACCTTCCTTCGCGGGGCCCGGATCGCGGCGGAGAACGACGCCCTGGTGCTCGGCGTGGACCTCGGGCGGCTCGGCTTCCTGACCGAGGTGCCGGCTCCCGCCGTACGGGCGGCCCTGGACGCCGTGCGCGAGGAGCGGATCACCGTCGAGCGCCGGATGCTGCTCACCATGCGGGCGTCGTGCCGGCTGGAGGTGCCCGCCCGGATGGAGGCTCTGATCGAGTACGGGCGCGGGCCGATGCTGCCGCCGCCCCGGGTGCGCGTGGACTGCGAGGCGGGCGGCGACTGGGGCGTCGCGCTGAACGTCACCGCGCTCAACGACATCGTCCTGGAGAAGCTGGCCCGGGACCGGCAGGTGTCGGTCGCGGTGTATCTGGCGGGCCGGCTGCTCGCCTGCTACTCGGCGGACGCGCTGCTGGTGGCCACGCCCACGGGCTCCACGGCGTACAGCTTCGCCGCCGGGGGTCCGGTGGTCTCGCCCCGCTCGGAGGCGCTGGTCTTCACGCCGGTGGCCCCGCACATGGTGTTCAACCGCTCGGTCGTGGCCGCCCCGGACGAGCCCGTCGCGCTGCGGGTGCTGGAACGCTCGGGCCAGGCCGCGGTCAGCATCGACGGCCAGTTGCGCGGGGTGCTGAGCCCCGGGGACTGGATCGGTGTGTACGCCGCGCCCCGGCGGCTGAAGGTGGTCCGGCTGGGCCCGATGGACTTCTACGGCCGGCTGCGCGAGCGTATGAACCTCACCGACGCGCCGGCCGCGCTCGCCGACGGCCGGGCCGCCCCGCTGTGGCCGGTGACCTCGCCGCCCCCGGGCGACCTCGCCCACCTGGCCCTGCCGGGCACACCGGGCATCACAGCCGGTCCCCCTCCCGGAGGTACGCCCCCCGAGGCGTGACCCGGTCGGTGCGCCCGGCGCGCACGGTTCAGTCGAACAGCCCCTGGCCCCTGTCCTTGCGCACCACGCACAGCGCCCAGATGGAGAAGCCGGCGAGGGCGATCATCACGATCGACCAGACCGGGGAGTACGGCAGGGACAGGAAGTTGGCGATGATGATCAGCGCGGCGATGACCACACCGGCCGCCCGCGCCCAGGTCGACACCCGCATGAGCCCCAGGCCGACGACGACGGCGACGGCGCCCAGGACGAGATGCACCCAGCCCCAACCGGTGAGGTTGAACTGGAAGACGTAGTTGCGAGTGGCGAGGAAGACGTCGTCCCGGGCGATCCCCATGATGCCGCGGAAGATGTCCAGGAGGCCGGTGAGCAGCAGCATCACGGCGGCGAACGCGGTCAGCCCGGTCGCCCACAGTTCCTTGGTGGTGGGTTCGTGCGTGGTCTGGTGCGTGTGGGGTGCGGTCATCGTGCCACCTCGTGTCTCTCCGGTGTGCGGTACGTCAGTGCGAGGACGGGGAGGAAACGGCTCCCGAACGGCCGGACCCGGTGGATTCCGGCCCCGTGCCTCCGGGGGTGCCCGCGGACGGGCCGTGGGCGGCGAACACCATGTCCTTGGCCTTGCGGAACTCGTCCTCGGTGATGTCGCCGCGGGCCTTCATCTCGGACAGCCGGGCGAGTTCGCCGGCGGTGGAGGTGCCGCTCCGGGCGGTCTCGCGGATGTAGCTGTCGAAGGCGCGCTGCTGCGAGCGGGCCTGTTCGACCTCGCGCCGGCCCATGCCCTTGCCCCGGGCGATCAGATAGACGAAGACGCCCAGGAACGGCAGCACGACGACACACACCAGCCAGGCGGCCTTGGCGGCGCCGCCCAGGGAGTCGTCGCGGAAGATGTCCATGACCACCCGGAAGAGCAGCACGAACCACATGATCCACAGGAAGAACACCAGCATGGACCAGAAGACGCTCAGCGCCGGATAGTCGTACGCGAGGTAGGTCTGGACGCTCATGTCGCTCCCTCCGTCCGGGTCCGTGCCCGGTAGTCGGTCGTCCACCGTCCTCAGGCTGCGCTCGGGGAGCGGAAGGGCGCCTCACCCTGCGCGGGTGAACGGCGGCCGGCTCCCGCGCGCGGGCCGCGCCGAGGAGCGGCCCCGCCGGGATCGGACTCCGGTCGGGGATACGGGCCTTGGGGCCGTACGGACCCGGACCGCGCGAGGGAGGTCATGGCTCCTCCGTCGCGTGCCCGAGGCCGTTCCCGGCCGGCCGGCGGGGCCTTGTGCGGGGACCTCACCCGGACAGCGTCCCTCCTGGCGGCGCGCACGGGATCACCCCTGGCGGGTGATCCGCGCCGGAGGCCGGGGCGCTGAGGTGGGGAGCGGGCGCAGGCGGGCCCGCCTGCGGCGAAGCGGCGGAAGAGACACGCGATGACCGATCCAGCAGGGCGCACCCCGCCGGGGGACGCCCCGGGCTCCGGGTACGGAGGCGCGGAGCGCCGGGCCGCGGCCGCGTCGTTCGCGCGGACGGCGGCCATCCTCACCGGCCTCGTCGTCGCGTACTACCTGGTGCCGCTGGACACCCGCAGCGCGCCGGCGACGGCCCTGCTGCTGGTCTGCGGTCTCCTCGCGGTCGCGCTGGTCTTCGGCCGGGAGGCCTGGCAGATCATGCACTCCCCGCATCCCCGGCTGAAGGCGGTGGAGGCGCTGGCCGCCACGGTGGGCCTCTATCTGGTCGTCTTCGCCAGCGTCTACCACATCATCGAACACGACACGCCCGGCTCCTTCAGTGAGCCGTTGACCAGGACGGACGCCCTGTACTTCACGCTGACCACGTTCACCACCGTGGGGTTCGGAGACATCACCGCGCGCTCGGAGGCGGGCCGGGTGGCGGTGATGTGCCAGATGGTGTGCGGCCTGCTGCTGGTGGGCGTGGCCGTACGGCTGCTCGCGGTGGCGGTCCAGGCCGGGCTGCGCAGGAAGGGACGGGAGCGGTAGGTAGGGGGAGCCCTTACTGGGGTGCCTGGCGCATCTCCAGGACGCGCAGGCCCAGGGACTGGCAGCGGGCCAGCAGTCCGTACAGGTGCGCCTCGTCCAGGACGCGGCCGAACAGGATGGTGTGGCCGGACACCACCACGTGGTCCAGCTCGGGGAACGCCTTGGCCAGCGTCTCCGTCAGCTCGCCGTCGACGCGAATCTCGTAGCGCATGAGGTGCCTTCCCCGCGTGCCGCGGACGGGCGTACCCGGCCCTCCTTCCGCCCCCTTTCCGCGATCCTGCGCCCCGGCCCGCCGCCCGGCCTCACCCGTCGCAGGTGATGTCGGCCGGCGCGGTCACAGCAGGCCCAGTTCGCGGGCGCGGCGCACGGCGTCGTGCCGGCGGTTGACCCCCAGCTTGCGGTAGGCGCTCTTGAGGTGGGTCTTGACCGTGTTGACGGAGACGTAGAGGTCGGCGGCGATCTCCTCGGTGGACATCATCTCGGCCAGCCGGACCAGCACATCGCGTTCGCGGCCGCTCAGCTCCTCGACCACCACCGGCAGCGGTCCGGCCGCGGCTGCGGTGCCGTCCGGGGAGGCGGCGCCGCGCAGGAGCCAGCCCTCGGCGAGCGGACGCAGCGGCGCGGTGGTGAGCAGCGGCCGCAGCCAGGGCCCCGCCTCCCGGAAGGGGCACCGCAGCCGGTCCCGCCGGGCCTCCCGCAGCGCCTGCGCCACGAACCGGCGCCGGGCCTCATGGTCCCCCTCCACATCGGCGAGCCGTGCCCTGACCAGGGCCGTCCGCACGGTGACCAGCGGGCCCGGGGCGTGCTGCGGGCGTATCCGGTCGAGCAGCTCCAGGGCGTGCTCGGGGCGGCCCGCGGCCAGCTCCGCCTGGGCCGCGGCCGCCAGGCACAGCGGGTCCTCGCCGGGCAGTTCCGTGAGCATCTTGGCGGCCAGTTCCGGGCGCCCGTCGGCGAGATGCGCCCCGGCGGCCACCAGCGCCGCGTGGGTCTCGGCCCAGGGAGACGGCTCGTCGGCCACGACCGTGCGGTCGGCCGCCTCCAGCGCTCCCTCGGTGTCGCCGCGGGCGAGCAGGAGACGCGCGGTGACCAGGGCGTGCCCGGCCCGGGCCACCGGGTCGGGCGCCGGGTGCCGGGCGTCGGCCGCGTCGGTCAGCGAGCCGAGGAGTGCCTCGGCGCGGTCCGGTTCGTCGCGGTCCATGGCGACGGCGGCCAGGACGAGGGTGGCCGTCCCGACCCCGGGCAGCGGGGACGGGCCCGCGTGGCCGGCGGCGGCCAGGGCGGCGAGGGCCTTGCGTTCGGCGGGGCCGGGGCGGCCGTCCAGGTGGTCGAGCAGGGCGAGGTGGGCGAGGCATTCCTCGCGGACCTGGGCGGTCGACGGCCGTACCTCGGACGCCGGTGCCGGTGCCGTCGATGCCGTACGGCCGGAGTCCGCCACCGCGGTCAGGGCCGCGCGTGCCTGGGTGAAGCGTCCGGACCACAGGCGGGCCGCGCCGAGATGGGCGCGGAGCAGGGCGGTGAGTTCGGGGTGCCGGTCCAGCAGGGGGCCGGGGACCTCCTGCCGTAGCTCCTCGGCTCGGCGGGCGGCCGCCTCGGCCCGTGCGGGAGAGCCGGTCAGCCGGGCGGCGAGGGCTTGCAGGAGGGTGCAGCCGAGGCGGGCGGCGGCCAGGTCGGCCGGGGTGTCCTCGACGCCCCGGCCCGGCCCGTGCGGCTCCCGGGCCAGCTCGCGCTCGGCCCGGCGCAGGTGCGGCAGGCCCCGGTCGAGGTCGCCGAGGGACAGCTCGCCGGCCGCGCGGACGAGGTCGGTGGCCGCCGTCCGCGGTTCGGGGCCCATGGCGGAGAAGAGCGCGGCCAGGGACTCGGCGCGCGGGCCGGTGAGGAGTTCGCCGAGGGCGAGTTCGCCGACGAGGGCACCGGCGGCGGCCTCCCAGTCGCCCGCCGCGGCGGCGTGCTCTAGGGTCTCGCCGAGCGGGCCCCGGTGCCGTAGCCAGGCCGCCGCCCGGCGGTGCAGCTCCGTCTCCAGGCCGGGGTGGCGGGCCCGCAGATGGGCGCGCAGGATCTCCCGGAACAGCGGATGGAGCCGGAACCAGGAGTGACCGAGGTCCTCCACGAAGGCGTTCTCGCGGTGCAGCCCGGTGAGGATCGGCTCGGCGTCGCCGCGCCCGGTGAGCGTGTCGGCGAGGGCGGGGCAGAAGCGGTCGAGGACGCTGATCCGCAGCAGCAGGTCCTGGGTCTCGGCGCGCTGCCGCTTGAGCACCTCGGCGATCAGGTAGTCGCCGATGGTGGTGCGGTCGGCCTCGAACTCCTTCAGGTACGACCGCGGGTCGCGCTCCCCCTGTGCGGCCAGGGCGCTGAGCCGCAGCCCCGCCGCCCAGCCCCGGGTGCGGGCCAGCAGGGCGGCGACCTCGTCCGGCGGCAGCCGCATGCCGTGCAGTGCCAGCAGGTCGGCGGCCTCTTCCGGGATGAAGGCCAGGTCGTCGTTGCGGATCTCGGTGACGGCGCCGGCCGCCCGGTAGCGGTGCAGCGGCAGCAGCGGCTCGGTGCGGGTGACGAGGACCAGACGCACACCGGTGCCCGCGTGCCGCAGCACGAACTCCAGTTGGTCCGCGATCTCCGGGTCGGTGACGCGGTCGTACTCGTCGATGACCGCGGTCACGGGTGCCTCGCGGGCACTCAGCTCCGCGGCGAGCCGGGTGAGCAGGGCGTCGTCCACGCGGCCGGCCTCGGCGGGGAGGCCGACCTCGGCGGAGAGGGTCACGCCGGCCAGTCGCAGGGCCTGGAGGAGGTAGGCCCAGAAGGTGCCGCGGCCCTTGTCGGCCATCTGCGCGGTGAGCCAGGCGACGCGGGGCCCACGGGTGGCGGCCCAGTCGGCGACCAGCAGCGTCTTGCCCGCTCCGGCGGCCCCGCCGACCACGGTCAGCGGGGTGCCGGGGGCCGCGTCCAGGCGTCCGAGCAGCCTCTCGCGGCGCAGGTAGGTCAACGGGAGGGTGGGGATCGCGAACCGTGTCCGCAGGAACGGATCCCCACAGGGATCGGCGGGCCCGTGGGGGTCCGCTCCGGTCTCGTCCGGCACGCCCATGGTGGTCACCACCATCGTCGTCGGGTCGCGGTCAGCGCGCTCCGCTCCTCCCCCCATGATCTCCCTTGGGGGGAGGAGCGCCACACGAGACGGTGTGCGGGACGGGGTGGCTGGTCAGTCCGCCGTGGACGACGCGCGGCGCGGCAGCTTCCAGTCCGGGCGCGGGAAGTGGCAGGTGTAGCCGTTGGGGTAGCGCTCCAGGTAGTCCTGGTGCTCCGGCTCCGCCTCCCAGAAGTCGCCCACCGGCTCGACCTCCGTGACCACCTTGCCGGGCCACAGTCCGCTCGCCTCGACGTCCGCGATGGTGTCGACGGCGGTGCGGTGCTGCTCCTCGCCGTCGTAGAAGATCGCGGAGCGGTAGCTGCGGCCGATGTCGTTGCCCTGGCGGTCCCGGGTGGTCGGGTCGTGGATCTGGAAGAAGAACTCCAGGAGGTCGCGGTAGCTGGTGACCGCGGGGTCGTAGCGGATCTCGATGGCCTCGGCGTGGTCGCCGTGGTCGCGGTAGGTGGCGTTCGGGGTGTCGCCGCCGCTGTAGCCGACGCGGGTGGAGACCACGCCGGGCTGCTTGCGGATCAGGTCCTGCATGCCCCAGAAACAACCGCCCGCCAGTACGGCTCGTTCGGTTCCCGCTGTCATCGGTCGCTCCCTGTTTCATCCGGCCCCGCACCCCTGTTGACGTGCTGGTGGCGCGGTCATCCAGCGTAATACCGCCCGCGCGCGACGGGCCGGGGGCCACCGGCCGCACGCCTGCCACCCGCGCGGGCCACCGCTTGGGCATATACCCCTGGCCTGGTCGTCCGTGCGTCCATTGTGCTCTTCCCGCGGATGGTCACCGCGCGCGAGTCTGAGGCCGTTCCAGGTAGGCGCTCAGACGAAGGGGTGAGGGTGTCGGAAAACTCTTTCTACGTGCTGCTCGGTCCGGACGGTTCCGGTAAGTCATCCGTCATGGGCGAACTGAAACGCCGGCTCCCGGATTTTCGGTTCGCGTCGACGGATGACATGTTCGTCGACGAGGAACACGGCCTGATCCGGCAGTTACGCGCGCACGTGGAGCAGGACGTATTACCCAGGCTCGGCCAGGACTATTCCTTCGATTTCCTGGTCAGCCTGCTCCAGACGGCCGTGGTGTACCTCCGGGACCGCACCAGCCCGGCCGGCGGACAGGAGTCCCTGATCATGGATTCCTATTACTACAAAATACTGGCGAAGTGCCGCTTGGGAGGCATGGAAGACAACCCGCTTTTCTCATGGTGGCGTTCTTTTCCGCAGCCCCGCGCGGTGATCTACCTGGACGCGTCGCCGGAGTCCGCGTGGCTCCGCCTGCGGTCCGGAAGGGGCGTCAATCCGCTGGAGTCCACTGACACCCGAAGCGGACATCTCGGATTCGGCACCTACCAGAAGAAGCTGAAGAAACTCATGCTGGAAGAGGTGCGGCACCTTCCATTGGTGACCATCGAGGAGCAGCCCAGCACGGTCAGCGCGGCGGACCGCGTGATGGAGGTGCTCGCCGCATGACACGGGCAACGAACTGGGCCGACCCGGAGCACGCCGCGCACTATCTGGCCCGGGTCCGGGCCGCGCGCGACCGGTTGCTGGCCGAACAGGCGGACCCCCGCGGGGAGCAGCAAAAAGTGCTGACCGACTTCCTCGCGCACAACGCGGACACCGAGTTCGGCAGGGCCCACGCCTTCGGCCGCATTCGCACGGTGGACGAGTTCCGGCGAGCCGTTCCGCTCCAGGGTTTCGACGCGCACGCCCCCTACATCGAGCGCATGGCCGCGGGTGAGAGCAACGTCCTGACCGCGGACGATCCCGTCGTCTACTTCACCAGCAGCGGCAGTACCGGCGCGCACAAGAAGATCCCCGTCACCCGCCGCTTCATGCGCACGGCCTTCTTCCCCTTCTACTACGCGGCGTGGGCACCGCTCATCGAGCATTTCCCCGACGTGATGGCCCGCCCCGACGCGGTCCTCAACCTGAAGCACGACCCTCTCGCGGCGCCGCCCACCACTGCGGACGGACACCCTCATGTCGGCGCCAGCCAGGTCGACTTCGGGACCGCGTTCGGAGAGCCGCTCGCCGCCGAACTGGGTACCGCCGCACCGTGGGGCACGCTTCCGGTGGACGTCGCGCCCGACGACCACCTGGAGAAGATCTACCTCCGGCTCCGTATGGCCGTGCAGAGCGACCTGCGGTGCGTCATCGGCATCAACCCGGCGATGATCGCGTCCTTGCCGTACCAGCTGAACCTGTGGTGGCCGCGCATAGTCAAGGAGATCCACGACGGCACGCTGGGCGGCGTCCCGTACCGCGCCCCCGACCCCGGACGCGCCGCCGAACTGTCCCGACTGGCCGACTACTTCGGCACCGTGCGCCCCTCCCATGTGTGGCCGCGCATGCGGGCCCTGTTCTGCTGGACCACCGGAGTCGCCTCGCTCTATCTGCCCGCGCTGCGCGAGGAGTTCGGCGCCGGCGTCGTCGCGCTGCCCGCGCCCGTGGCGGCGTCGGAGGGACCCACCGGTGTGCCGTTCGACCGGCACGGGTCCGCCGGAAGTCTCGTGTTGTCGGCCTCCCTCTACGAGTTCGTCGACGCGGACGCCGACCTCACGCCCGACACGGAGACCCTCCTGCCCCACGAGCTGGAAGCGGGCCGCGACTACCACGTGATCTACAGCCACGTCGGCGGCTTCTACCGCTACACCGTGGGCGACGTGGTGCGGGTCGTGGACCGGGTGAACGGTGTCCCGCGCGTGGAATACGCGGGCCGCAGCCGCCTCTCCGACGCGGTCGGTGAACGGCTGCGGGAGTCGCAGGTGGTGAGGGCGGTGCGCGCGGCGCTGGACGGGGCCGGCCTGCACCTGCGCAACGTCAGCTGCCGGGTGTCCGAGCACGGCGGCGGGACCCCGCGCTACGAGTTCGCCGTCGCGCCCCGCACCCCCTGGGACGCCACCGAGACCGCCCGGTTCGCCACCGACGTCGACGCCGCCCTCCGCCGGGAGTCCGTCGGCTACCGGCAGGCACGCGAGGCCGGCAAGCTCGCCCGGCCCGAGACGCGCCTGACCGAGGAGACCGCCTTCCTGCGCGACTGGCAGGCCACCGTGGGCAGCGGCACCCGCCCCACCCAGGTCAAGGACCGCCTGTTCAGGCAGGACCCGGCCCAATGGGAGCGAGTGGCCCCCTCCGGCCGGTCCTGACCGCCCTCGGCCGGCCCCGGCGCCGGCAGTGAGCCCCAGCCAACCAAGGGAACCCTGATGACAGACCTGACTGACGCGGTCGAGCGCACCGCACTGCTCACCGCCGCTCTCCGCTCCGCCGAGAGCCTGCGCGAGGACCGTCTCTACCACGACCCCTACGCGGCCACCCTTGTGGGCGAGGTCGGTCCGGCGCTCCTCTCGGAGATCCGCGCGGCGACCTTCCCCGCCGACGCGGCGCGGACCCTGCCCAGCACACCGGACTACAACGCGATCCGCACCCGCTTCTTCGACGACTTCCTCCAGGAAGCCGCGCGGGAAGAGGGCATGACGCAGATCGTGCTGGCGCCCGCCGGGATGGACTCCCGCGCCTACCGGATGGAGTGGCCGGACCACATCCGCTACTTCGAGGTCGACCGCCCGGCCGTGCTGGACTTCAAGGCGGAGCGGATGCGAGGCGTCGAGCCGAGGGTCGATCACCGCGTGGTCGCCGTCGACCTCACCGCGGACGACTGGGAGGCCAGGCTCGTCGGCGCCGGTTACGACCCGGAGCTGCCCTCCACCTGGCTGCTGGAGGGCCTCCTCTACTACATCCCCGAGCAGGACGGCCGCCGCATGCTCGGACGGGTCGCGGAGCTCTGCGCCCCCGGCAGCCGCATCGCCGCGGACCTCGTCAACGCCGCCGCCCTGACGCTGCCGCACATGCGGGGGCTGCTGGACATCTTCGAAGGCTGGGGGTGCCCCTGGGTGTTCGGCAGCGACGAGCCCGAGGCGCTCTTCGCGGAGTACGGCTTCGACGTGCGCGCCGTCCAGCCCGGTGAGGAGGGCGCCGACTTCGGCCGGTGGCCGGACCCGGTCCCGCCGCGTGATGTCGTCGACGTCCGCCGCGTGTTCTTCATCCACGGCAGGCGGCGTTGACCAGAAGCGCCGTCGTGGCCGGTGGCAGCATCGCGGGGCTCGCCACCGCCCTGGCCCTCACCCAGCGCGGCTGGCGGGTAAGGGTCCTCGACCGGGCGGCACCGGCGCCGGAGGGCCCCTCGCGCAAGGCGGCCGAGCACTGGGACCGGCCGCTGGTGCCACAGAGCGGCCACTCCCAGTTCCTCCAGTCGCTCGGCGTCCAGACGCTGCGCGAACACGCTCCGTTCCTCCTCGACGCGGCCGTCGAGGAGGGCGGGCAACTACTGGACATGACGGCAGTGGCCCCGCCGTCCGCCGAGCCCGCCGATCAGGAGGGAGACGAGCACCTGGTCGCCCTCGGCATGCGCCGCCCGGTGCTGGAACTGCTGTTCCTCCGCGCGGTGCGGGGCCGGCCGGACGTCACCGTCAGCCACGGGACCACCGTCCAGGGACTGCTGCTGGCCGCGGACGGCCGCCGCGCCACGGGCGTGGTCACCGCCGACGGCGAACGGATCGCCGCCGACATCGTCGTCGACGCCACCGGCCGTGCCGCGCTGTCCCGCGCGTGGCTCTCCGCATCGGGTGTCGAGGTCGCGCCCGACGAGACCTCTCCGTCCCACCTGCGGGCCTACACCCGCTTCTTCAGGCTGCTCGACCCGGGCGCCCGCCCCGGGCCGCTGAACCGGGGCAACGCCGCCGGCGGTGTCTGGGACCACTACGCGGCCGTCGTCCACCCGGCCGACGGCGACGTCTTCGCCATCACCCTCGGGGTTCCCACCGCGGACCGGGCCACCACCGCGCTGCGCGACTCCGGCGCCTTCCTGGCCGCCTGCCGGCTGTCCCCGTTCGTCGCGCCCTGGGTCGACCCCGCGGCGGCCGAGCCCTTCACCCGTGTCCAGGCCATCGGCATGCCGGCGAACACGGTGCGCGGCGTCATCACTCCGCGACAGCGCCCCGTGGCCGGCCTGTTCGCCGTCGGGGACTCCGCCGCCCGCACCAACCCGCTGTACGGGCGAGGCGTCTCGCTCGCGCTGCGGCACGCCTTCACGCTGGCCGAGCTGCTCGACGAGGGCCTGCCGGCCGAGCAGTCGAGCGAGCGGGCCATGGCGAGCGCGTACGACCTGTACCGGCCCTGGTACGAGCAGTCGGTGCATGACGACGACGCCCGTGACGCGATGTGGCGGGCCCGACTGGCGGGCGAGGAGACCGTGCCCCTGCCCTCCGTGGTGCCCGGCGGCCCGCCCCTTCCCCTGGTGGCGAACGCGGCCGCGACGGACCGTACCGTGTGGCGCGGCCTGGTCCGCGGCTCGATGAGCCTGGACCGGCCCGCGGACGTCTTCAGTGACCCACGCGTGCTGGAGCGGATCCGGACCGCCCCGCGTCCGGCCGCCCCCGTGCCCGGAATCCGGCCTCCGACCCGCGAGGAACTGCTGGCCGCCCTGGCGGCGGGGAAGGAGTCCTGAGCGTGGAGGCGCCGCCGAACGTGCTGCTCGCTCCGATCACCGTCACCCCCTCGAAACCTCTCACCCCCAGCCACCTGAAGGGCCTGTTCTGGGCGGACGTGCTCCACCGGGCCACCGGGCACCTGACGGAGATCACGTACCGGCACAGCCAGACCACGTTCTTCCCCACCGAACAGGTCGTGGGCTTCTGGGAGTTCCTGGACCGGACCGAGGGCGACACGGACTACTCCAGCGCGTCCGAGGAGGAGATCGGCGAACTCTACGTGCGTTTCCGGGCCGAGGGCCGCCGCGCCGGCGCGGAAGCCATACGCCCCTACATGGAGGCCGTGGAGAGCGGATGGGTGCATCCCGCGAGCGCCAAGGTGCTCCGTCTGTGGTCCGGACACTACGCGCGGCTGGGGCTGCACGACCCCGGGCTCCTGACGCACCAGCCGCCGGAACTCGGTCTGGAGGAGATGATCGAGCGGTTGGTCGCCTCCGGCAAGGGCCTCGACCAGCGCGGCTGGGGCGGCCCCGTGTATCTGGACCTGACCGGCTCGGGACAGCCGCTGCGGCAGATCGTCACCCCTGACGGCCGCCCCAACTACCTCGCGTGCGCCCTGCGCGAACTCATGGCACTCGCGCCGCGGTACGACGAGGTCGTCCTGCTGTACGACCGGGAACTCGACCCGGACTACCGGCTGCTGGAGCAGGTCCTCCGCGGACCGGGCACCACGGTGCGCCGCATGCCGATCGGGCGGGTGCCCATCGGCGGGCAGATCCTCTCCGCGCGCCACGGCGGGTGGCACGACCACACCGTCGACGCCCTGCTGGCCGCCCTCGACAAGGATTACGACGCCGCCGCGATCCGACTGGGCATGCGCCTGTACTTCCTCGCCACGCTCGGCCCGGGCGACCAGGACTCGTTCCGCCACGACCTGCTCGCCAAGTGCTGCGCACGCGCCGAGCGGCTGCTCGACCGGTCGTCGTCCGAGCCGGAGTCCGAACCCGGGAGACTGGCCGCGGACCTGGGCCGCCACCGGCGCTCCCACCTGTACGTCGATCCGTACCGCCTGACGTCGTCCCTGCTGGCCAGAAGCCGCGTCAGCCTCGCCCCCGACCTGCTTTCCACGGTGTCCCCATGACGCACATCCTCACGAACGAACGGCTGCTCGCCGTCACCGCCGAGCGGATCCGCGCCACCCGGCCCGACCTCGTCACCGACCTCGATCTGACGTCCGTCCAGGAGCTGGAAGAGGCGCGGACCCGGATCGCCGCCCACACCGATGACGAGGGCTCGGTGGTCGTCGCCGTGGTCCGCTCCCCCAGCCTGCCCGTCTGGACCGCCCAGACGTGCGCCTTCGCGCTGGCGCTGCCGGCCGACCAGGCCGGTGCCTGGCGGCGCGGGTTCACCCGGACCCTGCACCTGGCCGGCCAGCCGCTCCACCTCACCGACCGGTTCCGGTTCGCGCACGTCGCCCCGGAGGGGTCGGTCGGCTGGACCGAACCGCTTCCGAAGGCCGACGCCCACAAACTGCGGCGGCTGCTCAAGACCTTCGTCGGCGGGCGCGAGCTCCGGTCGCGGCCACCCGTCACCGTGCGGGTGCCGCACCGGGCCGAGCACGCCGAGGGCCGGGACACGACGCGCCGGCCGAGCCACCGCGAGTTGTACTACGCCACGGCGAAGGTGACCGTCGCGCAGGGCCTCGTCCACCTCAACCACCTGCTCGTCGAAGCGGTCATGGACGGCCTGATCAGGGCAGGGGACCGAATCACCCTGCGGCCCGTGCCCCGGCTGGCCGGGCTCGACCGGGACTTCGCGGCCGTACGCGCCGAGACGGACACGCACCGCCCCCACGCCCTCCAGGCCTACGCGGCCCTCACCAAGGAGCTCTGAATGACCCACGCCCCCGACGCCGTCGCGTCCGTCTCCGGCGGCGGTCGCGCACCGGCCGTCCGGCTGGGCATCCACGAGACGCCGGGCATCGCGCACGGCGTCATCGCCCGAGCCGGGCTGCATCCGCGGGACTTCGAGCTCGTGCCCTACGACATACGGGACCCGTTCCGGCCGCTGCGCACCGGCCAGGTCGATGTGATGATCGTCAAATACGGGCTGCGCGAGGACGACATCACGGTGGGCCTCCCGGTCGACTTCGACGAGCGCGCCGTCCTCATGGACGCCGAGCATCCGCTGGCCGGCCGGGCCTCCCTGTCCATCGAGGACGTGGCCGCCTACCCGGTGTTCGAGCGCCCCGAGGGGTTCCCGTCGTACGTGTGGGACCTGATCGTGCCCCCGCGATCGCCGGCCGGGGCACCGATCCGCCGCGTCCACCCTCTCACCACGGTCCCCGCCCTGGTGCACACGCTGACCACCACGCAAGCCGTGCACGTGTCGTTCCGCTCGGTCGAGGCGGCCCTGCCGCCGCGGATCAGGGCCGTCCCGCTGCACGACGTGCCCAGCGCGCCGATCTCCCTCGCGTGGCCGAGCGGGCGGGAACTGCCCGGCCCGGTCCGCGCTTTCCTGACCGCCGCCGAAGCCGGGGCGGTGCCCGATCCGGCAGTCCGTCGACCCAGGAGGACCACACCACCATGCTGACCGCCATCGACGGAATCCCGGTGCACTACACAACGCACGGTCACGGCCCCGGGCTCCTCCTCGTCCCGTCCGCCGGCGCGGACAACGCGACGACCTTCGGCCACCTGCTGGACCGGTTCACGGACCGGTTCACCGTCATCGCACCGGACTTCTCCGGCAGCGGCCGCACACCGCTGCCGCGGGAGCCGCTCACCGTCGAGATGCTGGCGGACCAGGTGGCCGGCGCGGCACACGACGTCACGGACGGGCCGTACGACGTGGTCGGATTCTCGCTCGGGGCGCTCGTGGCCGCGGCCGCCGCGGCCCGTCACCCCGGACGTGTGCGCCGCCTCGTGCTGATCTCCTGCTGGAACCGCGGTGACGACCCGCGCCAGCAGCGGCTCCAGGCGCTCTGGCAGCGGCTGGCGGACACGGATCCCGAGGCGTACGCGCAGTTCACCGCCCTGTCCGTGTTCTCCGGGCCGTTCCTGTCGGAGGCCGGGAACGCGGCCATGGACCAGTTGATCGGGCTGATCACCACCGAGGACGGCGTCCGGGCACAGATGGACCTGGCGACCCGGATGGACGTCAGCGGCGAGTTGGCGCTCATCACCGCGCCGACGCTCGTCATAGGCGCCGCCCGGGACCACTGGGTGCCGGCGCCCCACGCCCGGGAAACGGCCCGCGCCATCAAGGACAGCCGCTACGAGGAGGTCGACAGCGGCCACATGTCCGTCTTCGAGACGCCCGACGAGGTGGCCCGGCTCGTCGCGGAGTTCCTCGACGCCTGACCGGTCGCGCCGCTCACCGCTCCGGGTGCCTGACACCCGCCCAGGGACGCCACCCGGGCGGCGTCACATCCTGGCCCCGAAGTCCTGGGTCCACCAGGGACCGCCCGTGCCCTTGTGCACGCCGACGCCGATGTTCTTGAAGGAGCAGTTGAGGATGTTGGCGCGGTGGCCGGGGCTGTTCATCCAGGCGTCCATCACGGAGGCCGGGGTCTGCTGGCCCAGGGCGATGTTCTCGCCGTACGTCGACCACTGGTAACCCGCGGCGGTGATGCGCTTCCCGGGGTCCGCGCCGTCCGGGTCGACGTGGTCGAAGAAGTGGCGCGCGGCCATGTCGTCGGAGTGCGCCTGCGCCGCCCGCTGGAGCCGGGGGTCCTCGGTCAGCGGGGAGCAACCGGCGCTCGCGCGCTCCTTGTTGACCAGCGCCACCACCTGGCTGACGGTGTCGCCGGCCGGCGGCGCGGTGGTCCGCGCCGGGGCCGTCGGGGTGGCCGGACGCGGTGTCGGCGTGCTCTTCCGCGTCGGGCTCGGGCTCTTGGCGGCCGCCTTCCTCGACTGCTCCGGCTTCGCGGACTTCGAGGGGGACGGCGTGGGCGACGGGGGGGCGGGCACGGCGCTCGGCGTGGAGAGGTCCGCCACGGAGGCGCCCGCGGTGCGGTCGGCGCTCGTGCTGTCGGCGCCGGGCCCGGAGTCCAGGCCGAAGTACCACAGTCCGCCGCCCGCGACACAGGCCGCGACGACGCCGCCGACGGCCCGGCGCCGGGCGCGCCTGCGCCGGCGGGACGCGCCGCGGGCGCCGTTGCGCGCGGCGCCGCGCCCGCCCGAGCGGCCCCGCGCGGCTCGTCGTCCGGCCCCGGCGCCGGTCCCCGGGCCGCCCGCTCCGGCCGGGGTGTCGAACGCCGCCGCGACCGGCGCCATCCCGTCCGGGGCGGCGCGCAGCGCGGCGAGCAGCGCGGGCGCGGCGGCGACCAGCGCGAGACCGGCCAGCAGCCCCTCCGCCGGCATCAGTCCGCTCCACAGGCCGGAGCAGCGCGGGCAGCCGCGGGCGTGCCGGGCGACGCGTTTGCGCCACAGCGCCGAGGGTCTGCCGTCCCAGGCGGTCAGCACGACCCGCAGTTCCTCGCAGCGCGGCCGCGCGTCGAGGGCCCGTACCACCACCCGGGCCGCCTCCAACTGGGCCTTCATCCGCTGCACGCGGACCGCGGTGTGCTCGGGTGTCAGCTCCAGGGCGGCGGCGACCTCGGCGCGGGTCAGCTCGCCGGCGCACTCCAGCCACCACAGCGACAGCAGCCCACGGTCGTCGGGCTCCAGCCAGCGCGTGGCGTGCGCGGTCTCCTGGCGCTGGCCGGACAACTGGAGCTGCACCACCGTCAGATCCACGAAGTCGGCGCCCGGATCGGCCCGGTCGTGCGCCTCCTCCACGGCGGCGGGCGCGGACCGCCGGGCCTGCCAGTGGTCGCGGACCTGGTTCATGGCGATCGCGACGAGCCAGGAGCGGAAGCGCTCGGGAGTGCGCAGCCCGCCGAGCCCGTCGAGGGCGCGCAGCATGGTCTCCTGCACCACGTCGTCGACGTCCACGGAGCCGTTCAGCGCCCGCCCCACGATGTTGTAGACCAGTGGAAGGTAGGCGCTGACCAGGGCGTCCTGTGCCGCCGCGTCACCCTCGCGGGCCGCGGTCACCAGGGCCGCCGTCTCCACCGCGTCCGTGTGCCGTGTGCTCATCAGATGTTTCCCGTCCTCGACGCCGAACGATTGTTCCCGACGACTGGGAGACCGTTCGAAGCGGCCCGGATAACAGTTGTCCGGGGGCCGGTTTCCGGCCGCTTCCGGCGCCGGGTTCGCGGCACGGGGACACAAGGGCACAGTGCGGCCAACTCGGGCCCGGCGCCCGGGGATTCACAGCGTCGAAGTTGGTCTAGTCCTCTTGACGGGGTGAGTCGGCGGCGGTTTGGTATGTACCAACATCCCCGCCGTGCACGGCACCACCACCCCACCACCCATGCCCCCAGGGGCATCCCCGAGAGGGGCTCACTGTCATGCACCTGGCAAGACTCGGCAGACTCGCGGCCTCCGCCTGCGCGTTCGCGCTCGCGGCCACCGGCGCGGCCGTCGCCCTCGCCCCCGCGAGCAGCGCGGCGACGAACAGCGCCACGGGCGGCAGCGTCTACTCCGTCGCCCCCTACGTCGACATGTCGAACGGTCAGGAAGGCCTGCTCGACACCGCCATCACCGGCCACCACCTCAAGGCGTACACCGCCGCCTTCGTCCTCGGCGTGGGCTGCAACCAGGTCTGGGGCGACACCCTCCCCGTCGGCAACGACTCCTACACCGATCCCGAGATCGCCCGGGCCAAGTCCGAGGGCGCCTCCGTGATCATCTCCTCGGGCGGCGCCAGCGGTCTGCCGCTCGCCTGGACCTGCACCACCCAGAGCAGCATCGACGCCGGGTACCAGGCCCTCGTCGACGACTACGGCGTCACCCAGCTCGACTTCGACATCGAGGGCGCCGCCGTCGCGGACACCGCGGCCGCGGCCCGCCAGATGCAGGCGATGAAGGACCTCAAGGCGGCCAACCCCGGTCTCCAGTTCTCCGTCACCCTGCCGGTGTTGACGAGCGGGCTGACCAATGACGGCGTCAACATCATCAAGGCCGCCGAGAACGCGGGCGTCAAGATCGACGTCGTCAACATCATGGCCATGGACTACTACGCCGGCACCGGCACCGAGATGGGCCAGGGCGCGATCGACGCCGCCAAGGCCACGCTGGCGCAGATGCGGTCCGTCGACTCCGGGTACGGCTACGCCAACCTCGGCATCACCCCGATGATCGGCAAGAACGACGACGGCTCCACGTTCACCCTGGCCGACGCCCAGACCGTCGAGAACTTCGCCGCGCAGAACGGCGTGGGGCGCCTCGCCTTCTGGTCGGTCAACCGGGACCAGCCGTGCGGCGGAAACGCCAACTCCCTGCCCACGTGCAGCGAGATCGGCCAGAACAGCCTGGCGTTCACGGACGCGTTCGTCCCGTACGAGGGCAGTTCGGGCGGCGGGGGCGGGGGCGGCGGCACGAGCAGTGACTTCTCGCTGTCCCTCTCCCCCGGCTCCGCCTCGGTCGCCCAGGGCGGTTCCGCCACCGCGACCGTCGCCACGGCCACCACCTCGGGCAGCGCCGAGTCCGTCGCCCTCGCCGCCTCCGGCGCGCCCTCCGGCGTCACCGTCTCCTTCAGCCCGGCCTCGGTGACCTCCGGCAACACCTCGACGCTGACGGCGGCCGTCGGTTCGTCCGTGGCCGCGGGCACCTACCCGATCACCGTCACCGGCACCGGTACCGGTACCGGCGGCACCCACAGCGCGACCTACACGCTCACCGTCACCACCAGCGGCGGCGGGGGCGGTGGCGGCGGGGGTTCGCCGGCCAACGCCGGGTTCGAGACCGGGAGCCTCGGCCCCTGGACCTGCGCCGGCGGCAGCACGGTGGTCTCCACGCCGGTCCACTCGGGCAGTCACGCCCTCCGGATCACCCCCGACTCCGGCGGCACCGGTGAGTGCGACCAGACCGTCACCCTGTCCCCCAATCACAGCTACACGCTCACCGGCTGGGTCCAGGGCCCCTACGCCTACCTCGGCGTCAGCGGCGGCGCCACCGCCAGCACCTGGTCGAACAGTTCGAGCTGGAACCAGCTGAAGGTCTCCTTCACGACCGGCACCAGCGGTGCCATCACCGTGTACGTCCACGGCTGGTACGGCCAGGGCGACGTCTACGCCGACGATCTCGCCCTCGGCTGACCCCCGGCCGCGCGCCCGGTGCCCGCGGGTGCCGGGCGCGCGGTGATGCGTGAGCCTGGAGAGGTGTCTGGTGTTCCCGTCGTCCGGCTCCCGGCGCCGTACGCCGCCCCGGGGCGCCGGGCGATCCAGGTGACGGTGGTCGCCGCGGCCGGTTTCTACCTCTTCCGCTACGGCCTCGACCGCCCCGTCGCCGCCACGTACGCCCTGTTCGCCGCGGTGGCGCTGGGCGGGCTGGCCAGGATCCCGGGCACCGGGCGGCAGCGCGCCGCGGTGGTGCTGCGGCTGATCCCGGTGGGCTGGCTGCTGGTGATCGTCGGGACATGGCTGTCGGTACGGACCTGGAGCGCCGTCACCGGCATGCTGGTGGTCGGTTTCCTGCTGGCCTTCTCCGCCGTCGGCGGCCCGCGTCCGGCCGGGGCGGCGCCGGGACTGCAACTGCTCTACATCCTTCCGTCGTTCCCGCCCTACGACCCCGCCCGGCTCGGCGACCGGCTGGTCGGCACGACCACCGGCATGGCCCTGCTCGTCCTCGCCGAGGCCCTGCTCTTCCCCGAGCCCGCCCCGCCGCCGTACCGGGAACGCGCCGCCCACGCCGCCGCCGTCGCGGCCCGCTGCACCACCCTGCTCGCCGCCCCGCCGTACTCGCTCTCCCGGTCCGAGGGCCGCTCCGCCCGTGAAGCCGGCCGCCGCCTTCGCTCCCTGACCGTGCCCGAGGCGGACCGTCCGGCGGGCCCCGGGGTACGGGAGCGCGCCCTGTCCCACACGGGTCTGGCCACCCGGGCGCTGCTGAGCAGGCTGCCCCGGCTCACGGCCCTCCCGGAGGGCGGTGCCCCGCCCGACGCCGCCGTCACCGCCGTGCTCGACGCGGTCGCGCGGCTGGCCGGCGCCACCGCGGCCTGTCTCCGAGGGGGCGCCTCGCCCCTGGCCGAGTACCGGGAGCTGGCCGCGGTCCGTGCCGTCCTGTCCGCCCGGTCCGCGACCCCACCAGGGGAATCCAACACGCCCGCGCCGGACGTGTTGCGGCGGCACGCGGCCGTGCTGGAGGTCGCCGATGCCGCGCTGGCGATGGGGGCGGCTGCCGATCTGGCGGTGCACGGCCGGCGGGCCCGGGCGGTGGGGCCGCCGGAGCGCTTCTGGTACGCGGCCGCCCGGGCCCCGGCGCTGTGGTGGCACCGGGTGCGCGGGCACGCCGGGCGGCGGTCGGTGTTCTTCCAGAACGCCGTGCGCATCGCCCTGGCACTCACGGCGGCGCGGCTGGTGGCCGGCGTGGACACGCTGCCCCACGGTTTCTGGGCGATGCTGGCGACGCTCACCCTCACTCGCACCACCATGGACGAGACCTGGACCACCATCCGGGCGGCGCTCGCGGGCACGCTGGCCGGCGCCCTGGTGACCGGCGGAACGCTGGCCCTCGTGGGCCCGCACACCGGTGTCTACGCCGTCCTCCTCCCCCTGTGGATGCTGTTCGCCTTCACGGTGGGGCCCGTCAAGGGAGTCGGCTGGGCCCAGGGCCTGTTCACGGTGCTGGTCGCCCTGGTCTTCGCCCAGCTCGCCCCGCCGACCTGGCGGCTCGCGGAGGTACGACTGCTCGACGTGCTGGTCGGCAGCGCGATCGGCGCGGTCTTCGGGCTGCTGGCCTGGCCCCGCGGCGCCCATGACGAGTTGCGGTTCGCGGCGGCGGAACTGCTGCGCAGGGCGGCCGAGATCGTGGTGGCGACCAGTGCCTCGGTGGCCCGGCGGGGACCGGTGCCGGTTCCGGCGGGGATGCCCGGGCATCGTTCGCTCCAGCACGCGGTGATCCTCGCGGAGTCCGCGTACGGGCAGTTCCAGAGCGAGCCGACACCGTTCGGCGGCAGGGGGCGCGGGCCGGCGCTGCCCGGGGTGGACTGGCAGGCGGCGCTGATGGCCGGGCACCACACCCTGTGGGGTTCGGAACGGCTGCTGGAGCCGCCGTGCACCGGCCTCGGCCCGGCGGCCGCGACGGTCAGCGCGCTCGGGGACCGCGTGGCCGGCCGGATGCTCCTGCTCTCGGCGGCACTGGACCCCGGCGGCGACACCCCGGCGGCCCCGGTGCCCCGCCTCGCCCGGACCCTCGCGGGCGCCGACGCGGAACCACCCGGGGCGCCGAGGCTGTACTACGCCACCGTGTCCTGGCTGGACTCCCTCATGGCCGATCTGTCCAGAGTCGCCCGCGGGGGACCGCCTCCCCCGCACTGACCCCGCCGGACCGCTGCGGGGATCCCCGATCCACGGGTAGGCGTGAAGGGAGGCCCGGCCCGGTCTCCCCCGTACGGCGCCGGCCGGGCTGGCCGGCGGAAGGAGCGAATGGGATGAGCGGAGGGACGCGGCACCCGGACCGGGACGAGCCCGGAAGGGCGCGGACCGGGGCGCGGCACGCCGCGCGGCCCCAGACCGAACAGCCCGCGCGGCCCCAGACCGAACAGTCCGTGCAGCCCCAGGCCGACCAGGCCGACCAGGCCGACCAGGCCGTCGAGCCGACCGGGCTGATGGATCTGCTGGGTGTCGCCGCGGTGCTCCTGGAGGCGGACGGCCGGATCGACATGTGGAGCCCTCAGGCCGAGGAGTTGTTCGGCTACGCCCGCGCGGAGGCCGTCGGGCAGTACGCGGCGCCCCTGCTGCTGCGCCCCGAGCACCGCGAGGCCGCGATCCGGCTGTTCGCCGAGGTGATGGAGACCGGGCGGGGCTGGGCGGGGGCCTTCCCGGTGCGGCACAAGGACGGCGGCACCAGGATCGTCGAGTTCCGCAACATGCGGCTGACCGACCACCTCGGCGATCACTACGCGCTGGGGCTGGCCACCGACCGCTCCACCCTGCGCCGGGTGGAGCGCGACGCCGCCCTCTCCGCCCGGCTGGTCACCCAGGCCCCGATCGGGCTGTCCGTCCTCGACACCGATCTGCGCTACGTGGCCGTCAACCCGGCCCTGGCGGCCATGCACGGCGTGCCCGAGGCCGACCACGTCGGCCGGCACTTCGGCGAGCTGCTTCCCGACCGGGCGTTCCGCTCGGTCGAGGCCCGCATGCGCGAGGTCCTGGAGACCGGGACCCCCGTGGTGAACCGGCAGGTGGTGGGCCGTACCGCCGCCGACCCGGGCCACGATCACGCCTGGATGACGTCGCTGTACCGGCTGGAGGACCACCACGGGCACACCCTGGGGATCGCCACGGTGGCGGTGGAGGTCACCGACCGCTACCGCGCGGCCCAGGAGGCCGAGCGGGCCCAGCGGCGGCTGCGGCTGATCGCCGGCGGCTCGGCGCGCATCGGCACCACCCTGGAGGTGGAGCGCACGGCGCGGGAGCTGGCCGACGTCCTGGTGCCCGACCTCGCCGACATGGCCGCGGTGGACCTGCTGGACAGCATGCTGCGCACGGGCCGCACGGAACCGGGCGAGGGCCCTCCGCTGTTCCGTGCGCTGGCGGTGAAGACCGCCTACCCCACCGACGCCGCCGGGGCGCTGGTGCCGCCCGGCCGGCTCACCGTCTACCACGCGGGCCACCCCGCGGCCGAGAGCGTGCGCACCGGGCGCCCCGTGCTGATCACCCACCTGGACAGCGGCGACGTCGGCCGCGTGGCCGCCGACCAGGTGGCCGCCCGGCTGCTGGCCCAGGCCGGTGTGCACACCGACATGGCCGTGCCGCTGATCGCACGGGGACAGTGCATCGGCGTCATGGGCCTGGCCCGCGCCCGCAACCCGCTGCCCTTCGACGCGGACGACCTGGCGCTGGCCTGCGAACTCGCCTCGCGGGCCGCTCTGAGCATCGACAACGCCGTCCTGCACCAGCACACCCGCAGCACCGCCGAGGCCCTCCAGCGCAGCCTGCTGCCCCGGCTCTCGCCCTGCCATCCGGGCCTGGAGATCGCCGCGCGGTACCGGCCGGCGCAGGCGATCGGCGAGGTCGGCGGCGACTGGTACGACGTGATCGCACTGGACGGCGACCGCACCGCCCTCGCGGTGGGCGACGTCATGGGCAGCGGGATCCCGGCGGCGGCCACCATGGGCCGGCTGCGCACCGCCACCTCCACGCTGGCGGACCTCGATCTCGACCCGGCGCGGGTCCTCACCCACCTCGACCGGATCACCCTCGGCCTCGACCCCTACATCGCCACCTGCGTGTACGCCGTGCACGATCCCCGGCTGGCCCGTCTGGAGGCGGCCTCCGCCGGTCACCTGCCGCCGGTCCTGATCCCGTCCGACGGGCCGCCGCGGCTTCTCGACCTGCCCACCGGCACCCCGCTGGGCGTCGGCGGCGTGCCCTTCGAGTCCACCACGCTCGCCCTGCGGCCCGGCGACCAACTGGTCCTCTACACCGACGGCCTGGTCGAGACGCGCGACGACCCGATCGACGCCCGGCTGGCCGAGCTGCTCCGGCTGCTTGCCCCGCCGTACCACCCCCCGGAGGAGACCTGCGACCGGCTGCTGCGGGAACTCCGGCATCCGGCCGGCCACGACGACGTGGCCCTCCTCATCGCCCGCGTGCTGCCGCTGGGGTCCTAGGGGGTGTCCGACGGGCCGGCCGGGCGCACCGCCGTGGCCAGCCAGGACGTGGTGGGGAGCCGGACCGTGCCGTTCTTCGTCTCGTGGGGGCGCAGATGGTCCGTCAGGGTGCGGCGGGCGCGGTCCCGCGCGGGGGCGTCGGCCTGTCGCATCAGATGGCCGCCGGGGCCCGTGCCCAGCAGGAAGTCCGCCGCGTCCTCGGCTCCGTGCCCCCAGGTCCCGTACGCCTGGACCCGGCTGACGGTGACGCCGGTGAAGCCGGCCGCGGTGAGGATCTCGTGGACGCGGTCCCGGGCGGCGAGGGAGAACATGCCGGGCAGCCCCGGCCTGCCGAGGTCGCCGAACGGCAGGATGTCGCGCAGTGCCGCCAGCGCCGCCACCCCGCCGTTGAGCGTGGCGTCGGCGGGGCAGACGAACGCCAGGCGTCCGCCGGGGCGCAGCGCCCGGCCGATGTTGCCGAACGCCGCCACGGGGTCGGCGAAGAACATCACCCCGAAGCGGCTGATCGCCGCGTCGAACGTGCCCGGTTCGAAGGGGTGCGCCTGTGCGTCGCCCTGGGTGAAGGAGACGTTGGTGATGCCCTCCCGCTCCGCGCGGGCCCGCGCCTCGGCCAGCATCGGGCCGGACAGGTCGAGGCCCAGCGCGCTCCCCCGGGGTGCGCGGAGCGCGGCGAGCCGGGTGGTCTGCCCGGAGCCGCAGCCGAGGTCGAGGGTGCGGTGCGCCTCGCTGATCGCGGCGGCTTCGAGCAGCGGCTCGTTGAAGCCCTCGTTCACGGCGTTCCAGCGGTCCTGGTTGCGTGCCCAGTGGGTGCCTTCCGGGCCGTTCCATGCCTGCGCCTGCTCGGTGTTGACGATGTCCGGCACGGGTGCCTCCTGCGGTGGACAGCGGAGAATGGGCGTGTGCCCAAACTGTATGGGCGCGCGCCCGTACTCGCAATCCCCGTTACCATCCGAGGAGTTCGCCCCCTCGCGGCCGAGGACGGCAGGACGCAGGAGAACGGAAGAGAACAGAAGAGAACGGAAGAAAGAGGCACATGTCACCGCGCGGAGTAGCGACGCCGGACGTGCGCGAGCGGCTGTTCGCGGCGGCCGAGCGCGTCGTGGACAGGGACGGGCCCGGCGCGCTCACCAGCCGTGCCGTCACCACCGAGGCGGGCTGCGCCAAGGGGCTGCTGCACGCGCACTTCACGGGGCTCGACGAGTTCGTGGCCGAGCTGTGCCTCGACCGGTTCGCGCGGACGGCGGCGAAGGCGCGGGCGCTGTCGGGGCTCGCCGGGCAGCACACGGTGACGCGGAACCTGGACGCCGTCGTCCTCGTGCTGTTCGACTCCGGTGGTCCGGCCCTGTCGGGCCTGGCCATGACGCGCCCCGCCGCCGCGGCCCGCATCCGCGCCGCCCTGGAGGGCGGGGCGCCGGGTTTCACCGCGATCGAGGAGTCCGTCACCGGCTATCTTCGGGCCGAACAGGGGCTCGGCAGGGTGGCGAAGACCGTCGACCCGGGCACCGCGGCCCTCGCGATCGTCGGTACCGCCCACCATCTCCTGATGACCGGTTGGCCCGGCACCCCCGACCCCCGGCCCGCCATGACCCGCCTGGTGGCCGCCCTGGTCGGGGCCTGAACCAGGCCCCGGTGGGTCACCGCTCGCGCGCCGGCAGAGCGAGCACCTGGGGCCGTACGACCGTCCACGCGGCGGCGGGCAGATCGCCGAGGGCGGTGGCGCGCAGGGACCGGAGGGTCTCCTCGGGATCGGCGTCGCGTACGGCGGCGCCGACGAGGACGTCGTAACCGTCGCGTACGGCGACGCGGACGACGTCCCCCGCGCCGTCGCCGGAGTGCAGGGCGGAGGCCGCCACGAGGGGCGGCGGGCCGCCCGCGTCGGCGGGGAGCTTGCGGTAGGCGCAGGCGACCGGGACGCGCCAGCGCAGAGCGATCAACACCGGGCGTTTCGCGATGACTTCGGCCAGGTCCGTCTCGTGGAGGCCGTCGGACTCCAGCACCGTGGCCCGCGCGTCGAGGACCAGCGCGGCGGGTAACAGACAACGCAGCGCGCTGCCCACGAGGTTGCCGCCGACCGTCGCCGTCCGGCGGACGGCCCCGGTGCCCACCGTGGCGGCCGCGAGGCGCAGTACGTCCGGCACCCGGCCGTCGATCCGCCCGAGGAGCACGGCGGCGCCGAGCGAGTCGGGTCCGATGACGTTGGCCTCCGGCAACCGGCACAGCGACATGGCCAGTTCGGGGAACCCGTCACGCTGCCAGGTGGCCCACACGAGCGTCGCCCCGCCGACCGGGACGGCTCCCTCGGCCAGGCATTCCCGCGCTTCGGAGACGGACGTGGGCAGACGCAGCAGCACAGTGACCGACCTGCCTTCCTCGGGGCCCCGAAGTCTGCTCGGGCGGGCGGGGGCGCGTACAGGGCTCACGCGGGCACAGCGACGCGCCCCCTCACCGTCAGTCGTGCGGCACCACCGCCACCGGCGCCGTCGCGTGGTGCAGCACCGCATGCGTCACCGGGCCGATGTGCGTGCCGAACGAGGCCGGGCGCCGTCGCCGGCCGACGACCACCAGCCCGGCGCCGTGCGAGGCCTCGACCAGTCGCAGCGACGCGCTCCCGTACCCGCATTCCTCGGTGACCTCGACCGCGGAGTACTTCCGCCGCCACGGCTTGAGCACCTCGCTGAGCGCGGCCTCCTCCTGGCGGGACCACTCCTGGTCGAAGGTGGGGTCGGCGGCGAAACCGTAGGCGTAGTACGGCGGCATGGACCAGGTGCGCAGGGCCCGCACCGGCGTCCCGCGCCGTTCGGCCTCCTCGAAGGCGAACGCGAGCACCGTGTCGTCCGGTTCGGTGGTGTCGACGCCGAGGACGACCGGGCCCTCGGGGGCGTCACCGTCCGGGCGCCACCCGGACCGCACCAGGACGACGGGCCGTCCGGCGCGCGCGACCACCGAGAACCCGACGGAGCCGACGAGGTGGCCGCCGAGCCGGCCGAGGCCCCGCGAGCCGAGCACCAGCAACTCGGACTCCTCGGCGACCGCCGCGAGCAACTCGCCGGGGAAGCCGTCCTGGTGTTCGGACAGCACCTCCAGGTCCGGGTGGCGCAGCCGCAGTTCCTCCGCCGCCTCGCGCGGGATCCGCTCGGTCCAGTGCCGCCGCGTCGCCACGCCGATCACCGGATCCTGCGCCATGGACTCCGTCACCGGCTCCCACACGTGCACCAGGCGCAGCGGCAGCCCGCGCAGCCGCGCCTCACCCGCCGCCCACTCGGCGGCGGTACGGCTCTCGGGGGACCCGTCGAGGCCCACGGTGACGGTGCGGGACATGACGTCCACCTCCTGTTGTCGGACATCCCGTTCGGGATCGCCTCAAGCCTCGTCGCCGCGCCGCCCGAGGGGCAGGGCCCTCAGGGTCCCCGTCCGGGGCCGACCGGCCCTGGGGCGGGCACCATGGCGAACGCGACCGCTTGTGCTCGACCGCGGACCGGTCCTGTACGGATTCGCCCATCACTGGTGCGTGTTTGCGCCAGGACGCGACAAGTCACGGCGGTGGGAGGCCGGTTGCGCTGGGATGTCCGTAGCAGCACGAGCGACATGGCGGGGTGGATATGAATGCGTGCGTGGACGAGCCGGCCTGTGCGGCGGACCCCGCGGTCCCCCGGCGGTGCCGGTGCGGAGCCCCCTTGTCGCAGGGCGGCCCGTCGACGGCCGAGGAGCGCTTCCGGGGGCTGCTGGAGGCGGCGCCGGACGCCATGGTGATCGTCGACGACAGCGGCGCCATCCGGCTGGTCAACGCCCAGACCGAGGCCCTCTTCGGCTACCACCGCGAGGAACTGCTCGGCCGCCCGGTCGAGTTACTCGTACCGCACCGCTTCCGCGACCACCACACCCGGCATCGCGACGGCTACGCGGCCAACCGGCAGGTGCGTCCCATGGGCGCGGGGCTCGAACTGCACGGACTGCGCAAGGACGGCAGCGAGTTCCCCGTCGAGATCAGTCTGAGCCCGCTGGAGACGGCGGACGGGCTGCTGGTCTCCGCCGCCGTGCGCGACGTCAGCGACCGCAAGGCGGCCGAGGCCCGGATCAACGAACTCGCCGCGCTCGTGGAGTCCTCCCAGGACGCCATCCTCGCCAAAACCCTGGACGGCGAGATCACGTACTGGAACGCGGCCGCCACCGAGCTGTACGGCTACTCCGCCGAGGAGGTCATCGGCCGGCACGTCTCCCTGCTCGCCCCCACCGAACTCCAGGACGACATCTGGGCGTTGCTCGAACGCCTGCGCCAGGGGGAGAAGGTCGAGCACTTCGAGACGCTGCGGGTCACCAAGGACGGGTCGCTGCTGGACGTCGACGTCACACTGTGGCCGACGCGGGACGCCGCCGGCAAGGTCGTCGGGGCGTGCGCCATCGTGCGGGACATCAGCGACCGAAAGCGGGTGGAGGCCGAGCTGACGGCCCTGCTGGAACAGCAGCGGCACATCGCCCTCACCCTCCAGCGCAGCCTGATGGGGACGCCGCCCGCGCTGCCCGGTCTGGACACCGCGAGCCGCTACCGGCCCGCCACCCAGGGCGCCGGTGTCGGCGGCGACTGGTTCGACCTGATACCGCTGGGCGCGGGCCGGGTCGGCGTCCTCATCGGCGATGTGATGGGCCGCGGTCTGGAGGCGGCCGCCGTGATGGGCCAGCTGCGCTCCGCCGCGCACGCGCTCGCCAAGACGGGCATGCAGCCCCGCCAGTTGACGCAGGCCCTGGACGCCGTGGTCGCCGACCTGGACGTGCCGGACCAGTTGGTCACCTGCTGCTATCTGGTCATCGCCCCGGACGCGGGCACCGTCACCGTCTGCTCCGCCGGGCATCTGCCGACCCTCGTCGTCGGCCCCTGGGAGGGCGTGCGGGCGCTGCCGGCACCGGTCAACGCACCGCTCGGGGTGGGCGGTGTGCTGTACGAGCAGGCGTGCTTCGACATCGCTCCGGGCGCCACGCTCGTGCTGTACACCGACGGGCTGATCGAGACGCCGGGCAGCGACATCGAGGCGCGGGTCGGCGAACTCACCACCGTCCTGGACACGTTCTTCCCGCGCTGCGCCGACCTGGAGGCGGCCGCCGACCATGTGCTGGCCGAGCTGCTGCCGGACGCCGACGGCCACGACGACGACGTGACCCTGCTGTTCGCGCGGCTCCCGGCGGCGCCGCTGGCCGCCGTCACCACCGAGCTGTCCGCCGTCCCCTCCTCGGTCCCCGAGGGTCGGGCCTTCCTGCGCCGGACGCTGGCCTCGTGGGAGTGTGCCGCCCCGGCCGACGACGCGCTCCTGCTGCTGTCGGAGACCCTCACCAACGCGGTGCAGCACGCCGAGGGCCCGGTGGGGCTGCGGCTGTGCCGTACGGCCACGGATCTCACCGTCGAGGTCAGCGACCGCAACCCGCACCTGCCCCGGCCCCGGCACGCCGCCGGGGACGAGGAGTGCGGACGGGGCCTGTTCCTGGTCCGCACCCTCGCCGACAGCTGGGGGGTACGGCCGACCGACGAGGGCAAGACGACCTGGTTCACGCTGAAACTGTGACCGCCCGCGCGGGGCCCCGGAAGGCGAGGCGGTCCGCGAGGGCCCGGACAAGGGCCGACCGGCCCTACCCCGGCCGGGTCCGCGCGGAGACGATGGCCTGGTGCTCCAGAACGACTTTCGCGCACTCGACAGGCGGACATGCCTGCGCCTGCTGGCCAGGGTGCCGGTCGGCCGGGTCGTGTACACCAAGCAGGCGCTCCCGGCGGTCCTCCCGGTCAATTTCTGCCTCGACGCGGACTCCTCCGTGCTGCTGCGCACCTCGGCGGGCTCCGATCTCGTGCGTGCCATCGACGGCGCGGTGGTCGCCTTCGAGGCGGACGAGTTCGACGCGGCGACCCGCTCCGGCTGGAGCGTGGTCGTCACCGGCCGCGCCTCGCTGCTGCCCGGCGCCGAGGGCCGTGAGCTCCTCGACGGCCCGGACTCCTGGATGCCGGTCCGCGACGACGTGCTCGTGCGGATCGACTCCGAGATGGTCACGGGGCGTGAGCTGACGGGTGCCTGAGCGGCCGCCGCCTCAGCCGGCGGTCACCGGGGCGAACCAGGTCGGTTCCTCGGTCATGGCCTGCTTGATCCGGGAGAGCGCGAACTCGTTCAGGCCGGGCAGCGCGTCCACCGCGAACCAGCCGACCTCCAGCGACTCGTCGTCGTTGACCCGGGCCTCGCCGCCCACCGCCCGGCAGCGGAAGGTGATGTCCATGTACTGACAGACGTCCCCGTTCTCGTACGTGACCGGTTGCAGCGCCTGGACCAGGACGACCCGCTCGGGCACGCACCGCACCGCCGTCTCCTCGAAGACCTCCCGCACCGCGCAGTCCGCGGGCTGCTCACCCGGCTCCGGGATGCCGCCGACCACCGACCATTTCCGGGTGTCGGTGCGCCGGCCGAGCAGCACCCTGCCCTCGTCGTCGAAGACGATCGCCGTGACTCCGGGCAGCCAGAGCAGCTGCCGGCCGGCCGAGGCACGCAGGGTGCGGATGAAGTCGGGAGTAGCCATGGCCCCGACCTTAACGGGCCACGGGCGCGCTCCCCGGTCACCCGCCCGTGTACTACGCCTCGACGGCGCGGCGGGCCCGGAGCCCGCTGCCGACCGCCCAGCCGATGCCGGCCACGGCGAGGAGCACGAGCACCGTCTCCGGCAGGACGCCCAGGTCGGTGGCGGGGGTGGTGGAGGTGCGCAGCGGCACCTTCTGCTCCAGGTAGGCGGGCACGAACATGCCGGTCCGCTGGGTGATCTTCCCGTCCGGCATGATGACCGCGCTGACGCCGCTGGTGACCGGGACGGTCACGGTGCGGCTGTGCTCGACGGCGCGGATGCGGGACATGGCGAGCTGCTGGTAGGTCATCTCGCTGCGGTCGAAGGTCGCGTTGTTGCTCGGCACGGAGATCATCTCGGCGCCGTGCGTCACGGTGTCCCGCACGTCCCAGTCGAAGGCGGCCTCGTAGCAGGTGGCGAGGCCGACCTTGGCGCCGTCCATGTCGAACACACCCGGCTCGGTGCCCCGGCTGAAGTCCTGGCGGAGCATGGTGGTCCAGTCCTTGTTGATGGCCCCGACGAATCCGCGCAGCGGCATGTACTCGCCGAACGGCTGGATCTGCCGTTTGTCGTACGTCTGCGTCGGTCCCTTGACCGGGTCCCACAGGATCTGCTCGTTGAGCTGCTTGCCGTCCTTGTCCACGACGGCGCCGACCGAGATGGGCACCCCGATCGCCCGCGAGGCCTCGTCGATGACGGCGGTGGCGTCGGCGTCGGCGTAGGGGTCGAGGTCGGAGGAGTTCTCCGGCCAGAGCACGAAGTCGGGCCTCGGGACCTTGCCCGCCTTGACGTCGGCGGCCAGCTTGAGGGTCTCGCGCACATGGCGGTCGAGCACCGCGCGGCGCTGCGCGCTGAACTCCAGGCCCGCGCGCGGCACGTTCCCCTGGATCACGGCGACCGTCCTGGTGCCGTCCTCGGCCTTGTCGCTCACCAGGCCGCGCGCGGCGAACGCGCCGGCCACCGGCACGGCCACGCTGAGCAGCGCGGCGGCGGCCGCCGCACGGCGCACGGGGTGGGAGCGGCGCCGTTCGGCGATCAGCCGGGCCGCCTCGTGGAGACCGAATCCGCACAGGACGACCGCGAAGCCCAGCACCGGGGTGCCGCCGACCGCGGCGAGCGGCAGGAAGACGCCGTCCGCCTGCCCGAAGGCGATCTTCCCCCAGGGGAAACCACCGAAGGGCACGCGCGCCCGTACGGCCTCGCCCGTGATCCAGAGGGCCGCGGCCCACACCGGCCAGGCGGGCAGCCTGGACACGGCGGCGACGCCCACGCCGACCAGCGCGACGAACACGGCCTCCACCGCGACCAGGGCCAGCCACGGCACCATGCCGACCTCGACGCCGGTCCACACCAGCAGGGGCAGCAGGAAGCCGAGCCCGAAGAGATACCCGAGCCCGAGGGCCGCCTTCCAGCCACGCCCCCGCAGCACCCAGCCGAACCCGGCGAACGCGGGCAGCGCCAGCCACCACAGGGAGCGCGGCGGGAAGCTGACGTAGAGCAGCACCCCGCAGAGCGCGGAGGCGACGGCCGGGACCAGGCGCAGCAGCCGGCGGCGGAGCGCGCCGGGCGCGGGGGACTGCCGGATCCGGTCCGACTGGTCCACGGAAGTTGCGGTGACGGTCACCCGGGTGAGTGTACGGCGGCTGACCTCGGCATTGACAGCCGCGGTCGGCGGGCGCGGACGGCCACGGCGGGCAGCGAGCGCTCGCCGGAAGCGGCTATGCCGCCGTCCCCGGGGCGATCGACCGCAGCCGTGCCCTGATCACCCGGACCGCCGACTCCGCGTTGTCCACGGTGACCGTGAACGTGTGCCCGTCCCACAGGCTGAGCACGATGCCCTCGCCCCGGCGTACGACCACCGCGGTGCCCTTCTCGGGACGCCACCGGTAGCCCCAGCCGCCCCACTGCCGCGGGGTCACCAGGGCGGTGAAGTCGGCGCCCGCCACGTGGGAGAGCGGGATGCGGCGGCGCGGCAGCCCGATGTGGCCGCAGCGCACCTCGACGCACTCCCCGTCGAGCCTGAGGTCCACGTGGACGAAGGCGAGGGTGCCGAAGAGGACCAGCAGCCCTGCCGCGATGCAGCCGACCACGGACATCGTCAGCGCGGTGGTCCCGGAGGACGTCCACGCGGAGTCCACGGCCAGCTTGATCCCCAGGGCCAGGCAGGCCGCCCCGGCCAGCGCCATCAGCCACTGCACCCGGTTGGTGGCCCGTCCGGTCCAGACCTCGGGGGTGAAATCGTCCTCGGTACGGGGCTGGTCCCTCATGACTACGAGGTTACTCAGGATTCCCCGCGCGGGTACCGTCTCTCGGCCCGCGCCTGCCCCATGCGGCCCTGGGGCGGTACCGGGATGTCCGTGCCGCGGCAGGCCCGCCGCGGACACGTCAGCTGCGGTCGGCCAGCGACCCCACCGCGGGCAGCAGTCGTCCCTCGGCATAGTGCAGTGCCGCCGCCGGCAGTCCGCCCTCGCGGCCGCTGAGCAGCACCGTGAGGGTGCCCTCGGCGGGGGCCCCCGAGGCGGGCGGTTCGCCGAGGCGGCGCAGCGCCTGGGCGGCCACCGCGCCGGCGGAGCCGTGCAGGACCAGCGGAGCCGCGCCGGGACGCTGCACGGCGGCGCGGATGCGTTCCGCGACCAGCTCGTAGTGGGTGCAGCCCAGGACGACAGTCGTCACGTCGTCCGGCGTCAGCGCGGCCGCCGCGGCGACGGCCGTCTCGATCGCCGCCTCGTCCGCGTGTTCGATGGCCTCGGCGAGACCCCAGCACGGCACCTCGGTCACCGGCACCCCGTCGGCGAAGTCCGCGATGAGTCCGCGCTGGTAGGGGCTGCCGGTGGTGGCGGGGGTCGCCCAGATCGCGAAGGGCCCGCCGCCGGCCGCGGCCGGCTTGATCGCCGGGACGGTGCCGATCACCGGGATGCCGGGCTCCAGCCGGGCGCGCAGCGCGGGCAGGGCGTGCACACTGGCGGTGTTGCAGCCGACGATCAGCGCGTCGGGCCGGCGGGCCGCGGCGGCCTCGGCCACGTCCAGCGCGCGCCGGGTGAGATCCTCGGGGGTGCGCGGTCCCCAGGGCATGCCGTCGGGGTCCAGGGAGAGGACGAGATCCGCGTCGGGGCGCAGGCGCCGTACCGCGGCGGTGGCCGCGAGCAGACCGATTCCGGAGTCCATGAGCGCGATCTTCACCCGGTCACGATAGACGATCCGCTCATGTGAACGGCTCGGGTGGGGCAGACTGCGCCCGTGAGCGCCTTCTTGTGGATCACCGTCGTGTCGCTGGCCGCCTGGTGCTGGCTGCTGCTGTGCCAGGGGTTCTTCTGGCGCACGGACGTCCGGCTGCCGCGGCGCCGGGAACCGGACGCGTGGCCGTCCGTCTGCGTGGTCGTACCGGCCCGCGACGAGGCCGCCGTGCTGTCCGTGAGCCTGCCGTCGCTGCTCGCGCAGGACTATCCGGGGCGGGCCGAGGTCTTCCTGGTGGACGACGGCAGCACGGACGGCACCGGGGAGCTGGCCCGGGACCTGTCCGCACGGCACGGCGGGCTGCCGCTCACCGTGGGTTCGCCGGGCGAGCCGCCGGCGGGCTGGACGGGCAAGCTGTGGGCGGTGCGGCACGGCATCGCGCTGGCCCGCGCGCGCGATCCCGAGTACCTGCTGCTGACGGACGCGGACATCGCCCACGCCCCGGACAGCCTGCGCGAACTGGTCGCGGCGGCCGGTACCGGCGGCTTCGACGTGGTCTCGCAGATGGCACGGCTGCGGGTGGAGAGCCGGTGGGAGCGGCTGGTGGTGCCGGCGTTCGTCTACTTCTTCGCGCAGCTCTACCCCTTCCGGTGGATCGGCCGCAGGGGCTCGCGCACGGCGGCCGCGGCGGGCGGCTGTGTCCTGCTGCGCGCCGGGATGGCGGAGAAGGCGCGGATCCCGGACGCCATCCGGCACGCGGTCATCGACGACGTCGCGCTCGCCCGCGCGGTCAAGGGCGCGGGCGGGCACGTCTGGCTGGGCCTCGCCGAGCGGGTGGACAGTGTGCGGCCCTACCCGCGGCTGCACGACCTGTGGCGGATGGTCTCGCGCAGCGCCTACGCCCAGCTGCGGCACAACCCGCTGCTGCTGCTCGGCACCGTGGCCGGGCTCGCGCTGGTGTACCTCGTGCCACCGGTGGCGGTGGTCGCGGGCGCGCCGGCGGGCAGCGCGCCGGTGGCGGCCGTCGGCGCGCTGGCGTGGGCGGTGATGGCGGGCACCTATGCGCCGATGCTGCGCTACTACCGGCAGCCGCTGTGGCTCGCGCCGTTGCTGCCGTACACCGCGTTCCTGTACCTGCTGATGACGGTGGACTCGGCCGTGCAGCACTACCGGGGCCGGGGGGCCGCCTGGAAGGGCCGGACGTACGCCCGCCCCGGCGCGGTGCCGGACGAGGGCTGAGCACCGCTCACTTGCGGCCGGGCTGCCAGTTCAGGCCCCAGCCGTAGGCGCGGTCCATGGTCCGCTGCGGGCTCACCCCGCGCTCCGGCACGAGGTAGCGGGCCTCGCGCCGGACGACGAGGTCGCCGCCCGTGTTGGTGATCAGGGCGAGCGCGCACACCGTGGAGGGGACCGTGCACTCGTCCAGCGAGAAGTCGACGGGGGCGCCGTGCTGCGGCTGGAGGGTGACGGTGGCGTGCAGTCCGGCGAAGGAGGCGGCGCCCTCGTAGACGGTGACGAAGACGAGGACGCGGCGCAGGTCCTGCCGGTGGTCGAGGTTGATCGTGAGGTTCTCGCCGCCGGCCGCCGCGCCGGTGCGGTCGTCGCCGTCGAGATGGATGTACGGCGGCCGGTGCAGCGATCCGAAGGAGTTGCCGAGCGCCTGGACGACCCCCTTGCGGCCGTCGGCGAGCTCGTACAGGGCGCACAGGTCGAGGTCGAGGTTCCCCGAGCCGCCGCCCCGGCGGGCGTCCGGACCCGAAATCCCTTGGCTGGTCCGCCAGTTGAGGTTCACCCGCATGACGCCCGAGGTGCCGCCCTGCTTCGTCAGCGAGACGGAGGGGGCGGCCTTGGTGAGGGTGACCTTGGTGAGGCGGACCGGGGGCGCGGCTTGGGCGGGGGGCGGCGGCGCGTCCGTCAGGGGCGCCGGGGCGGGCGGTGGCACGGCACGCTGCGGCTCGTCCACGGTGATGCCGAACTCCGTGGCGAGTCCTTCGAGTCCGCTGTCGTAGCCCTGGCCGACGGCGCGGAACTTCCAGCCGCCCTGGCGGCGGTAGAACTCGCCGAGCAGGAAGGCGGTCTCCACGGTCGCGCCCGGACTGTCGAAGCGGGCGACGAGCCGGCCGGTCGCGGGGTCGGTCACCTCGATGTACAGGTCCGGGACCTGCCCGAAGGTACCGCCGTCCGCCGAGGCGGCGAGGACGATCCGCTCGATCGCGCCCTCCACGCGCGCGAGGTCGACGGACAGGGTGTCGGTGACGACCGCGCCCTCGGTCCGCTTGCCCTCGTGGCGGACCGCGCCCGAGGGATGCGCGGGCTGGTTGTAGAAGACGAAGTCCGCGTCGGAGCGGACCTTCCCGGTGGCGAGCAGCAGCGCCGAGGCGTCCGCGTCGGGCACCCCGGGTCCGTGGCGCCGGCCCAGTTCGACCCGCAGCGCGGTGGTCGGCACCGGCGTGTTCGATCCCTTCGGCATGGACATGTCCGCCCCCCTCGTCTCCCCGCCCGCGGTGTCCGCGGACGCCCGGATCATCCCTGCATGCCCAGCCTGCTCCCGGCCACACGGAACTCCCCCGGGCCGCACGGGAAAGATGCGGGAAGATCGCCGGTCAACCGCCGGTAACCCTGCCACAGGATCCGTTCCTTACATGATCTATACGTGAACCGCTGCCCTTTTTCGGTAAGTTCGCTCGAATTGGGCATCCCCGGTCGCCACCGACACGGAAAACAACCCTCTTATCGGTCTCCCCAACCAGCACATCGTGGGCTTAACTTATGTGCCATGACCTCCCCCCGCTCCACCTATGGCGGCGGCTACTACTCCGCCTCCTTCCGGGACACCCCGATCTACGACTCCCTCGTGGCCGAGCGGGGAACCCCGCAGATCGCCCCGATCCGGGTCCCCGGCGTCTACGACTCGGGCAACAACCTGCCCGCCCTGCCGTCGGCTCTGCCCGCCCTGCCGGCCGCGCCCTCCCCGCAGCCCCAGGCTCCTGCCTACGGCTACCCCCAGCAACAGCAACCCGCCCCGTTGCAGCAGGCGCCCACGGCGTACATCCCGCAGCAGGCGAGCGCCCCGCGCGGCTACCCCGGCCCGCAGGCCCCGCAGCAGCGCCCGATGGCGCCGGGCACCGGCTACGAGGCGATGCGCCCGGCGGCGCCGCGTCCCGTGCAGGCGCCGTACCAGGACCCGTACAACAACCCTCAGCAGCGGGGTTACTGATCGCGGCACCCCCGCCGTCGGTGGCACCTGGCACGATGGCGACATGGAAATCGCCGAAGTGCAGTCGATCCATCTCTACCCGGTCAAGGCGTTCCAGGGCCTCACGGCCGAAGCGGCCGCGGTGGAGCCCTGGGGGCTGGCCGGGGACCGGCGCTGGGCGCTGATCGACGCCAGGGGGAAGGTCGTCACCCAGCGGGAGCAGCCGCGCCTCGCCCTGGCCGCCGCCGAGCCCCTGGCCGGCGGCGGCGTGCGGCTGTCGGCGGCCGGTCGGGCGGCGGTGACGGTCGGGGTGCCGGAACCGGCGGGCACCGTGCCGGTGAACATCTTCGGCCAGAAGGTGGAGGCGGTGCCCGCGGCGGCGGACGCGCACGCCTGGTGCAGCGCCTATCTCGACCAGGACGTGCGCCTGGTCCACCTGGACGATCCGGCCACCCGCCGCCCCGTGGACCCGGACTACGCGCTGCCGGGCGAGACGGTCTCCTTCGCCGACGGCTACCCCCTGCTCATCACCACCTCGGCCTCGCTCGACGCCCTCAACTCCCTGATAGCGCAGGGCAGTCACGCCGATGAGGGGCCACTGCCCATGAACCGGTTCCGGCCCAGTGTCGTGGTCCGCGGCACCGAGGCCTGGGCCGAGGACGAATGGGCGCGCGTCTCCGTCGGCGAGGTCGTCTTCCGGGTGGCCCGCGAGTGCGGCCGCTGCGTGGTGACCACCACCGACCAGCGCACCGCCGCGCGCGGCCGCGAGCCGCTGTACTCGCTGGTCCGGCACCGCAGGAAGGACGCGGGCCTCGTCTTCGGGCAGAACCTCGTGCCGCTCACCGGCGGCACCGTCCGGGTCGGCGACCCGGTGCGGGTGCTGGAGCGGGGCGGCGTCCGGTAGCCCGGTTTTCCCGATCGGGGAACCCTGGGGTGGCACCCGGTCGTTGAGGAGAGATGAGAAACGCGTGAGACGTCGCGGCCGTGACCGGCCGTGGCGGACGTGGGGGGTGGGGAGATGCGGGCAGTCACGGGCCTGTGGCGCTGGAGACGCAATCCGCTGTGCCGCGCGACCGATCTGGCCGAGGCGTGGGTGGCGCTCGTGGCGCTGGTGCTGATCGGCGTGGTGGCGCCCGCGACCGGCGCCCTGGTCGGCGCCGCCGCCCAGGACTCGCTCCAGCGTGCCGCGCGGGTGCAGCAGCACACCCACCACCTGGTCAGGGCCACCGTGGTGCGCGCCCTGGGCAAGGCACCCGAGAGCGATCCCGACTCCACCAGCGCGCGGGAGGCCCGTATCCGCGTCGTCGCCGACTGGTCCGCGCCGGACGGCACCGCGCACCACGGCCCGGTCCTCGCCGACCTCAAGTCCCCCCACCCCGGGGACCACTTCGGGCTCTGGACGGATCCGCGGGGCCGAATAACGACCCGCCCGCTGGACTCCGTCACCGCGACCACCCATGCCGTCCTGGCCGGATTCGGCGCCGCCTTGCTGGTCGCGGCCCTGGTCGAGACCGTACGACGCCTCACGCTCTGGCGCATGGTCCGCCGCCGGTACGCACGCTGGGAGCAGGACTGGGACCGGGCGGGCCCGGACTGGGGCAAGGCGGGCACCGGCAGCTGACCGCGGGCGGGCTGTGGTCAACCCACCCCGGGCGCACACGCTACGGTGGACCGGCCGAAGTGCTTTCGGCGACAACCCGCAGGCAGGCGCACCGCAAGGGCTCGCAGGGACGCCGGAACGCGAACGGGCAGGCCCAGCGGCCGGGCACGCTCGCGGACCCGGCACCGGCACCACCGCCCCGACGGGGCGTCAGCCGCCAGTACCACGAGGTGGGGGCAGAGCAGCGCCATGGCACAGGGCACGGTCCAGGTGACGCACACCGGTACGTCGCGGTGGCGGCGCCGCACGGGTGAGTACGCATCGCTCGCCGCCGCCCTGGAGGCCGCCGCCGACGGCGACGTCCTCACCATCGCCCCCGGCACCTACCGGGAGAACCTCGTGGTCCAGCGGGCGGTGACGCTCCGCGGGCCGGAGGGCTCGTCCGGCTCGGTGCGGATCGCGCCGGTGGACGGCGTGCCGCTGACCGTGCGGGCCTCGGCCGTGGTGCACGACCTGCATGTGGAGGGCCAGGACGCGGCGGCGCCCGCGGTGCTGGTCGAGGAGGGCACGCCCGAGCTGATGGACGTGCGGATCGTCACGCGCTCGGCCGTCGGCGTGGAGGTGCGCGGCACGGCCCGTCCGACCGTGCGCCGGCTGACCGTGGACAATCCGGGCGGCATCGGCATCGCCGTACTCGACGGCGGCAGCGGGGTGTTCGAGGAGTGCGAGATCGTGGCGGCCGGGCAGGCGGGCGTGGCGGTCCGCGGCGGCGGCCATCCGCGCCTGGACCGCTGCCGGGTGCACCACGCCTCGGGCACCGGGTTCACCGTGACCGGTGAGAACTCCGCGCTGGAGGCGGTCGGTTGCGAGATCTACGAGGTCCGCGGCTCCGGTGTGCAGGTCACCCAGCGGGCCACCGCCCACCTGACCGACTGCGATGTGCACCGCACCACCGCCGACGGGGTCACGATGGACACGGACGCGGTGCTCACGCTGGAGGACTGCCGGATCCACGACATCCCGGAGAACGCGATCGACCTGCGCTCGCGTTCGGTGCTCACGCTGACGCGGACGACGATCCGTCAGTTCGGGCGCAACGGCCTTTCGGTGTGGGACCCGGGCACCCGGGTGGACGCCAACCAGTGCGAGATCTTCGACAGCACCGGCGACTATCCGGCGGTGTGGGTGAGCGACGGCGCCACCGCGGTGCTGGACTCCTGCCGGGTGCACGACGTGCCGGACGCGCTGTTCGTGCTGGACCGCGGTTCGCGCGCGGACGTGGTGGACAGCGACCTCTCCCAGGTGCGCAACACGGCCGTGTCGGTGAGCGACGGGGCGACCGCGCAACTGGACGACTGCCGGATCCGGGAGGCGGCGACCGGCGCCTGGTTCCGGGACCACGGCAGCGGCGGCACCCTCGACAACTGCACCGTGGACGGCACCCAGACCGGAGTGATCGTCACCAAGGGCGCCGACCCGACCATCGAGCGCTGCACCGTCGACTCCCCCGCCGAGGCCGGTTTCTACGTCTCCGCGGGCGGCCGGGGCAGCTTCCTGAACTGCCGGGTCAGCGGGAGCGGCGGCTACGGCTTCCATGTGATCGACGGCTGCCGCACCACGCTGCGCAGGTGCCGCACCGAGCGCTGCGCGCGCGGGGGGTACGAGTTCGCCGACGCCGGCCCGGACGCCGGCTCCGGGTCGGGTCCGGTGGTGGAGGACTGCACCAGCGACGAGAGCGGCAGCCTGCGGCCCCCGGCGCCGCGGGAGACGGCCGTACAGACGGTGTCGCACTCCGCCGGGCTGCTCGGCTCGATCCCCGGGCAGCGCAGCACCGAGCAGGAGCCGTCGGCCACCGCGCCGGAACCGCTGGAGCCGCCCCGTACGTCCAAGGACGTGCTCGGTGAACTCGACGCGCTGGTCGGTCTGGAGAGCGTCAAGCGCGAGGTGCGGGCGCTGACCGACATGATCGAGGTGGGCCGGCGCAGACAGCGGGCGGGCCTCAAGGCCGCCTCCGTCAAGCGGCATCTGGTCTTCACCGGCTCCCCCGGCACCGGCAAGACGACGGTCGCCCGGCTCTACGGCGAGATCCTCGCCTCCCTCGGTGTGCTGGACAAGGGCCACCTGGTCGAGGTCTCCCGGGTGGACCTGGTCGGCGAGCACATCGGCTCCACCGCGATCCGCACCCAGGAGGCCTTCCAACGGGCGCACGGCGGCGTGCTGTTCATCGACGAGGCGTACGCGCTGTCGCCGGAGGACGCCGGGCGTGACTTCGGCAAGGAGGCCATCGACACGCTGGTGAAGCTGATGGAGGACCAGCGGGACGCGGTGGTGGTGATCGTCGCCGGTTACACGGCGGAGATGGAGCGTTTCCTCTCCGTCAACCCCGGGGTGGCCTCCCGCTTCTCGCGCACCATCACCTTCGGCGACTACGGCCCGCGGGAACTGCTGCGGATCGTGGAACAGCAGGCCGACGAGCACGAATACCGTCTCGCCCCGGACACCGCCGACGCCCTGCTCGCGTACTTCACCGCGCTGCCCAAGGGTCCCGCTTTCGGCAACGGCCGCACCGCCCGCCAGACCTTCGAGGCGATGGTCGAACGGCATGCGAGCCGCGTCGCCCAGCTCCCGGACCCGAGCACCGACGATCTCACCCTGCTGTATCCGGAGGACCTGCCGGAACTGCCCTGAACACCGGCGCCGGCCGCGGCAGAGCGCGGGGAGCGGGCGTCAGACCGGTGGTGCCTCGCGGGGTGCGGGGAATTCCGGGCGCAGGCGGCTCAGCAGGCGCGCCCGTAGGCGGGCGAAGTCCGGGTCGGCCTGGTAGTCGGAGTGGCCGAGGATCGGGCCCGGAAGCGGATGCTCGGGGGTGCGGCCGTAGGCGAGGGGGTCCCGCAGCGGCGGCTGGTCCACAGGGGGGTGGCCGTCGGGAGGCAGGCGCACCGGGCCGCCGATCGGGTCGGTGAGGCGGTAGAGGTTGTTCCAGCACGCGACGTCACGGTGCAGCGCGGCGAGCGCCGCGGGCCCGAAGTGGGCCGGGAACCAGCGGCCGTACAGCCGCTCCAGCGGTGAGCCGTACGTCAGCAGCGCGATCCGCCGCCGGGTGGACGGCGCCAGTTGCCAGGCCGCCGCCGCGGCGAGCACGCTGCCCTGGGAGTGGCCGGACAGGACCAGACGGCCCCCGGTGGCCTCGGTCCACGTCGCCATGCGCCACGTCAGGTCGGGCACCGCGCGCTCGGCGTAGCACGGGGGCGCGAAGGGGTGCGCGGCGCGCGGCCAGAACGTGCCGACGTCCCACAGGATGCCGACGGTGCGCCGGGCACCGCTGTCCTTGTAGGCACGCCGGCCCCAGGTGACGAACAGCAGAAAGCCGAACCCGACCAGCCACGACCCCAGCCCCTGCGAGATCCCGGCGACGACCCGCAGGGCGTCCACGGTGCCGCGCGCCGCTCCGTCCGGCGTCTTCCCGCTGGTCAGGGCCCCGGCCAGCGCTCCGCCGCCGAGCACCAGGGTGGCGGCGGAGAGCACGGTGAGGACGAGCGGCGCACGGTCGGTGAGCACGGCCATGGCCCGGGTGTGGGCGATGGCGCGGGTGCGGGCCGGGTCCTCGGGCTCGCCGGGGTACTCCTGGCGTACGCGGGCGCGTTCGGCACGGGCGAGCCGCGCGGTGCCGACGGCGAGCCAGACACCGAGGCCCAGCAGCACCGTGAGAAGCGGCGGGATCACGGAAGCCTGCCAGGTCAGCGACACCGGCGGCCCGACGAGTGCGGAACCGCTCCCGTCCAGCCAGTCGGCCACCCGCTGGGCGACCCCACCGGACATCACCCCGCCCAGGGCACAGGCGAGCAGCGCGGTGGCGGGCCCGCCGAGGCCGTGGGTGCCGGTGCGCGGGACGGCGGGCTGACCGGCGTCGGAGCCACGGCGCCCCTCGGCCCTCCGGTACTCCTCGGCCCCCCGGCGCTCCTCGACCGGTCGGCGCTCCTCGGCCCCCCGCCGGTACAGCCCCCACGCGACCGCCCCGAGCGCCACCACCAGCACCCCCTGCGCCAGCATCAGCCCGCCGAACGCCGGGTCGCCCGGCAGTCGCCCGGCCGACCGCCACGCGGGACGGGACCAGCCGGTGTAGAGCACGGCGAGGAGCAGCAGGGCGAGCGCGCCGAGCGGGAGCAGCCGTGCCAGGCGCCGGTCGAGCTCCTGGTCGAGACGGTGTTCGTCGCGGCCCCGGCGGCAGACCACGGCCACCGTCGCGCCCGCCCCGGCCAGCAGGAGGACGATCAGCAGCCGGCCGGCGGCGTCCAGCGGCGCGGGCCCGCCGGTCCGGTGGTCGAAGCGGGCCGCCGGAGTGACGAGGGCGGCGGCGACCGTCAGCAGCCCGGCTGCCGTGTGGGCGGCGCGCAGCCGGGCCACCAGCCGGCGCCCGTACCAGAACCCGGGCCGGGCCAGGGCGCTGCCACCGGGGTCCGCCGCGGGGTCCGGGTCCCGGACCAGCGGCCGGTGGGACTCGTACGCACTCCAGGTGCGGTGCGAGAGGAACCAGAGCAGGAGGACCAACGCACCCGGCACGACCGCCGCGAGCGCGAGCCGTCGCCCCGGCTGGACCCACCAGCCCCCGGAGGTGCCGAGGAGCGCCGCCCACCGCCGTACCCGGGGCCCCTCGGCCGCGTCCGGGGTGAGGAAGGCCAGCCAGAAATGGCGCCGGGCGCAGGACCGTACGCCGGCGCACTGCCAGGCCACCAGGTCCAGGGCCACCTCGCACGCGGCCGCCACCAGCAGCACCGTGAGGGTGAGGGCGGCCAGGCGCACCAGCAGGCCGTAGAGCCGGACGGCGCGCGAGCGGGCGGCGGCGGGCGGGCGCATCCAGTGGGCGAGGTTGACCACCATGAACGGCAGCAGCACCAGCCACAGGGCGCGGCCGGCGTCACCGGAGGTGAGGTTGCACCAGACGTACGCCTCCTGGACCGGCCCGCTCCGGGGCCCGGTGCCGGCTCCCGGACCGCCGGCGGGCCCGGCGTCGTCGGCCCGCCGGAAGACGGCCGCCGTCGCGTCCCCGGCGACTCGCACGGTGCGGGCGTCGCCCAGCATCCTCTCCGGAGTCGTACCGCCGACCCCGTGGACCAGTAACTCGAGATCGGCCGGTTCCGGCCGTGCGGGGCGTTCCCGCCCCTGTGCTCCGGAGTGTTCCTGGGCGCGTTCCACACTTCCCCCGTGAGCCGTGCGGTCTGTGTCCGTGCGCGCTTCAGGATGTCCGGTTCCCGGACGCCGCGCACCGCTCGTCACGGAATCTCCCCGATCGGTGCGTCGGCGACCGCTCCCGGAAGGGCCCGCCCGGGTCGGCGCCGGGCGGTGGGGCACCCGGTGCCGACCCGTGAAAAGATGGGACGCCCGCGCACCTCCGGACGGACGAACGCACTGGTCGAAGGCAGGTGGGCCGGGTGTCTCGGACGGTTGGCGGCGAAAGGACCGGAGCGTACGTGAGCGAGAATCAGCACCTCCTCGCGGAGCAGCGCCGCGCCCTGATCCTGGACGAGGTCCGGCGCCGCGGCGGTGCCCGGGTCAACGAACTGACCCGCAGGCTCGGGGTGTCGGACATGACCGTGCGCCGCGACCTGGACGCGCTGGCCCGGCAGGGCGTGCTGGAGAAGGTGCACGGCGGCGCGGTCCCCGTGGTCGAGGCGAGCACCCATGAGCCGGGTTTCGAGGCCAAGTCGGGCCTGGAGCTGTCGGCCAAGGAGGACATCGCCCGGGCCGCCGCCGCCCTGGTCACCCCCGGCACCGCGATCGCCCTCTCGGGCGGTACGACGACCTACGCGCTCGCGCAGCACCTGCTGGAGGTGCCGGACCTGACCGTGGTGACGAACTCGGTGCGGGTCGCGGACGTCTTCCACGCGGCACAGCGCGGCTCGGGCCGGCCGCAGGGCGCGGCCACGGTGGTCCTGACCGGCGGGGTGCGCACCCCCTCCGACTCGCTGGTGGGCCCGGTGGCCGACCAGGCGATCGCCGCGCTCCACTTCGATCTGCTCTTCCTCGGCGTGCACGGCATATCGGTCGAGGCGGGCCTGTCCACGCCGAACCTGGCGGAGGCCGAGACCAACCGCCGCCTGGTGCACTCGGCGCGACGGGTGGTGGTGGTCGCCGACCACACCAAGTGGGGCACGGTGGGGCTCAGTTCGTTCGCCGCGCTGGACCAGGTGGACACCCTGGTGACCGACTCGGGCCTGCCGCAGGAGACACGCGCCGAGGCCTGCGAGCATCTGCGGCGGCTGATCGTGGCCGGGGAAGACGACGCCGAGGACGCGGATGTGGAGGACGGGGAACCGGAGGGCGACGCCGAGGACGACTGAGGCGGCGTCAACTGGGCTGCTGCCAGGGCTCGGTCCGTCACCGACAAGCCCGAGGTGTACACGTACCGCGTCGACGTCACCAACGCCCCGGGCGCTCGTGCCTGGCCGGAGGAGCGGCGGCCGGCCCAGGGATCGTCGGCAACTCGCCGGTGATGTGCGCTCGTTCAGGGCGCCGAGCGGAGCCGGGACTGGTGGGCGACGGCCGCCCCGGTCACCACGGCACGGGCGTGCCGTCCCAGGAGAAGAACCCGCCGGTCGGCCCGTCGTCCGGCAGGAGCGCCAGCCGTACCGCGCCCTGAGCGGCCTCCGCCGGGTCGCCGCCCGCGGCCGCCGCCCGGGGGTTGAGGTCGGTGGCCCGCAGACCGGGGGCGAGCGCGTTGACCTTGAAGCCCTCCTCGGCCAGGGTCTGGGCGTACAGGACGGTGAGGGCGTTGAGGGCGGCCTTCGACGAACGGTACGCGGCCGCACCACCGCTGCCGGGCGCGAACTGGGGGTTCGGGTTCGTGCTCCAGGTCAGGGAGCCGGTACCGCTGGAGATGTTGACGACCCTGGGGTGCGGGGAACGGCGCAGGGCGGGCAGGAAGGCGTTGGTGACCGCGGCGACCCCGAACACGTTGGTCTCGTAGGTGCGCCGGAAGTCCTCCACGGCGGTTTCGGTGGGCGGGGCGAGTGACGGCGAGACGCCCGCGTTGTTGACCAGTACGTCCAGGCGGTCCAGCCGCCCCGCGGCCGCGGCGATGCTGTCCGGGTCCGTCACGTCGAGGACCAGCGGACGCGCCCCGCCGCCGATCTCCTCGGCGGCCCGCCGTCCGCGCCCGGCGTCGCGGGAGCCCACGTGCACGACGAAACCCTCCGCGGCGAGCAGCCGGGCGATGTGCTTGCCGATGCCCTTGTTGGCACCGGTGACCAGTGCTGTGCGATCGTTCATGACACCCACGGTCCCCTGGTGCCGGCCACCCTGCCAGGGACTACCTGTACCAGGCACGGGAAGAGGTGAGGCGGCATGGCACGGGAGGAACTGGCCCGGTTCCTACGGGAGCGCCGCGCGGCCCTGCGCCCGCAGGAGTTCGGCATGCCCGCGGGCGTCCCGCGCCGCACCCCGGGCCTGCGCCGTGAAGAGGTGGCCGAACTGGCCCACATGTCCGTGGACTACTACGTGCGCCTGGAGCAGGCCCGCGGCCCCCGTCCGTCGCCCCGCGTCCTGGACTCGCTGGCCGGGGCGCTCCGCCTGACGCCGGCCGAGCGCAGCCATCTCTTCCGCCTGGCCGGGACGAGCGCGCCGCCGCCCGCCACCGGCGCGGTACGGCGCGTGCGCCCGCACGTGGCGCGGATGCTGGAGCGCCTGCCGGAGACCGGCGCGATCGTCACCGACGCCGCCTACGGCCTCGTCGCCTGGAACCCGCTGGCCCAGGACCTGCTGGGTGGTGACCTCGGACAGGGCACGACGAACCTGGCCCGGCGCCGGTTCCTCGGCGAGGGACGGACGTACGAGACCTCCAGCTCGGAGGAGTTCGGGCACATCGTGGTGGCCCGGTTGCGCCGGGCCGCCGACCGCTACCCGCACGACGTCCAGCTCGCCGCCCTGCTGTCCGAACTGCGCTTTGGCAGCGAGGAGTTCCGCCGGATCTGGGAGACCCGCCCCGTCCACGCCCCCGGGCACCGGACCAAGACCCTCGGCCACCCGACGGCAGGCCGCCTGCGACTGAACTGCGACGTCCTCCTCGTCCCCGAGGACGATCAGGAGGTCGTCCTGCTCACGGCCGATCCCGGCTCCCCCTCGGCCAGAGCCCTGCGCCGACTGGCGGCGAGCGCCTAGGGATCGCCCGACGGCGGCGCGAACCGGAGCCGCCCGGGGCGCTCACTCGGGCCAGACCCCCGTGGCCAGCAGCGTCTCGATCGCCGCCGTGTACGGCGCGATGTCCAGGCCCTGCTCCGCCAGCCAGGCGTCCGAGTAGTACTTGTCGAGGTACCGGTCGCCCGGGTCGCACAGCAGGGTGACGACGCTGCCGGTACGGCCCTCGGCCACCATCTCGGAGACGATCTTCAGCGCGCTCCACAGCCCCGTCCCGGTGGAGCCGCCCGCCTTGCGGCCGATCACACCCTCCAGGGCCCGTACGGCGGCGACACTGGCCGCGTCCGGGACCTTCATCATCCGGTCGATCGCGCCGGGCACGAAGCTCGGCTCCATCCGCGGCCGGCCGATGCCCTCGATCCGGGAGCCGCACTCGCAGGTGACCTCCGGGTCGCCGGTGGTCCAGCCCTCGAAGAAACAGGAGTTGTCCGGGTCGGCGACGCAGACGCGGGTGTCGTACTGCATGTAGTGCACATAGCGGGCGAGCGTCGCCGAGGTGCCGCCGGTGCCCGCCGTGGCGACGATCCACGCGGGCTCCGGGAACCGCTCCAGCTCCAGTTGGCGGAAGATGGATTCGGCGATGTTGTTGTTGCCCCGCCAGTCGGTGGCCCGCTCGGCGTAGGTGAACTGGTCCATGTAGTGGCCGCCGGTCTCCACCGCGAGGCGGGCGGACTCCTCGTACATCTTCCGGGAGTCGTCCACGAAATGGCAGCGTCCGCCGTGGAATTCGATGAGGCGGCACTTCTCGGCGCTGGTCGTGCGGGGCATGACCGCGATGAAGGGCACCCCGATCAGCTTGGCGAAGTACGCCTCGGAGACGGCGGTGGAGCCGCTGGAGGCCTCGATCACCGGGCGGCCGGGCCGGATCCAGCCGTTGCAGAGGCCGTAGAGGAACAGCGAGCGGGCGAGGCGGTGCTTGAGGCTGCCGGTGGGGTGCGTCGACTCGTCCTTCAGGTAGAGGTCGATGCCCCAGCGCTCGGGCAGCGGGAAACGCAGCAGGTGGGTGTCGGCAGAGCGGTTGGCGTCGGCCTGGACCTTGCGGACGGCTTCCTTCAACCAGTCGCGGTAGGCGGGATCGGTGCGGTCGACATCGAGGGTGGCGCCGGTCCGGGCCTGGGGGGTGATGCTCACGTCGGGCTCCTTACGGTCTGCGCCGACGGCGCCTCGGGCGGGCCGGCACTTCCGAGCATAAGCATCTTCCAGACCGCTCCCCACCTGCATAAACGCATCTTTGGGCGACCCAAAGACACCCCTGGGGCGCAGGCGTACGAGACGAGTGGGCTTGCCGCCGCGTGTGCTCCGGGCCGCTGTCGTGCGCGCCCCCGCGCGCACTGGTGCTCCGGGCTGCGGCGCGGCAGACTGCACGCGTCGGGGCGATGGTCCCGCATGCGGGCGGGGGCACACCGGCACGAGGGAACACGCGCACAAGGGGGCGGCGAGGATGGCGGAACCGGAGTTCACGGCCATGGGCGTGCGGATCGGTAAACGCATGCGCTCGCTCACCCGGGCCGGACAGGTCCGGATCAGCGACGGCAGGGTGGAGTTGCTCAACAGCCACGGCAGCGAGATCGACAGCGCACCGGTGCAGGCGGTGCGCGCCTCCAAGCCCTGGTTCGCCCCGGACGACAAGGCGTTGGCCGACATCAACGGCCAGCGGTACCTGCTGACGCTGGGCGACCAGGACCCCGCCCCGGGCGAACCGGGCACCCCTGCGGCCCGCCGCTTCATCGAGGCGGTCCGCCGGGCGGCGGGCCGCGGCGGCTGAACGCGGACCGAGGCCTCTGTCGGCCGAGCGGCCGACAAGGAACGTTCACGCCTGGACGGGCGGCGCCCCCGGGACCACACCACCCACCCGCCAACACCCTCCGTGTCCGTACGGATGCGGCGAGTTGCGGTGAGCCGCCCCCTGCGCCACGCTGGTCTCACGTCACTCTGGGTTTACCGGCGACAGCGCTGCGAACCAGCCCGCCGGCCACGACAGCAGGCGGCCGCATTCCCGGGGGCCCTGCTGGATCCGTTGTTCTCCGTGTTTTCCGGTTCCCTCCGGACCTCACATCGGGGAGTCGCAGCCGTGATCAGTCACCCAAGCAGGCACTGCACGGTGGAGCTCCAAGCCCTGCCGTCGCGGATCGGCCAGGTCCGCAGAATCGTATCTGCGCAGTTGCGCTACTGGCATATGGACCCGTTGATAGACCGGGCCGCACTCGGCGTGACGGAGCTGCTCAGCAACGTCCACCGGCACGCCAGGCCCGACAAGTCGTGCACCGTCGAACTGGAGCTGCACCCGGACCGGCTCACGGTGTCGGTGCGCGACCACGATCCACGACTGCCGGTGCCGGCCGACGAGACGGCGGAGGCGGAGGCAGCGGCGGAGGACACGACTCCGCTCGCCACCTGCGGGCGGGGCCTCGCCATGGTCGCCGCGGTCAGCGAGAGCTGGGGCGCGCGGCCGGACGGCGACAACGGCAAGGTCGTCTGGTTCACCCTGCCCGCGACGCCTGGCCGGCCGGCCCGTACGCCGTGCCACACACCGGAACCCCAACCGGCGCCCACCCCGCTCACGGCGGGCGCCGTCAGCACGGCGGCACCCGCCGGCCCGCCCCGGGCCCCGGTCCCCGCGGCGGCCACCGCGGCTCCCGACGGGCAGGAGCTGGCCGCCACCCACTCGGTCGCGGCGAGCTGACCGAACCGTCGGGCAGGAGTACGGCGAGCGGCGACGAACCGCCCGCCGTACACCCGCGCCTTCACCCGCCCTGCGCCTAGCTACGTGGGCACCAGCCCCAAGGCGATCCTGGAGCGCGCGGGCGCGGGCCAGGGCAGCATGTACCACCACTTCAAGGGCAAGCCGGACCTCGCCCTCGCGGCGATCCGGCGGACCGCCGAGCAGTTGCGGGCGACGGCCGAGCGCTCACTGGAGGGTCCCGGCACGCCGTACGAGCGCATCGCGGCGTATCTGCACCGCGAGCGCGAGGTGCTCCGCGGCTGCCCGATCGGCCGGCTGACCATGGACCCGGACGTGATCGCCAGCGACGAGCTGCGCGCGCCGGTGGAGGAGACGCTCGCCTGGGTCCGGGGGCGGATCGCCGGGATCGTCGAAGAGGGCAAGGCGCAGGGGCAGTTCGCGCCGGAGCTGGACGGCGAGCGGATCGGCGCGACGGTCCTCGCGACCGTGCAGGGCGGCTATGTGCTCGCCCGCGCCGCGGGCTCCCCCGCCGCCTTCGACGCGGCCGTCGACGGCTTGCTCGCCCTGCTCGCGCCCCGAACCGCCTGAGGAGAGAGGCCAGTTGATGCATGCCATGCAGTACGAGGTGACCCTCCCGGCGGACTACGACACGGACGTCGTCCGCGCCCGCGTCGACCGCCTCGGCCATCTGCTGGACGACTGGGACGGCCTCGGTCTCAAGGCGTACCTGCTACGGGAGCGCGGCATCCACGGCTCGCCGGTCAACCAGTACGCGCCGTTCTACCTGTGGCACACCGTCGAGGGCATGAACCGCTTCCTGTGGGGCGGCGGCTTCCAGCGGCTGGCCGACGACTTCGGCCGGCCGGCGGTGCGCCAGTGGACGGGGCTCGGCTACGCGGAGGGCACCGGCACCCGCGCCGCGTTCGCCGTGCGGCGACGGCAACCGGTCCCGGACGGCGCCGACTTGACGGAACTGATGGCCGAAGCGGCCCATGCGGCCGAGCGGTCGGCCGCCGAGGCTCGGCCTGCGCTCCGGCCGGGGCCTGGCCGCCCGGTCAGCGCAGAGCGGCCAGCGGGTCGTCCAGGACCGGCTGCCAGGCCAGTTCGGCGGCGCCGACCAGGCTGTTGTGGTCGAGGGTGCACGGCAGGATCGGGACGCCGCCGCTCTGACCCCACAGGCTGCGGTCGGCGACGACCGCGCGCAGCCGGCTCGGATCCGCGTCCAGCAGGGTGCGGTGGAGACCGCCGAGGATGATGCGGTCGGGGTTGAGGATGTTGACGAGACCGGCGAGTCCGAGGCCGAGCCGGTCGATCAGGGCCTCGGCGGCCCGGCGGACGACGGGGTCGTCGTACTGGGTGCGCAGCAGGTCGTTGGCCTGCTGGAGGAGCGACACCTCGGGGCCCGGCGCGCGGCCCGCTTCCACGAGCAGCGCCAGCGGGTCGGCCTCGACGTCCAGACAGCCCCGGCTGCCGCAGTGACAGGGGCGGCCCTCGGGGTTGACGGTGAGGTGGCCGACCTCCAGGGCGAGCCCCGAACTGCCGGTGTGCAGACGGCCGTCGAGGACCAGCGCGCCGCCGACACCCCGGTGCCCGGTGGCCACGCACAGCAGGTCACGGGAGCCCCGGCCCGCGCCGTGCCGGTGCTCGGCGAGCGCCGCGAGGTTGACGTCGTTGCCCGCGAACGCGGGGCCCGGGATTCCCGCCGCGCGCACGCGCTCCTCGAACAGGCGGCGGACCGGCGCCCCGACGGGCCAGGCGAGGTGCAGGGGATTGAGGGCGAGGCCGTCGGGTTCGGCGACGGCGGACGGCACGGCGAGCCCGGCGCCGACGCAGCGGCGGCCGGTGCTGCGCAGCAGTTCCGCGCCCGCCTCGACCACCGAGCCGAGCACCTTCGCCGGGTCGGCGGCCACGGTCTCGCAGCCGGGCGCGGTGGCCACGATCCGTCCGCCGAGGCCGACCAGCGCGGCCCGGAAGCCGTCGGCGTGCACCTGCGCGGCCAGCACCACCGGGCCCTCCTCGGCGACGTCGAGCCGGTGCGAGGGGCGCCCCTGGGAGCCGGCCGCCGCGGCGGGGCGGGCGTCCACCCGGATCAGCCCGAGGGCCTCCAGTTCGGCGGCGACCGCGCCGGCCGTCGCCCGGGTGACGCCGAGTTCGGCGGTGAGCACGGCCCGGGTCGGCGCCCGCCCGGTGTGCACCAGCTCCAGTGCGGGCCCGAGCGCGCCACGCCCCCGGTCCAGCCGCGCCCTCGTGGTGGTCCTCTCCCCCGCCGCCCGGGGTTCCGCCTTGCCGCTCATGAGGGCGAGTCTCCCATGATCCGCATCGCCCGTGGCCCGCGCGGCCGTCACAGTCCGCTCACCCGCAGCGTGATGTTCAGCCGCCCGGCCAGTCCCAGCCAGGGCGGTGCCGTGCCCGGGTGGACGCGGGGCACGCCGTGGTAGGCGGCGCGGGAGGGGCCGCCGAAGACGAACAGGTCGCCGCTGCGCAGCTCCACGTCGGTGTACGGGCGCGTCCGCGTCTCGGTGTTGCCGAAGCGGAAGACGCAGGCGTCGCCGAGGCTCAGCGAGACCACCGGCGCGTCGGCCCGCTCGTCGCTGTCGCGGTGCATGCCCATGTGCGCGGCGCCGTCGTAGAAGTTGATCAGCGCGACGTCGGGCGCCGGCCCGGATGCGGCGGCCGGGCCGAACGCGTCGGCCACCGCGCGGCGGCCGACCTCGCCGAGCCATGCCGGGAAGGGTTTGACCGGGGCGCCGTCGCCGTCGGTGGCCGTACGGGTGTAGGCGTAGGGATACTGATGCGGGCCGGGGCAGCCGGGGTTGTCCCGTACGGGCCGTCCGCAGGCGGGGCAGGCGCGTACGACGCCCCAGTGCAGGCCGAGGCAGACCTGGCGCGCGGTCATGGTGCCGCCGCCCGGGGTGCGCACGGTGCGCAGTCCGGCCGGGGGCCGTGCCCAGGCCCGGCAGGCGGCGAGCAGTTCGCGCTGCCGCTCGGCCGGCAGCCAGTCCGGGAGGTGCGCGGCGCCCGGCGCGATGTCCGCGCGCTCCCGCGGGAACAGTTCCACGCCCCCATCCTCCCCCCAGCGGCCTCCCCGCCCCCGCCTTCCCCTACGGCTTCCGCCCCTACGGGGTCTGAGCTGCGGTTCCGCTAGCCTGGAGCGCGATGAGCGACCGTATGACGACACCGTGGGGCGAGGTCGAGCTGTCCCGCTTCCCCGAGGACCCCCGCGACCCGCTGCGTGCCTGGGACGCCTCCGACGCGTATCTGCTGCGCCATCTGGCGGCGGAGGAGGTGCCGCTGACCGGGGAGGTGGTGGTCCTCGGTGACCGCTGGGGCGCGCTGGTGACGGCGCTGGCGGAACACCGGCCGACCCAGATCACCGATTCGTTCCTGGGTCAGGAGGCGAGCCGTGCCAACCTGGCGCGGGCCGGCGTCGAACCGGGCGCGGTACCGCTGCTGACCACGCGGGACGAGCCGCCCGAGCGCGTGGACGTGCTGCTGGTGCGGGTGCCGAAGAGCCTGGCGCTGTTGGAGGACCAGTTGCTGCGGCTGGCGCCCGCCGTGCACCCGGGCACGGTGGTGATCGGCACCGGCATGGTGAAGGAGATCCACACCTCCACGCTGCGGCTCTTCGAGCGGATCCTCGGCCCCACCCGGACCTCTCTGGCCCGGCAGAAGGCCCGGCTGATCTTCTGCACCCCCGACCCGGCGATGGAGCGGCCGGCGAACCCGTGGCCGTGCCGCTACGACGTCCCCGGCGGCGTCGGCGCGATCTCCGGCCGCCCGGTCGTCAACCACGCGGGCGTCTTCTGCGCCGACCGGCTGGACATCGGCACCCGCTTCCTGCTCCAGCACCTGCCGGGCCCCGGCCCGGCCCGCGTGGTGGACCTGGGCTGCGGCAACGGCGTGGTCGGTACGGCGGTGGCGCTCGCCGACCCGGCGGCCGAGGTGCTGTTCGTGGACGAGTCGTTCCAGGCGGTGGCCTCCGCGGAGGCCACCTACAAGGCCAACGGGGTACCCGGGCATGCCGAGTTCCGGGTCGGCGACGGGCTCGCCGGGGTGGCACCCGCGAGTGTGGACCTCGTCCTGAACAATCCGCCGTTCCACTCCCACCAGGCGACGACGGACGCGACCGCCCGGCGGATGTTCACCGGCGCCCGGCGCGCGCTGCGGCCGGGCGGCGAGCTGTGGGTGATCGGCAACCGGCACCTGGGTTACCACGTGACGCTGAAGCGGCTGTTCGGGAACTGTGAACTCGTCGCGAGCGACCCGAAGTTCGTCCTGCTGCGGGCGGTGAAGAAGGGGTAGCCCCGGGCCCGGCCGGGATGAGACGGGATCACGCGGGATCGGACGGGTCCCCGGCGAGGACCCCGATGACGCGCCGCACCTCCCGGGCCATCGCCTCCCTTCCGACGCCGAGGTACGTGCGGGAGTCGACGGCCTCCGGGCGGGCGGCGAGGAACTCCCGGATCGCGCCGGTCATGGCGATGTTGAGCGCGGTGCCGACGTTGACCTTGGCGATGCCGCCCGCGACCGCCTCGACCAGGCCCTCGTCCGGTACGCCGGAGGAGCCGTGCAGCACCAGGGGAACGGGCAGCGCGGCGGACAGCCGTTTGAGCAGCGCGTGGTCGAGGGCGGCGGTGCGCGTGGTCATGGCGTGGACGCTGCCGACGGCGACGGCCAGGGCGTCGACCCCGGTGCCGCCGACGAAGTCCCGCGCCTGCGCCGGGTCGGTACGGGCGCCGGGCGCGTGGGCGTCCAGCGGAGGGCACCCGTCCTTGCCGCCGACCTCCCCCAGCTCGGCCTCGATGTACAGCCCTTGGGAGTGCGCCCAGTCGGCGGCCGCCCGGGTCGCGGCGAGGTTGTCGGGGTACGGCAGCCGGGCCGCGTCGTACATCACCGAGCTGAATCCGGCGCCGGGGGCCTGGCGCAGCAGGTCGTCGCTGTGCACATGGTCCAGGTGCAACGCGACGGGTACGGCGGCCCGTTCGGCGGCGGCGCGGGCCGCGCGGGCGAGCGGCAGCAGCCGTCCGTAACGGAACTTGACCGCGTTCTCGCTGACTTGGAGGACGACGGGGGCGCCGGCCGCCTCGGCGCCGGCGATGACGGCCTCGATGTGTTCCAGGGTGATGACGTTGAACGCGGCGACGGCCGAGCGGGCTTCGGCGGCGCGGGCGACCAGCTCGCCGGTGGGCGCGAGGGGCACTTCGGGTGTCCTTCCGGGGCGCGGTACGGCGGGAACGGGTCAGGCGGAGTCGGCGGAGGCGGCGGTCTCGGGGGCCTGGCGGGGCTCGGGGACGTCCGCGGCTCCGGCCGCAGCGGCGGCATCGGGGAGGATCACCGAGCGCGTGAGGTGGCGCGGCCGGTCCGGGTCCAGGCCGCGCGCGGCGGCGACGGCGACCGCGAGCCGCTGGGCGCGGACGAGTTCGGCGAGCGGGTCGAGGCCGCCCGCGATCCACCGTCCGCCGGTGGCGCGGACCTGTTCGGCGAGGCCCTCGGGTGCCTCGCCGAACATCCAGGTGGCGGTGCCCTTCGTGGTGATGCTGATCGGGCCGTGCCGGTACTCCGTCGCCGGGTAGGCCTCGGTCCAGGACAGGGACGCCTCGCGCATCTTCAGCCCGGCCTCGTTCGCGAGGCCGACCGTCCAGCCGCGTCCCAGGAAGGTGAACTGGGTGCAGTCGGCCAGCCCTTGGGGCAGATCGGTGGTGAGCGCCGTGCGGCCGTCGGCGACCACGGAGTCCGTGTGCAGGCCGAGGTGGGCGCGCAGGAGGGTGAGGGCGGTGGTGGCGAACCGGGTCTGGACGACGGAGCGTTCGTCGGCGAAGTCCAGCACGACGAGATCGTCGGCGGCGGTCCTCACGGGCGTGGCCGGGTCGGCGGTGACGGCCGTGGTCCGGGTCGGCGTGTCCCTCAGCCGGCCCAGCAGCTCCAGCACTTCGGTGGTGGTGCCGGAGCGGGTGAGGGCCACCACCCGGTCGTACGACCGGGTGCGGGGGAACTCCGAGGCGGCGAAGGCGTCCGTCTCGCCCGCTCCGGCGCCCTCGCGCAGGGCGGCCACCGCCTGCGCCATGAAGTACGAGGTCCCGCAGCCCACCACGGCGACCCGCTCCCCCGGCGCCGGCAGCGCGTCCCGGTGCCGTGCCGCCTCTCCGGCCGCCCGCGTCCAGCACGCGGGCTGGCTGTTCAGCTCGTCCTCGACATGGGTCATGCCCACACCCTCCCCTGGCCTGGCTGATCGTTCCTGCAAGATATAGCGCACTTTCGAGCACGATCAAGCATTTTCGGGGGGCCGGGGGCGCACTCCGGAGGTGCGTTAGGGTCACCGCGCTGGAAACGATCGAGGAACGGAGGCCCCGGATGTCCCGGGACGCCCGCTGGAAGGCGCTGCTGGAACTGCTCGTGGAGCGCGGCCGGCTGGACGTCGAGGAGGCGGCGGCCGAGCTGTCGGTGTCGGCGGCGACGATCCGCCGGGACTTCGACCAGCTCGCCGAGCAGCAGATGCTGGTCCGCACCCGGGGCGGCGCGGTGGTGCACGGGGTGTCGTACGAACTGCCCCTGCGCTACAAGACGGCCCGCCGCGCCCCCGAGAAGCAGCGCATCGCCACGGCGGTGGCCGATCTCGTCGCGCCGGGCGAGGCGGTGGGGCTGACCGGCGGTACGACGACCACGGAGGTGGCCCGCGCCCTCGCCGTCCGCGGCGACCTGGCCACCGGCTCGCCTGCGCTGACCGTGGTCACCAACGCGCTCAACATCGCCAACGAGCTCGCGGTGCGGCCCCAGTTCAAGATCGTGGTCACCGGCGGGGTGGCCCGCCCGCAGTCGTACGAGTTGACCGGACCGCTCGCGGACGGGGTGCTCGGGCAGATCAGGCTGGACGTGGCGGTGCTCGGGGTCGTCGCCTTCGACCTGGTGCACGGCGCGGCGGCGCACGACGAGGCCGAGGCGGCGATCAACCGGCTGCTGTGCGAGCGCGCCGAACGGGTGGTGGTCGCCGCGGACTCCAGCAAGCTGGGCCGGCGGGCGTTCGCCCGGATCTGCCCCGCGCGCCTGGTGGATACCCTGGTGACGGACACGGCGGTGGACCGGGACACGGTGAACCGCTTCGAGGAGGCCGGGATCCGCGTCCTCGCCGTATGAGAGCGACCCGCCGGCCCGTCCTCAGAACGCCCCGAGATCCACCTTCACGAATCCCGCGCCGCGCTGGTCGTTGCAGCCCATCAGCGGGCGGTCGACCGTGTCGGGCGGGGACTGCTGCGCCTGGAGCGCCACGCTGACCAGGGTCAGCAGCAGATCGACGTCGCTCGCGGCGTCGAGACGCAGGGTCACCCACGGCGAACCGGGCACGATCCTTATCACGCCGGAGCGTCTGAGATCCCTGGCGAACCGCCGGATCGCCCGGTCGGTCAGCCGCAGGTCGACATCGCGGTCCGAGTGGAAGTGGACGACCTCGCCCTTCGCGGAACTCACCGCCTGTCCCTGACCGCAGCTCGGCACGGTCTGTCTCAGGTCCGGCCAGGTCGCCAGTTGCGCGCATGCGCGCGAGGCCAACGTCATGGGGCCATCATGACGCGCTCACCCCGTCGCAACCAGCGTGTGCGCAAGCATTAACCGACCTGTGTCCGCCCGGGGTTGGCGCACCCGCCGCTACGTCCGCAAGTGCCGGCTCACATCGCCGACAAGATGGATCCGGACCCGCCGCTCCGCAAACCGCCACTGTCCGCCCCGCCGTTCGAAGCGGTCGTCGTACCGCCCCGCCGCGATGGGCTGCAACGGCAGCTCGGGCAGCGCCTGGAAGACGGTGACGTAGGAACTGGCGGCGGCGGTCCCGCGCTCCTCGTCGATCTCGACGGCGATGTTCGTCGTGGCATGGTGGGTGCGCGGCGTCCCGTCCTCGTGGAGAATCACCGTGTCCCGGAGCATCCTCTCGACGCCTTCGCTCCCCTCGGCCGGTTCCCCGCTCCCGATGAACACCGCGTCGGCGAACAACGCCCCGGCCCCGGCGAAGTCACCGCCGTCCACCAACTCGGCATACCTGGCGATGAGGTTCGTCACGGCGGTCGTGCCCACGGCTGCGTCCATGGCACCCGAGGGTACGGGCCTGCCGCACAACCCCCTTGCTCCGCCCCTCGCCCTCACCCTAGGCTGATTTTGTGCCGCTCATAAACAAAACCCGAACGCACAGCGTCGTGCCGGGCCGGGAACTCGTCGGGCTGCGGGTCGCGATCACCGCGTTCTTCGCTTTGGACGGGTTCATCTTCTCTGGCTGGGTGGTGCGGATCCCGGACATCAAGCACCAGACCCACGCCTCCGCGGGGGCCCTCGGGCTCGCGCTGCTCGGGGTGTCCGCCGGGGCCGTGCTGACCATGATGCTTACCGGTCGCCTGTGCCGCCGGTACGGCAGCCATCCGGTGACCGTGGCGTGGATGATCGTCCTCTCCCTCAGCGTCGCCCTGCCCCCGCTCACTCACTCCGCGGCCGCCCTCGGCGCCGTGCTGCTGCTCTTCGGCGCGGCGTACGGCGGTGTGAACGTCGCCTTCAACAGCGCCGCCGTGGATCTCGTCGCCGCCGTACGACGGCCGATCATGCCCGGTTTCCACGCCGCCTTCAGCCTGGGCGGCATGGTCGGCGCGGGCGTCGGCGGGCTGGTCGCCGGCTTCCTCTCGCCCACCCGTCATCTGCTCGGGATCACCGTGATCGGGCTGCTCGTGACGGCGGTGGCCGGGCGCGGCCTGCTGCGGCACGAGTCTCCGGCGCCGCCCGCGGACGACCGCGAGCCCGCGGCCGCCGGCGCGGGCCGGACGCCCCGCGTCGGCGGCCGCTGGCTCGTCGTGGGCTTCGGGCTGGTCGCGCTGTGCGACGCCTACGGCGAGGGCGCCATGGCCGACTGGGGCGCGCTCCATCTCAAGCAGGACCTGACGGCGTCCGCGGGGACGGCGGCGGCCGGGTACGCCTGTTTCGCGTTCGCCATGACCGCCGGGCGGCTCACGGGTACCGCGCTGCTCGGCCGCCTGGGCCGGGCCCGCACGGTGATCGCCGGAGGCTCGGTCGCGGCGGTGGGCATGCTGCTCGGCTCGCTCGCGCCGTCGGTCTGGGCGGCCCTGGCCGGTTTCGCGATCACCGGGCTCGGGCTCGCCAACATCTTCCCGGTCGCCATCGAACGGGCCGGCGCCCTGGCCGGGGCGTCCGGTGTCGCCGTCGCCTCCACCCTCGGATACGGCGGCATGCTCCTCGGACCGCCCGCGATCGGGTTCATGACCGACTGGTTCTCCCTGCCCGCCGCGCTCACCAGCGTGGCCGTGCTGGCCGCGGTGGCCGCCCTCATCGGGGTGACGACGCGCCGGGCCCTGAACGGCTGACACCTTCCGGTGAGGCATGTGGGGGAACCCACGCTGGCCGCCCGCCGCGCGGCCCCGCTATCATTGCGGCATGCATCTTTCGTCGTGTCTGTGCTGGTGGCGCTCCTCTTAGGAGCGGCCGCCACACAGTCATGAACCGAGGGCCGTTCGCATGGACGGCCCTTTCTCATGTCCCTGGAACCAGGGGCGGGGCGTCCCGGCGGCCCGTCCGACCCACCACCAGGAGACGCAGATGAACGCCCACCCGCAGGACGCGCCGTCCCAGACCCCGGCGGCCCCCGACGCGCTCGGCACGTCCGCCGCGCAGGCCCGCAGCGCGGAGCTGGAGAAGCTGATCACCGAGGACCCGGGCAAGTTCCGGATCCTGACCGGCGACCGGCCCACCGGACGGCTGCACCTGGGCCACTACTTCGGCACGCTCCACAACCGGGTGCGGCTGCAGGACCTCGGCGTGGAACTGTTCGTGATCATCGCGGACTACCAGGTGCTGACCGACCGCGACGTCGCGGACGACCTGAAGACCCACGTCGAGGAGCTGGTCCTCGACTACCTCGCCATCGGCGTGGACCCGGAGCGCAGCACGGTCTTCGCGCACAGCGCCGTCCCCGCCCTCAACCAGCTGATGCTGCCCTTCCTCAGCCTCGTCTCCGTCGCCGAGCTGAACCGCAACCCCACGGTCAAGGACGAGATCGCCCACTCCCGCCAGTCCGCCGTCAGCGGGCTGATGTTCACCTATCCCGTGCACCAGGCCGCCGACATCCTCTTCTGCAAGGCCAATCTGGTCCCGGTCGGCCAGGACCAGCTCCCGCACCTGGAGATCACCCGGACCATCGCCCGCCGCTTCAACGACCGCTACGGCGACGGCACCCCCGTCTTCCCCCGGCCCGAGGCCCTGCTGTCGGAGGTACCGCTGCTGCTCGGCACCGACGGCACCAAGATGAGCAAGAGCCGGGGCAACGCCATCGCCCTGGCCGCCGACGCCGACGAGACGGCACGGCTGCTCAAGGGCGCCAAGACCGACTCCGAGCGCCACATCAGCTACGACCCGGCCACCCGCCCCGAGGTCTCCTCGCTGCTCCTGCTGGCCGCGCTGTGCCAGGGCAGCAGCCCCGAGGAGATCGCGGCCGGCATCGGCTCCGCGGGCTCGGCGGCGCTGAAGAAGACGGTGACCGAGGCGGTCAACGAGTACCTGGCCCCGATCCGGGCCCGCCGCGCCGAGTACGCCCGGGACCGCGCCGAGCTGCGCCGCATCCTGCGCGCGGGCAACGAGCGGGCCAACGCCGTGGCCGACGCCACCCTCGCCGAGGTGCGTGCCGCGATGAACAGCGACTACTGAAACCCCGGTGCGGCGCGGCGGGCCAGTCCGGCAGGATCACCCCATGCAGACTGCCGATTTCCTCAAGACCCTCGATCGCGAGGGCCAGTTGCTCGCCGCGGCCGCCGAGCGGGCCGGCACCGACGCCAAGGTGCCGACCTGCCCCGAGTGGCAGGTGCGGGACCTGCTGCGGCACACCGGCGCCGTCCACCGGTGGGCCGCGGGCTTCGTCGCCGAGGCTCACACCGAGCCCCGGCCGATGGGCGACGCGCCGGACCTCGCCGGCGCCGAGCTGGTGGCCTGGTACCGGGACAGCCACCGCCTGCTGGTCGACACCCTGGCCGCCGCCCCCGCCGACCTGGAGTGCTGGACCTTCCTCCCGTCGGCGGGCCTCTCGCCCCTGACGTTCTGGACCAGACGGCAGGCGCACGAGACGACCGTCCACCGGTACGACGCCGAGGCGGCCCGGGGCGGGGCGCCGTCCCCCCTCGCCCCGGACTTCGCGGCGGACGGCATCGACGAGTTGCTGCGCGGCTTCCACGCCCGGCCCAAGAGCCGGGTGCGGACGACCGAGCCGAAGACGCTGCGGGTCCGGGCGACGGACGCGGGCCAGGACGCGGTGTGGACCGTACGACTCACCGCCGACGAGCCACCAGTGACGGACCGTCAGGCCGACGGGGAAGCCGACGCCGAACTCTCGGGTCCGGCGGACCGGTTGTACCTGGCCCTGTGGAACCGCGCCCCCGTCCCGGAGGTCTCCGGCGACCGCGCCCTCGCCGCCCTGTGGCAGGAGACGTCGGGTATCTGACGCCCCGTCAGTCGGTCTGCGTCAGCATCCTGGCCAGTACCGCGCGCTGCACCGGCCGCACCTCGGCGTGCAGCGCGCGGCCCTTCCTCGTGAGGGCCACCCGTACACCCCGCCGGTCCTCCGCGCAGGCGCCCCGCTCGACCAGGCCCTCCCGCTCCAGGCGGCCGATGAGCCGCGAGAGGGCGCTCTGGGTGAGGTGGACGCGCTCGGAGATCTCCTGGACGCGGTAGGCACAGCCATGGGGACCCTTGCGCCCGGCCAGCAGGTCGAGGACCTCGAAGTCGCTGGCGCACAGGCCGTGGGCGTGCAGCGTCCGGTCCAGTTCGCACTGGGTGCGGGCGTGCAGGGCCAGGATGTCCCGCCACTGCGCCACGAGTGCGCGCTCGTCCGTCGTCGACGTCATCGACGCACCGTAGCAGTCCCATAGGTGGGTAAAGAATGCCGGTGCCGTGCCCTTTTACGGCTATCGCAGCCCGGCCCCGTGCGCCAGCACCGTCACCGCGTGCCGGAAGAACCGCTCCCGGTCCTCGATCACGTTGTTGAACTGGCCGAACAGCTCGAAGCTCACCAGGCCGAACAACTGCGCCCAGGCCGCGACAAGGGTGGCGGCCACCTCGGGGGGCAGGTCCGGGGCGAGATCCGCGGCCAGCCGCTCGGCCTCGGGGCGCAGTCCGTCGGGCAGCGGGAGTTCGGCCAGGCCGGGGCCCCCGTGGGCGTCGCGGAAGATGCCGATGAGGACCATGCCGGTGCGGGCGGCGGCCGGGATGGTGGCCTCCGGGGCGGCGTAACCGGGCACGGGCGAGCCGTAGATCAGCGCGTACTCGTGCGGGTGGGCGAGCGCCCAGGCCCGCACCGCCTCGCACACCGCGGTGAAGCAGGCCACGGGAGCGGCGGCGCCGGCGGCGTCCCGCGCCCGCTCCGCGGCCGCGCCCAGGGCGTCGTACGCGTCGATGATCAGGGCCGTCAGCAGCTCGTCCCGGCTGGGGAAGTAGCGGTAGAGGGCGGAGGAGACCATGCCCAGCTCGCGGGCGACGGCCCGCAGGGACAGCTTGGCCGCGCCCTCGGCCGCCAGTTGCCTGCGGGCCTCCTCCTTGATCGCCGCCGTTACCTCGTTCCTCGCCCGCTCACGGGCTCCCTGCGCGATGGTCATGCCTCCAGTCTGCCACGGCTGAGATCGGTGCACACAAAAAAGAGCAGTGCTCTTGCGATGGAGCACCGGTCTCCCCCATGCTGGTGTCAACCAAGAGCGCTGCTCTGCACAACCGTGGGGGTTCACCATGACGACGTCTTCTCCGTACTACCTCAAGGGCAGCCCGATGAATGTGCGCCTCAACGGCGTGATCGGATGGCTCGCCCGGCACGGGATCAGCTTCGCGGGCACCGCCGAGCTGTCCGTGAAGGGCCGCAAGAGCGGCAAGATGCAGCGCATCCCGGTCAACCCGCACACCTGCGACGGCACGCAGTACCTGGTCTCGGCACGCGGTCACTCGCAGTGGGTGCGCAACATGCGCGTCGCGAACGGCGGCGAACTGCGCGTCGGCCGCAAGGTGCGCGCGTTCACCGCGGTGGAGCTCCCCGACGCCGAGAAGCTCCCCGTCCTGCGGACCTATCTGGAGAAGTGGGGCTGGGAGGTCAACCAGTACTTCGCCGGGGTGACCGCCCGCTCCACGGACGAGGAGATCATCGCCTGCGCCGGCGACCACCCCGTCTTCCGGATCACCGTCACGAACTGACGGGCTCCTCCTCCGGCTTGGCGGTCTCCGGCGCGTCCTTCGCCTGCGCGGGGCCCGAGTCCAGCATGGTCAGGGCGCGCTGGGCGAGCGGGTGGGAGCGGACCAGCTCGCCGAGGGAGGTGGCGCCCCGGGTGATGTTGCGGAACGCGTTCCAGGCCGGGCGGAAGCCGGTGAGGGCGGCGTGGAAGAGGCCGGGCCGCCGCTCGAACGCGGCGAGCAGGCGCCTGCCGACGCTCATCTCGACGCCGAGCCCCGCCTTGATCGCGAAGGCGTAGTTCAGGGCCTGGCGGCGGGTGTCGACGGCGTCGTGCGCCTCCGCTATGCGCACCGCCCACTCGCCGGCCAACCGGCCCGAGCGCAGCGCGAAGGAGATGCCCTCGCGGGTCCAGGGCTCCAGGAGTCCGGCCGCGTCGCCGCACACGAGGACCCGGCCGCGCGAGAGCGGCGAGTCGTCGGCGCGGCAGCGGGTCAGGTGCCCGGAGGAGACGGCCGGTTCGAAGCCGGCCAGGCCCAGGCGGGCGATGAAGTCCTCCAGGTAGCGCTTGGTCGCCGCGCCCTGGCCGCGGGCGGAGATCACACCGACCGTCAGGGTGTCGCCCTTGGGGAACACCCAGCCGTAACTGCCGGGCATGGGGCCCCAGTCGATGAGCACCCGCCCCTTCCAGTCCTCGGCGACCGGCTCGGGGACCGGGATCTCCGCTTCGAGGCCGAGGTCCACCTGGGCCATCTTCACGCCCACATGGGCGCCTATCCGGCTGGCGCTGCCGTCGGCGCCGACGACCGCGTGGGCCAGCACCGTCTCGCCGCCCTGGAGGACGACGGCGACCGTGCGCCGGTCGGGGACCGCCGAGCCGTGCTGCTCGACCCGCTGCACCGTGACGCCCGTCCGCAGCTCGGCGCCCGCCTTCTGGGCGTGCTCGACCAGTTGCTGGTCGAACTCGGGCCGGTTGATCAGCCCGAACAGCATCTGCCGGGACCGGCGGGTGCGGGTGAAGCGCCCGTTGTTGGAGAAGGTGACCGCGTGCACCCGGTCCCGCAGGGGCAGTTCGAAGCCGGGGGGCAGGGCGTCCCGCGAGGGGCCGATGATCCCGCCGCCGCAGGTTTTGTAACGGGGCAACTCGGCCTTCTCCAGCAACAGGACGCGCCGCCCCGCGACCGCCGCCGCGTAGGCGGCCGACGCCCCCGCGGGTCCCGCGCCCACCACGACGACGTCCCACACACGCTGCACGTCGTCCGCCGAAGAGTTCTCGCCGCTCACGATGGTCTACTGCTCCGATCAAGCCGCTGCCGCTCCCCGCACCCGCGACATCCGCGAGCAGGGGGTTACCCAATGTATCCGCATCCTACGGCCGCGAGCGGGGTGCGCCGCTGTGGGAGGATCGTTCCTATCCAGCAGTACAACGTCGCACCTACGAGGAGCGTGCCCATGCCGTCGAATCCGGTCGCCGAGACCGTCGCCTCGCTGCTGCCGCGGGCCAAGGCGGAGCTGGCCGAACTGGTCGCCTTCCGGTCCGTGGCGGACTTCGAGCAGTTCCCGAAGAGCGAGAGCGAGGCCGCCGCGAACTGGATCGCCGACGCGCTGCGCGCCGAGGGATTCGTCGACATCGCCCTGCTCGACACCCCCGACGGCACCCAGTCGGTGTACGGCCGCCTGCCGGGCCCCGAGAGCGCCAAAACGGTTCTGCTGTATGCGCACTACGACGTGCAGCCGCCGCTGGACGAGGCCGGCTGGATCTCTCCGCCGTTCGAGCTGACCGAGCGCGACGGGCGCTGGTACGGGCGTGGCAGCGCCGACTGCAAGGGCGGTGTGATCATGCACCTGCTCGCCCTGCGCGCGCTGAAGGCGAACGGCGGCGTCCCGGTGAACGTCAAGATCATCGTGGAGGGCTCCGAGGAGCAGGGCACGGGCGGCCTGGAGCGGTACGCCGAACAGCACCCGGAACTGCTGACCGCGGACACCATCGTGATCGGTGACGCGGGCAACTTCCGGGTGGGCCTGCCGACGGTAACCACGATCCTGCGCGGCATGACCCTGGTCCGGGTGGGTGTGGAGACCCTCGCGGGCAATCTGCACTCGGGCCAGTTCGGCGGTGCCGCGCCGGACGCGCTGGCCGCGCTGATCCGGGTGCTGGACTCGCTGCGCGCGGAGGACGGCTCCACGGCGGTGGACGGTCTGGACGCGTCGGCCGTGTGGGACGGGCTGGAGTACACCGAGGAGCAGTTCCGCTCGGACGCCAAGGTGCTGGACGGCGTGGGTCTGACCGGCTCCGGCTCGGTCGCCGACCGCCTGTGGGCCCGCCCCGCGGTCACCGTGCTCGGCATCGACTGCCCGCCGGTCGTCGGCGCCACCCCCTCGGTGCACGCCGGGGCGCGTGCGCTGGTCAGCCTGCGGGTGCCGCCGGGCGTGGACGCGGCGGAGGCGAGCAAACTGCTCCAGGCGCACATCGAGGCGCACACCCCGTGGGGCGCCCGGGTCACCGTGGAGCAGGTCGGCCAGGGCCAGCCGTTTCGCGCCGACGTCTCCAGCCCGGCCTACGAGGCGATGGCCGACGCGATGGCGGTCGCCTACCCGGGCGAGACCATGCAGTACGCCGGCCAGGGCGGCTCCATCCCGCTGTGCAACACCCTCGCCGACCTCTACCCGCAGGCGGAGATCCTGCTGATCGGCCTCAGCGAGCCGGAGGCCCAGATCCACGCCCTCAACGAGAGCGTGTCCCCCGAGGAACTGGAGCGCCTGTCGGTGGCGGAGGCGCTGTTCCTGCGGAACTACGCGGGCTAGCACGCGCGAGCCCGCCGGGCGGCGACCGTTCGGGGGCGGGCGTCCGGTTGGTCGGGCGCGGGGCAACCGCCGCGCCCGGCTCGGACAGACGCCCACCGGACAGCGAGCCACCCGACGGGCGCAGGACGTTCGCGGCGCGGGCCGGGCCAGAGGGCCCGCGCGGCGTTCACCGGGCGCCTAGGGGGTGTCCGGCCGGGACGCCGGGGCGGCCGGAACCCTCGACTGAGCGTCGGTTCCGGACGCGGGCCGGGGACAGCCAGCCCCACGCACCCCGCACCGCCGCCCAGGACGTCGCGCACCACCAAGCCCGCCTCCGCCCCCGGCCGGGGCGTTGCCCAGTGGGGCGACCCCGAGGACGGCCGGTGATCGGGCCCGCGCACCGCCCACCGCATCTCCCCCGTCGGCCGGACACCTTCGCCGTGCGGACGGCCCCAGCCCCTTCGCGCACCAGCGCGTCGAGGGCCGCGAGGCGCATCTCCACCCCGGCCGGGCAAGGACCCGTCGGCCGCGGCGACCCCGGCGCGGGCGGTGGGCGGGACATCGCCCGCCCAGGGCACGGCCCCACCGGTGTCGCCAAGCGGCTGGCGTGCGGTGGTTCCGCCGTGAGCGGAGAGGCTTCGCGGCTGCCGGGCCCCGGCCTACGGTCGACGCATGGACGTGATCGAGCTTCTGCCCCGCCTGCACCTGCTCCGCTTTCCGGTCGGCCAGGCCTATCTCTGGCGGGACGGCGAGGAGTTGACGCTGATCGACGCGGGTCCGATCGGCTCGGGCCCGTTGATCGCCGGCGCGATCAGGGCGCTGGGGCGCGCCCCGGAGGACGTACGACGCCTTGTGCTGACCCACTTCCACGAGGACCACGTGGGCGGGGCGGGCGAGTTCGCCGCGCTGAGCGGCGCGGAGGTGCTGGCGCACCGGCTGGACGCCCCGTTCGTGCGGGGTGAACTCCCGGGCCCGCCACCCCGGTTCGAGGAGTGGGAGCTGCCGATCCACGCCGGGGTGTCCCGGCAGCTGCCCGACGGCACCCCCGCGCCGCCGCCCTCGGTCACGGCCGTCGCGGACGGCGAGACGCTCGGCTTCGGCGGCGGCGCCACGGTGCTGCACGTCCCCGGCCACACCGACGGCAGCATCGCCCTGTTCCTGCCCACCGAGGGCGTGCTGTTCACCGGCGACACGGTGGCGGCGGCCCCCGCGGACGGCGCCGTGATCCCGGGGGTGTTCAACCTGGACCGCCCCCGACTCCTGGACTCCGTGCGGCGGTTGGCGGGCCTCGACGCCGAGGTGGCGTGCTTCGGGCACGGCGCCCCGGTGCTGCGGGGCGCCGCCGCCGAACTGCGCGGGGCGGCCGCGGGGTGACGTCAGCCGACCGGCACCCCGGCCTCCAGATACAGTGCGGTGCCGCGCTCGCGGGCGCGCAGCGCCCAGCGCAGGCGTTCGTAGCGGACCGGCGGCAGCATTCCGGCGGCCTCCTGCTCGGTGGCGAAGCGCCAGCCTCGCAACTCCGGGCCGGGCAGCTCCACTTGGGACGCCTCGCGGGAGCCGAGCCGGCCGCCGTCGAAGAGCAGCCGGAGCCCGCCGTAGCCGGGCGGGACGGGTCGTTCCCAGTCGACCACGAGCAGCCGGGGCACCTCACGCAGCCGTATCCCGGTCTCCTCGGCGACCTCGCGGATGCCCGCGCGGGCCGGGGCCTCGCCCCGCTCCACCACACCGCCGGGGAACTCCCAGCCGGGCTTGTACGTCGGGTCCACGAGCAGCACCCGGTCCTGCTCGTCGAAGAGGAGCACCCCCGCGGCGAGGGTCTCGGCGGTGGGCTCGGGGGTCTGCACGATGTCGCAGGCCGTGAAGTCGCCGCTGCCCAACGACGCCGCGATCCGTACGGCGGTTTCGTAGGGGGTCAGCGCGCTGGTGTCGACCAGATGGGCGTCGGCGGCGAGCCAGGAGGCGAGGGCGGCGCGGTACGGCTCGATGTGGTCGTACGACCACTGCCGGACCCGTATCTCGCCGTCGGGCAGGTCGGGTGGCACCTCCCGCTCGGCCACCCGCTGCCGCAGGATCGTTTCGGCCGGGGCGAGGACCAGGTGCCGTACGGGGATCCGGCGGGCGGCGAGGCCGCCGAAGATCTCGTCGCGGTACTCCTGACGCAGCAGGGTCATCGGCACGACGAGCGTGCCGCCCAGCTCGGCGAGCATCGCGGCGGCCGTGTCGACCACGAGCCGCCGCCAGATCGGCAGGTCCTGGTAGTCGCCGACCTCGGCGAGGTGTTTGGGCGGCAGCAGGTGCGTGAGCGACCCGCCGATGACCTCGGGGTCGAAGAGCGTGCTGTGCGGGATCAGTTCGATCAGTTCCCGTGCGGTCGTGGTCTTTCCCGCACCGAACGCGCCGTTGATCCAGACGACGGTCACGGACTCCCCCTCTTCTGTTGGCCCCCTGAGGCTTGCCCGCTTCACCCTGCCACGGAAACCCCGCCGCGGTGAGGGTGCGGTAAAGCGCTGTGCCGGTGCCCCCCGCGCGGGGACACCGGCACGCGTGCGGCTCGGGGCGCGGACTACTCCTGGCCGGGCACCGGGGCGTCGGCGGGGGCCGGGCCCTCCTGGCCTGCCTGATCAGGGGCGGAGTGCACGGTGCCGGCGGCATCGAGGCCGTCCAGCGGCCCCTTGTCCGCCGCGGGGGACGGAGTGACGGCTGCCACGACGAAACCGGTGGCCAGGGTGGCGAGGGCGAGGATGCTGCGCTTCTTCATGCCCGGCTCAACTCCGCGAGGGGGCCCGGGGTCACGCCGATACCGCCGGAACAGCGACATCGCGGTGGCTGGTGGCTTCCGGACGGCGACGGGTCACAGGTGCGCCGCCGTACCCCTTCCACCGCGCTCGGGCGCGTTCTACCGTGAACGCCCTTGCCTGTCCTGCGAGTTGGAGGAAGGTCGATCATGCGCACATCCTCGACCCGCACCACCGCCAGAAGAGCGGCCGGCACGCTCCTCGCCGGCCTGCTCTGCGCCGCGGCCCTCGTCACCGCGCCCACCGCCTCCGCCGCTCCCACCGTCTCCGCCGCGCCCGCCCTGGCCAACGGCCTCGCCCTCACCCCGCCGATGGGCTTCAACAACTGGAACTCCACCCAGTGCGGGCCCGGCTTCGACGAGGCCATGGTCGAGGGCATCGCGGACCTCATCGTCGCGAAGGGACTGAAGGACGCGGGATACCGGTACGTCAACCTGGACGACTGCTGGGCCTTCCCGCTCCGCGACCTCAGCGGCAAGCTCGTCCCGGACCCGGTCCGTTTCCCGCACGGGATCAAGGCGGTCGCCGACTACGTCCACGCCAAGGGGCTCAAACTCGGCATCTACACCAGCGCCGGCCTGCGGACCTGCGACCTCATCGGCATGCCGGGCGCCCTGGGCCACGAGTACAGCGACGCACGGCAGTTCGCGGACTGGGGCGTGGACTATCTGAAGTACGACAACTGCAACAACCTCGGCGTCGACGCGAGGCTGCGCTACACCACCATGCGGGACGCGCTCCAGGCGACCGGGCGGCCCATCGTCTACAGCATCTGCGAGTGGGGTCAGAACAAGCCCTGGGAGTGGGCCCCGGACGTCGGCAACCTGTGGCGCACCACCGGCGACATCAGCGACAACTGGTCCTCCATGCTGTCGATCGTCAAGCAGAACCTCCCGCTCGCCCCGTACGCGGGCCCCGGCCACTGGAACGACCCCGACATGCTGGAGGTGGGCAACGGCGGGATGACGGACACCGAGTACCGCTCCCACTTCTCCCTCTGGTCGGTGATGGCCGCGCCGCTGCTCATCGGCACCGACCTGCGCAAGGCCTCGCCCGCGACCTTCGACATCCTGGGCAACAGGGAGGTCATCGCCGTGGACCAGGACCCGCTCGGCAGACAGGGCACGGTCGTCTCCGGCACGGACGGCCGCTGGGTGATCGCCAAGGAGATGGCGGACGGCAGCCGCGCGGTCGCCCTGTTCAACGCGTCCGGCACCGCGCAGCCGATCACCACCACCGCGAGCGCCGTGGGCCTGCCCGACGCCGGCACCTACACCGTGCGGGACCTGTGGCAGCACACCGGCGACCACACCGGCGGCACCATCACGGCCACCGTCCCGGCACACGGCACCGTCCTGCTGCGCGTTCGGCCCGACGCGAGCTGATCCGGGCGGCGAGACTCCCAGCCCGCCCTAAAGCCGTACCAGCCCCGGCCCCCTGAGCAGCGCCGCCGCCGCGGCCCCCACGAGCCCGGCGTCGGTCCCCGTCTGCGCGGGCACCGCGGTCAGCCGCCGTACGAAGGACAGGGCGGCGTAGTCCGCGAGCGCCTCGCGCAGGGGTGCGAAGAGGACGTCGCCCGCGTTGCCGACCCCGCCGCCGATCACCGCGATGTCGATCTCCACCAGCGTCGCGGTGGCCGCGATGCCGGCGGCGAGTGCCCGCGCGGCCCGTTCGAAGGAGGCCACGGCGACCGGGTCGCCGGCGCGTGCCGCCTCGGCCACCGCGGCGGCCGAGGCGTCGCCGTCCGGGCCCGGCCGCCAGCCCCGCTCCAGGGCGCGGCGGGCGATGTTCGGGCCACTGGCGATCCGCTCCACGCAGCCGCGCGAGCCGCACGGGCAGGGGTCGCCGTCGAGGTCGACGCTGATGTGCCCGATATGCCCGGCGTTGCCGGTCGGGCCGGGGTGCAGCCGCCCGTTCAGGACCAGGCCGCCGCCGACGCCCGTCGAGACCACCATGCACAGCGCGTTGTCATGGCCGCGGGCGGCGCCCTGCCAGTGCTCGGCGGCGGTGATCGCGACGCCGTCGCCGATCAGCTCGACCGGCAGTCCCCCGGTGGCCGTCCGCACCCGCTCGACCAGCGGGAAGTCCCGCCAGCCCGGCACGTTCACGGGGCTCACGGTGCCCGCGGAGGCGTCCACCGGGCCCGCGCTGCCGATGCCGAGCGAGCGGACGTGGCCCCACAGGGGCGATCCGGCGAGCTCGCCGAGCACCTCCTCGACGGCCCGCATGACCGTCTCGCCGTCCTGTCGGGCGGGGGTGGCTCGCTGGGCCCGCTCCAGGATCAGTCCGCGGCCATCCACCAGTCCGCCGGCGATCTTGGTGCCGCCGATGTCCAGGGCTGCCACGAGGTCGGTGCGCATCAGAGTCAGATCTCCCCGTCGAACGGTCGGGAACCAGGAACAGGGCGGGTCGGCGCGACGATCGGGGCGCGGTCCCGCGCAGAGCGGTGGACAGTCTCTCGTGCACCTGACAACGTTGTCCAGGCTCTATGCTCGACGCCACATCTCATACAAGCCCATGGGCGGCCCCACCGCGCCCCCTGGGGACCACGGACAACAGGACAGGACAGCGCATCGTGCCCGAGACCACCCGCCGTGCAGACCGCCACACCGGGAACCGGTACGGCAACCGCCCGACGATGAAGGACGTGGCGGCACGGGCGGGGGTCGGACTGAAGACCGTTTCCCGGGTGGTCAACGGCGAGCCGGGGGTCACCCCGGACACCGAGCGCCGGGTGCAGGAGGCGATCGACGCGCTCGGCTTCCGCCGCAACGACAGCGCGCGGGTGCTGCGCAAGGGCCGCACCGCGAGCATCGGCCTCGTCCTGGAGGATCTCGCGGACCCCTTCTACGGCCCGCTGAGCCGCGCGGTGGAGGAGGTCGCCCGCTCGCACGGCGCCCTGCTGATCAACGGCTCCAGCGCCGAGGACCCGGACCGCGAGCGGGAGCTGGCGCTGGCGCTGTGCGCACGGCGGGTGGACGGCCTGGTGGTGATCCCGGCCGGGGACGACCACCGCTATCTGGAGCCGGAGGTCCGCGCGGGGGTGGCGACGGTGTTCGTGGACCGACCGGCCGGGCGGATCGACGCCGACGTGGTGCTGTCCGACAACTTCGGCGGCGCCCGCGACGGTGTGGCCCATCTGATCGCGCACGGCCACCGCAGGATCGGGTTCATCGGGGACATGCCCCGCATCCACACCGCGGCCGAGCGGCTGCGCGGTTACCGGGCGGCCATGGAGGACGCGGGGATACCGGTCGAGGACCGCTGGATGTCGCTCGGGGTGACCTGCCCGGAGCGGGTGCGCCGGGCGGCGCAGGAGATGCTGGCCGGGGCCGAGCCCGTCACCGCGGTCTTCGCGGGCAACAACCGGGTGACGGTCACCGTGGTCCGGGTCCTCGCCGAACACGCCCGCCAGGTGGCCCTGGTGGGGTTCGACGACTTCGAGCTGGCCGATCTGCTGCGGCCGGGCGTCACGGTGGTGGCCCAGGACGCGTCGGCGCTGGGCCGTACGGCGGCGGAGCGGCTCTTCCGGCAGCTGGACGGCGGTCTCGTCGCGCCGGAGCGGATCGAGCTGCCGACCCGCCTGGTCACCCGCGGCTCGGGCGAACTGCCCCCGGCGGACTGAGGCGCCCGTGGCCACACTGGAGGAGCTGGGACTGGCCGGGGTGCCGCGCGAGCATCCGCTGACGTATCCGGGCGCCTGGCCCGCCCGTTCGGGACTGCTGCACGGCGACCGGATACTGCCGCTGGCCCAACTGGTGTACGACGACCGGGCGCCGGTGCTCACGGTCGGCTCCAACGCCTGCCCCGGCCAACTGCGGCACAAGATGGCGGAGTTCGGGCTCGACTCCCCCGTGCCGATGGTGCGGGCCCGGGTGACCGGCCTCGATGTGGGCGTCTCCGCACACGTCAGCCGCATGGGCTATGTCTCCGCCTCGCCGGTCAAGTCGCCGTCCGTGACACGGGAGTTGTTCGTCCTGTGGCTGGACCGGCGGCAGCTCGACGTGATCGACGCCAGCGAGGGGGTGCCGCTGCCGGACGGCAACTTCCGGCGGGCCTGGCTGCCCGCGCCGGACGTCCAGGTCCAACTGGCCGACGGCACCGTGCTGTCGGGGACGTACTCGTACGTCAACCGGCACGGAGTGCTGCACGACGGCACCGGCGTGCCCCGCGGTCATCCGGGCCAGCGCCCGCTGCTCAGCGCACTCCTCGCGGCGTCGGCCTCGTTGCGGGCGCTGTTCGGGGCGACCCCGGAGGAGTTCAGCGCGCGGGCGCGCGGCGACGTGCGGTTGTGCGACCGGGGCACCCGGCTGTTCGCCGAGCACGCGTGGGTGACGGAGTCGGGGCTCGAACCGTACGTCGCCCCATGAGCCCGGCCGCTATCTCCGGGAGGCCGCGAGATCGCCGTGCCCGGGTGCGGCGAAGCCCTCCAGACCGGCGCGGGTCAGCCCGGTGCGCTCGGTGACCTCGCCGAGGTCGAGGGCGCCGCAGTCCAGGCCGCGCAGCAGATAGCCGCTGAGGGCCTTGGCGGTGGCGGGCTCGTCCATGACGTCGCCGCCGGCCCGGTCGGCGTAGCGGGCGAGACGGGCCGCGGCCTCCTCGAAGCCCTCGCGGTAGAAGGCGAAGACGGCCGCGTAGCGGGTCGGGAGGTGACCGGGATGCATGTCCCAGCCCTGGTAGTAGGCGCGAGCGAGGGCGCGCCGGGTGAGGCCGTAGTGCAGCCGCCAGGCGGCGTGGACCCGCTCTGCGGGGCCGACCGGGAGGACGTTGGTGGAGCCGTCCGAGACGCGTACGCCGGTGCCCGCGGCGGCGACCTGCATGACCGCCTTGGCGTGGTCGGCGGCCGGGTGGTCACTGGCCTGGTAGGCGGCGGCGACCCCCAGGCAGGCGCTGTAGTCGAAGGTGCCGTAGTGCAGCCCGGTGGCGCGGCCCTCGGCGGCCTGGATCATGCGGGCGACGGTCGCGGTGCCGTCGGCCGCCAGGATGGCCTGGCTGGTCTCGATCTGGATCTCGAAGCCGAGCCGCCCCGCGTCCAGCCCGTGTGCCTCCTCGAAGGCCGCGAGGAGCCGCGCGAAGGCGCTCACCTGCTCGGGGTAGGTCACCTTCGGCAGGGTCAGCACCAGCCCGTCGGGCAGCCCGCCCGCCGTCATCAGACCGGTGAGGAAGACGTCGAGGGTGCGGATGCCCCGCGCGCGCACCGCGGCCTCCATGCACTTCACGCGGATGCCCATGTACGGCGCCGCGGTGCCCTGCGCGTACGCCTCGGCGACCAGACGGGCCGCGCGGGCCGCGGTCTCGTCCTCCTCGGCGTCGGGGCGGGGGCCGTAGCCGTCCTCGAAGTCGACCCGCAGATCCTCGACCGGTTCGCGCTCCAGCTTGGCGCGGACGCGGGCGTGGACCGGCTCGGCGAGGTCGTCGGCGAGGCCGAGGACGGCGGCGAACGAGGCGGCGTCCGGGGCGTGTTCGTCCAACGCGGCGAGGGCGCGGTCGCCCCAGGAGCGGACGGTGCCGGCGGTGAAGGCGTCCCCGGGGACGTAGACGGTGTGGACGGGCTGCCGGGTGCCGGGGTCTCCGGGGTAGCGGCGCGCCAGCTCGGCGTCGACCGGTGCGAGCGAGGCGCTGATCTCCTCGCCGACGGCGCCGGCGAGGCTGGTCGCCGCCTTGTCCTGCTGACCCATCCCACACCCTCCCTCGTTATTCCGCTTTACGGAATCAGCAATCCGTAAAATGAAGTTATCCGGCACGCTTCCGGCCGGTCAACACCCCCACGACGCCTTCAGGATGCACCGAGGCCCCCGTGACCGCGCGGGTCACGGGGGCCTCGGACAGCCGGTCGGCGATCAGCCCTTGCGGGTCTTGATCTCCTCGGTCAGCTGCGGCACGACGTCGAACAGGTCGCCGACGACGCCGTAGTCGACCAGCTCGAAGATCGGGGCCTCGGCGTCCTTGTTGACGGCCACGATGGTCTTCGAGGTCTGCATGCCGGCACGGTGCTGGATCGCGCCGGAGATGCCGTTGGCGATGTAAAGCTGCGGCGAGACCGACTTGCCGGTCTGGCCGACCTGGTTGGTGTGCGGGTACCAGCCCGCGTCGACGGCGGCGCGCGAGGCACCGACGGCCGCGCCGAGCTGGTCGGCGAGGGCCTCGATGATCGCGAAGTTCTCGGCGCCGTTGACACCGCGGCCACCGGAGACCACGATCGCGGCCTCGGTCAGCTCCGGACGGCCCGTGGACTCACGCGGGGTGCGGCCCGTGACCTTGGTGCCGGTGGCCTTCTCGGAGAAGGTCACGGCGAGGGCCTCGACCGCGCCCGCGGCCGGGGCGGCCTCCACGGCGGCCGAGTTCGGCTTGACCGTGATGACCGGGGTGCCCTTGACGACACGGGACTTGGTGGTGAAGGACGCGGCGAACACCGACTGGGTGGCCACCGGACCCTCGTCGCCGGCCTCCAGGTCGATGGCGTCCGTGATGATGCCGGAGCCGATGCGCAGCGCGAGGCGGGCGGCGATCTCCTTGCCCTCCGCGGAGGACGGGACCAGCACGGCGGCCGGGGAGACGGCCTCGTGGGCGGCCTGGAGGGCCTCCACCTTCGGCACGACCAGGTACTCGGCGTACTCGGACGCGTCGTGGGTGAGGACCTTCACCGCGCCGTGCTCGGCGAGGACGGCCGCGGTGTCGGCGGCACCGTTGCCGAGCGCGACGGCGACGGGCTCGCCGAGGCGGCGGGCCAGGGTCAGCAGTTCGAGGGTGGGCTTGCGGACGGCACCGTCCACGTGGTCGACGTAGACGAGGACTTCAGCCATGGGATTGGTCTCCTGCGTAACGAAGTTGAGGGGCGGTCGGCGGGCGCGAACCCTTAGATGAACTTCTGGCCCGCGAGGAACTCAGCGAGCTGCTTGCCGCCCTCGCCCTCGTCCTTGACGATGGTGCCGGCCGTGCGGGCCGGACGCGCCGCCACGGTCTCGACCTTGGTGAACGCGCCGTCGAGGCCGACCTCTTCCGCCTCGATGTCGAGGTCCGACAGGTCCCAGGACTCCACCGGCTTCTTCTTGGCCGCCATGATGCCCTTGAAGGACGGGTAGCGGGCCTCGCCGGACTGGTCGGTCACGGAGACCAGGGCCGGAAGCTGCGCCTCCAGCTGCTCGGAGGCGGCGTCGCCGTCGCGGCGGCCCTTGACGGTGCCGTCCTCGACCGAGACCTCGGACAGCAGGGTGACCTGCGGGACGCCGAGGCGCTCGGCCACCAGCGCGGGCACGACGCCCATGGTGCCGTCGGTGGACGCCATGCCGGAGACGACCAGGTCGAAACCGGCCTTCTCGATCGCCTTGGCCAGTACCAGGGAGGTGCCGATGGCGTCGGTGCCGTGCAGGTCGTCGTCCTCGACGTGGATGGCCTTGTCGGCACCCATCGACAGGGCCTTGCGGAGCGCGTCCTTGGCGTCCTCGGGGCCCACGGTCAGGACGGTGACCTCGGCGTCGTCCGCGTCCTCCGCGATCTGCAGCGCCTGCTCGACCGCATACTCGTCCAGCTCGGAGAGCAGACCGTCCACGTCGTCGCGGTCGACGGTCAGGTCATCGGCGAAGTGCCGGTCGCCAGTGGCGTCGGGCACGTACTTCACAGTGACAACGATCCTCAAGCTCACGCCGGCTCTCCTACTGCATCGTGATTTCCTGGCTGCCTCTTCCAGGCAGCATAGGCGCCTGAAGCGGCCGATCCCGGTCGGGGCGTCAGCGCGCTCCGACCGAGATATTACTCGTCAGTACACCCAGTTCGTCCCCGCTAAGCAAGCGCTTTGAACTGTGACCTTCGCAACGCAGCGTAACCGGAACTCGACGGCTCCGCAGAGGAACGGGGCGTGATCAACGCCGCATCAGTCGCGCAGCGCCGTGAACCGGCCCTGGTGATAGAGGAGCGGACGGCCGCCGCCCGTCGGATCGCCGAGGACGACCTCGGCGAGCACGATGCGGTGGTCACCGGCCGGGACACGGGCGACGATCCGGCAGACCAGCCAGGCGAGCACGTCGTCGAGCACGGGCACGCCCTCGGGGCCGTCGCGCCAGACGGTGGGCGCGCCGAAGCGGTCCGCGCCGCTGCGGGCGAAGGTGGCGGCCAGCTCGCTCTGGTGCTCGCCGAGCACGTGGACGCCGATGCGGTCGGCCTCGGCTATCGCGGGCCAGCTTGAGGCGCCGGTGCCGACGCCGAAGGAGATCATCGGGGGCTCGGCGGAGACCGAGGTGAGGGAGGTGGCGGTGAAGCCGACCGGCCCGGCGGCGCCGCGGGCGGTGATCACCGCGACACCGGCGGCGTGCCGGCGGAAGGTGGAGCGCAGCAGGTCGGGAGAGGCGAGCTGGGGGGTGCCGAGTCCGGGCAGGGCCGTCATGGAGTTGTCCTTCTGTTCGGGAGGGCGAGCGGGGCCGTGGCTGCTCAACAGCCCGGACAGCAGGCGCTCGCGGTGCGCGCGAGGTCGACGTGGGCCCGCCCGTGGAGAAGGAGTTCGGTCGGCATACGGTCAGGCTGACGATGCGTGGTGCGTGCAGTCAAGTGCGGTCCGGGAACTGGGATCTCTCTCACCAGGCACTGAGGCCCCCTCACACCGCCTCCCCCAGCGCCGCGATGACATCGGCTCTGCGGGGCTGTCCGGCGGCGCGGCGCACCTCTCTCCCGCGCGCGTCCAGCACCAGGACGGTGGGGGTCTTCACGATGTCGAGGGCGCGTACGAGGTCCAGCCGGGCCTCGGCGTCGATCTCGACGTGGGCGACGCCGGGCACCATCGCGGCGACCTCGCCGAGGACGCGCCGGGTGGCGCGGCAGGGCGCGCAGAAGGCGCTGGAGAACTGCACGAGGGTGGCCCGTTCACCGAGACCGCGGCCGAGTTCCGCCGCGCCCAGCGCGGCCGCGCCCCACCCCGCAGCGCCCGGTTCCACGGCGGCCGGCCGGTCCGCGTCGCCGGCTTCCGTGCCGCCCGTAGCGGCGCCGTCGGGCCCGGCGTCCTCGCGCCCGTTCACCCATGCCCTCCCGCTCCGCTGCCCGTGCAGCACTCAAGAGCGCCCGCTGCTGCGGGCGTCGGCACCCGAGCCCCCGGCCAACGCGCCCATCGCGCGCCGCACGTCGAGCACGAACTGGTCCTTCCCCCCGTTGAGCGCGGTCG
>NZ_JBEZND010000047.1:0-78109 GCF_040706415.1 Streptomyces sp. NPDC048106 | reverse complement strand
TCGGGTGATCTGGTGGTGGGTGGTGAGCAGTTGTCGGGTGAGCAGTTGGGGCAGTGGCGGCGTGCGCATCCGACGGCCGCGGTGATCAATGAGTATGGTCCGACCGAGGCGACGGTGGGTTGTGTTGCCTATCGGCTTGCTCCTGGTGAGCAGGTTCCGGTTGGTGCGGTGCCGGTTGGTCGTCCGTCGTGGAACACCCGGGTGTATGTGCTGGATGCGGGTCTGTGTCCGGTGCCGGTGGGCGTTGTGGGTGAGCTGTATGTGGCGGGTGATGGTCTGGCGCGCGGGTATCTCAACCGTCCCGGTCTGACCGCGGAGCGTTTCGTCGCGGACCCGTTCGGGGCTCCTGGCTCACGCATGTACCGGACCGGGGACCTGGTGCGGTGGAACGCGGCCGGGGACATCGAGTACCTGGGGCGGATCGATGACCAGGTGAAGGTGCGTGGTTTCCGGATCGAGCTGGGGGAGATCGAGTCCGTTCTGGCCGCGCATCCGGAGGTCGCCCAGGTCGCGGTGATCGTGCGGGAGGACCGGCCGGGCGACAAGCGACTCGTCGGTTACGCCGTGCCGACCGCTGACGCGGTGCTCGACCCGGAGGCTCTGCGGGCGTACGTGGCGAAAGCGGTGCCGGAGTACATGGTCCCGTCCGCGGTACTGGTGCTGGACGCACTCCCCCTGACCCCGAACGGGAAGCTGGACCGGCGTGCTCTGCCCGCACCCGAGTTCACCGCCGGCACGGCCGGCCGTGCTCCGCGGAATCCGCAGGAGGAGATCCTGTGCCAGGTTTTCGCTGAGGTGCTCGGCGTGGAGCGCGTGTCCATTGATGACAACTTCTTTGAGTTGGGCGGGCATTCGCTGTTGGCGACTCGGTTGGTGAGTCGTGTGCGGTCGGTGCTGGGTGTGGAGTTGGGTATTCGTGTGTTGTTCGAGGCTCCGTCGGTTGCGGGGTTGGTGGAGCGGCTTGCGGGTGCTGGTGTGGGGCGGGCTGTGTTGCGGGCGGTTGAGCGTCCGGAGCGGGTTCCGGTGTCGTTTGCTCAGCGGCGTTTGTGGTTCCTGGGGCGGTTGGAGGGGCCGAGTGCGACGTACAACATTCCGCTGGTGGTGCGGTTGCGGGGGGCGTTGGATGTCGCCGCGCTGAACGCGGCTCTGGTGGATGTCGTGGGCCGGCATGAGAGTTTGCGGACGGTGTTCGGTGAGGCGGAGGGGCAGCCGTATCAGCGGGTGCTCGGTGTTGAGGAGGCCGGCGCTGCGGTAGAGGTTCGGAAGAGCTCTCCGGAGACGCTGGACACCGATGTCGAGTCGGCGTCGGGCTACGCCTTCGACCTCGAAACGGAGATCCCCGTCCGGGCATGGCTGTTCGATGTCGCGCCGGGTGAGTTCGTGCTGGTCGCGGTGGTGCATCACATCGCGGGTGACGGGTGGTCGCTCGGTCCGCTGGCGCGGGATCTGGCGGTGGCGTATTCGGCGCGGTGTGAGGGTGCGGCTCCGGAATGGGAGCCGTTGCCGGTGCAGTATGCGGATTACACGCTCTGGCAGCGTGAGCTGCTCGGTGACGATAGTGATCCGGACAGCACGGGCGCGTCGCAGGTGGAGTTTTGGAAGGGTGAACTCACGGGCATTCCCGAGGAGTTGTCGCTTCCCTTTGACCAGCCCCGTCCGGTGGTGCCTTCGTACGCGGGTGACGTCGTGGAGCTGGCGTTCGGTGAGCGGGTTCATCGTGGTGTGGTGAGTCTTGCGCGGGAGCGTGGGGCGAGTGTGTTCATGGTGATGCAGGCCGCGGTGGCTGCCCTGCTGTCCCGGCTCGGTGCTGGCGATGACATCCCGATCGGTTCGCCGGTGGCGGGTCGTTTGGACGAGGCCCTGGACGATCTCGTCGGGTTCTTTGTGAACACGTTGGTGTTGCGGACGGATGTGTCGGGTGATCCGTCCTTTGCTGACCTTGTCGAGCGGGTTCGGGAGACGGACCTGCGGGCGTTCGGTGCGCAGGACGTGCCGTTCGAGCGTCTCGTGGAGGTGCTGAACCCGGCTAGGTCCATGGGACGTCATCCGTTGTTCCAGGTGGCGTTGGCGTTCCAGAACACCCCGGCGTCGGATCTGGTGATGCCGGGTCTGGATGTGGACGTTGCTCCTGGTGGTACGGGTGCGGCGAAGTTCGACCTGTCGTTCAACCTGGCGGAGTCCTTTACCGAGACCGGTGAGCCGGCCGGGATCTCGGGTGGGATTGAGTTCGCCACGGATGTGTTCGACCGGTCGACGGTTGAGCGGATGGCGGGCTGGCTGACGCGTCTGCTGGAGGAGGTCCTGGCGGACCCGCAGCAGCCGGTCAGCCGGACGCGCATCCTTGACGACACCGAGCTGGGCCAGGTGCTCAGCGAGTGGAACGACACCCGCCACGACGTCCCCGAGAACACGCTGCCCGCACTGTTCGAGGCGCAGGTCGCGAAGGCACCCGACGCGGTCGCGGTCGTCTTCGAGGGTGTGGAGCTGTCGTATGGCGAGGTGAACGAGCGGGCGAACCGGCTCGCGCGGCTGCTGGTCGAGCGGGGTGCGGGTCCGGAGCGGTTCGTCGCCGTCGCCATGCCTCGCTCGGCCGAGCTGATCACCACGTTGCTGGCGGTGCTGAAGACCGGTGCGGCATACGTGCCCATCGACCCGGACTACCCGGCCGACCGCATCGCCTACATCCTCGCCGACGCCGACCCGATGGCCGTCATCACGGTCGAGGACAGTGGCGTCGAACTTCCGGCCGACGCCACGCGAATCCTCCTCGACAGCCTCGCCACCCGGCAGGCACTCAGCGCACAGGCATCCGGAGACCTCACCGACTCCGAGCGGCTTGCGCCTCTGCACCCGGGTATCCCGGCGTATGTGATCTTCACGTCGGGTTCGACGGGTCGGCCGAAGGGTGTGGTGGTCGAGCATCGGTCGGTGGTGAATCTGCTGGGGTGGGCGGGTCGTCGGTTTGGGTTCGGGCGCGTGTCGCGGGTGGTGGCGTCGACGTCGTTGAACTTCGACGTCTCTGTGTTTGAGATCTTCAGCCCGCTGGTGGCCGGTGGGAGTATCGAGGTGGTCCAGGACTTGTTGTCTCTGGCCGATCTTGATGCTGGGGTGCTGGCGGGGAGCCTGGTCAGTGGGGTGCCGTCGGCGTTCTCGCATCTGTTGTCCGGTTCGCTGGGTGGTGCGCGTCCGGGTGTGGTGGCTCTGGCTGGTGAGGCGTTGGCCGCGCATACGGTTCGTGACATCCAGGCGGCGATGCCGGGGGCGCGGGTCGCGAACATCTACGGTCCGACCGAGGCGACCGTGTATACGACGTACTGGCATGCGGATGCCGGTGCTGGTGTGGAGGGGACTCCGCCGATCGGGCGGCCGATCGACAACGTGTCGGCCTATGTGTTGGACGCGGGTCTGTGCCCGGTGCCGGTGGGTGTCGCGGGTGAGTTGTACATCGCGGGTGATGGTCTGGCGCGCGGGTATCTCAACCGTCCCGGTCTGACCGCGGAACGCTTCGTCGCCGACCCGTACGGGGTGCCGGGCGCGCGGATGTACCGGACCGGGGACCTGGTGCGGTGGAACGCGGCCGGGGAGATCGAGTACCTGGGGCGTATCGATGACCAGGTGAAGGTGCGCGGTTTCCGCATCGAGCCGGGGGAGATCGAATCCGTCCTGGCCGCCCACCCCGGCATCGCCCAGACCGCAGTGATCGTGCGTGAGGACCGGCCCGGCGACAAGCGCCTCGTCGGCTACGTCGTTCCCGCGACCGACCGCAGTGGTGTGGACGGGCAGGCGCTCCGGGCGTTCGTGGCTGCTGCGGTGCCGGAGTACATGGTGCCGGCGGCGGTGATGGTGCTGGACGAGCTGCCGTTGACGCCGAACGGGAAGCTGGACCGGCGTGCCCTGCCCGCACCCGAGTTCACCGCCGACACGGCCGGCCGTGCCCCCCGGAACCCGCAGGAGGAGATCCTCTGCCAGGTCTTCGCGGAGGTGCTCGGCGTGGAACGCGTATCCATTGACGACAACTTCTTTGAGTTGGGCGGGCATTCGCTGTTGGCGGTGTCGTTGGTGGAGCGGTTGCGTGAGCGTGGGTTGTCGGTCCCGGTGCGGTCTCTGTTCGTGACCCCCTCGGTCGCCGGTCTCGCGGCCGGCCTGGGCTCGGGGGTGGACGGTGGCGTCTCCGGTGGGTCGGTCGTCGTCCCCGAGAACGGCATCGTTGAGGGCGCGGCGGCGATCACGCCCGACATGCTTCCCCTGGCGGGCCTGTCCCAGGAGGAGATCGACCGGATCGTGGCCCGGGTGCCCGGCGGTGTGGGGAACGTCGCGGACGTGTATCCCCTGGCACCGTTGCAGGAGGGCATCCTCTTCCACCACCTGATGAGCGCCGCCTCGGGCGAGGACGCCTACGTACTCCCCATGGCCCTGGGCTTCGACTCCCGGGCGCGGTTCGACGAGTTCGTCAGTGTCCTGCAGAAGGTCGTGGACCGGCACGACATCCTGCGCACGGCCGTGATGTGGGAGGGGCTGCGCGAGCCGGTCCAGGTCGTCTGCCGGCACACCGAAATCCCCGTACGTGAGGCCCACTTGACGGGTATCTCCGACGGCGACGTACAAGGCGCGGCAGACGAGCTGCTGTTGACGTGCGGTTCGCTGATGGACGTCACCGTGGCCCCGCTCGTCCATGTCACGGTGGCGGACGTGCCCGGCACCAGCCGGTGCGTGGCCCTCGTACAGGTGCATCACCTCATCCAGGACCACACCGCGGTGGATGTCCTCTTCGCCGAGGTGCAGGCGTTCCTCATGGGGCGCGAGGCAGAACTGCCAACACCTCTGCCGTTCCGGAACTTCGTCGCGCAGGCGAGGCTGGGCATCCCGGTGGCCGAGCACGAGGAGTTCTTCACCACCCTCCTCGGTGATGTCACGGAGCCGACCGCCCCGTTCGGGATCGTGGACGTCCGTGGGGATGGCACGACAGTCGCCGAGTCCCGTGCGGCCGTCGACGCGGCCACGGCTGCCGCTGTGCGTGAGGCGGCGCGTCGTCTGGGTGTGAGTGCGGCGACGGTGCTGCATGTGATGTTCGCCCGGGTGGTCGCGGCCGTGGCGGGGCGTGAGGACGTGGTGTTCGGCACGGTGTTGTTCGGGCGGATGCAGGCGGGTGCGGGCGCGGACCGTATTCCGGGTCTGTTCATCAACACCCTGCCCGTCCGCCTCGACACCGGTGCCACGGGTGTGCTCGACGCGGTCCGCTCGATGCAGAGCGACCTGGCCGAGTTGCTGGTGCACGAGCACGCTCCGCTCGCCCTCGCCCAGCGGATGAGCGGGGTCGCGGCGGAGGCGCCGTTGTTCACCGCCTTGCTCAACTACCGGCACACCGCCGGGGCGACGGACGCCGACATGGAAGTGGGCGGAATCGAGGTCCTCTTCGCGCAGGAGCGGACCAACTACCCGCTGACGGTCTCGGTGGACGACACCGGAGACGGGTTCGTCTTCACCGTCCAGTGTGTCGCCCCGATCGACCCGGACCTCGTGCTGTCGCTGATGGACACCGCCACCAGCCGTCTGGCCCAGGCCCTGGACGAGGCCCCCGGCACGCCCCTGCACACCCTCCCCGTCCTCGACGACACCCACCTGGACCAGGTCCTCACTCACTGGAACGACACCACCCGGGACACCCCCACCGCGACCCTTCCCGCGCTGTTCGAGACACAGGTCGCGCGGACACCGGACGCGACGGCACTGATGTCCGGCGGCGTCGAGCTGTCGTATCGCGAGCTCGATGTCCGCGCGAACCGGTTGGCACGGCTGCTGGTCGAGCAGGGCGCGGGCCCCGAGCGGTTCGTCGCCGTCGCCCTGCCCCGCTCCGCCGACCTGGTCATCGCACTGCTGGCGGTGCTGAAGACCGGGGCGGCGTACGTCCCCGTCGACCCCGACTATCCCGTGGACCGCATCGCCGCCATCCTGCACGACGCCCAGCCCATGGCCGTCATCACGGGCTACGGCGCCCAGGAGGCCCTGCCGGCGGAGTCCGCCCGGATCCTCGTGGACGACCCGGCCACGCAGCAGGCCCTCGCCGCGCGGTCGGGAGAGGATCTGCGCGAGGACGAACGTTCCGCCCCCTTGAGCGCGGGCATCCCGGCGTACGCGATCTTCACGTCCGGGTCGACGGGTCGGCCGAAGGGTGTGGTGGTCGAGCACCGGGCGCTGGTGAACTTCCTGGCGTCGATGCAGGAGCGGTTCGCTCTGAAGACAGGCGATCGGCTGCTGGCGGTGACCACGATCGCGTTCGACATCGCCGGTCTGGAGCTGTATCTGCCTCTCCTGAACGGGGCGGCGGTCGTCCTGGCCGCGCCGGAGCAAGTACGTGATCCGCTCGCCCTGCGGTCCCTGGTCACCTCGGCCGGGGTGACGGTCATGCAGGCGACGCCGAGCCTGTGGCACGCGGTCGTCGCCGATGCCCGCGATGAACTGGCCGGAGTGCGGGCGCTGGTGGGTGGTGAGGCGCTGCCGGGTGAGCTGGCGCGCACGCTGGTCTCCCGGACGGCGTCCATCGCCAACCTCTACGGGCCGACCGAGACCACGATCTGGTCCACGGTCGACGACGTCCACGCGGAGGCCGGCGGGGTGTCCTCGATCGGCCGACCGATCGCCAACACCCAGGTCTACATCCTGGACGCCGCCCTGGCCCCGGTGCCGGCAGGCGTTCCCGGCGAGCTGTACATCGCCGGCACCGGGCTGGCGCGTGGGTATCTCAACCGCCCGGATCTCACCGCGGAACGCTTCGTCGCCGATCCCTTCGGGAGCCCGGGCGCGCGGATGTACCGCACGGGTGACCTGGTGTGCTGGAGCACGACCGGGAAGCTGGAGTACCTGGGCCGCATCGACGACCAGGTGAAGGTGCGCGGCTTCCGCATCGAGCTGGGGGAGATCGAGTCCGTCCTGGCCGCCCACCCCGACATCGCCCAAGCCGCGGTGATCGTGCGCGAGGACCGCCCCGGCGACAAACGCCTCGTCGCCTACGCCGTCCCCGCACCCGGCGTCGTCCTCGACCCGCAGACCCTGCGGGCCTACACGGCGAAGGCGCTGCCGGACTACATGGTCCCCGCGACCGTCATGGTGCTGGACGCGCTCCCCCTGACGCCGAACGGGAAGCTGAACCGACGGGCCCTGCCCGCACCCGAGTTCACCGCGAGTGCCACCGGCCGCGCCCCGCGCACCACGCGGGAGAGGCGACTGTGCGAGCTGTTCGCCGAGGCGCTGGACGTCGAACAGGTCACCATCGACGACAACTTCTTCGAACTCGGCGGCCACTCCCTCCTGGCCACCCGCCTCATCAGCCGCATCCGCACCGTCCTGGACGTCGAGTTGGGCATCCGTGCCCTGTTCGACGCCCCGACGGTGGCCGGTCTGGCGGAGCGGCTCGACGCGACCGATCCCGACGACTCCTTCCGGGTGCTGCTGCCGCTGCGGACCACCGGAGACGCCGCACCGCTCTTCTGCGTGCACCCGTTGGGCTCCCTCGCCTGGGCCTACGAGGGCCTGGCGGACCGACTCGGGCCGGACTGCCCGGTCTACGGTCTCCAGGGCCGGGGCCTGCTGGAGCCGGAGCGGCGGCCCGCGAGCGTGGCGGAGATGGCCGCCGACTACGTGGCGCAGATCCGGGCGGTGCAGCCGTCCGGGCCGTACCGCCTGCTCGGTTGGTCGTTCGGCGGGAACGTCGCGCACGAGATGGCGGTGCAACTGGAGGAAATGGGCGAGCGGGTGTCGCTGCTCGCCCTGGTCGACGCGGGGGCGCGCTACACGGTCGGGCCCGACGGCTCGCTCGTGGAACACGAGACGCTCGAAACGCTGTTGCAGGGCCTCGGGTACAAGCCCGGCGATGTGGTCGGGGACGCGTCCGGCGCGAACGCCGGAGACCGGCGACTCGTCCGCGCGGACGTGATCGAGTTCCTCCGGGGCGCTCGTGCCGACTGGCGCGACGGTGACGAGGCGCGGATCAACGCGCTGGTCGACGCCGCGGAGAACAACGAGCGGATCCTGGGCGCGTTCACGCCCCGCCGTTGTGCCGCGCGGGTGCTGTACATCGCGGCGGACCCGGCCGGGACCGGTGACAGTACGGCGGCGGAGAAGTGGCTGCCGTACGCCGGTGGTGGAGTCGCGGGGCACTCGGTGCCGTACGAGCACGACGCGATGATGACTCCCGAGTCGCTCTCGTACATCGTGCCGATCGTCGCGGCTTCGCTGAGGGGTGAGGCCTGACCGCGCGGATAGCGGGTCGGGGCGGAACACCTCGCACGTCAGTACGTATGCATTGTCCACACGGGGAGCAGAGATATGGAGTTCGGAATTCTTGGGCCGTTGTCGCTGGTCGACAGTGACGGTCGGTCCTGTGTGCCTGGCGCCTTGAAGCTGAAGATCTTGCTGGCCAATTTCGTGGTGCGGCCCAACCGTACGATGTCCACCCATCAGTTGATCGAGGAGATCTGGGGAGGATTCCCGCCCCGGACCGCGACGACGGCGCTTCAGGTGTACATCTCCAATCTCCGCAAGCTGCTGGGCGAAGGGGGCTCGCGCGCCTCGCAGTCCTCTCTCCTCACGCGGCCGCCGGGGTATGTGTTCGAACTGGCCGGGCACGGCAGTGATCTGCACCGGTTCGAGCAGGACCGGGAGGAGGCCGGGCGGCTCGAAGCCGAGGGGGACATGGCGGGCGCCGCGAAGCTGCTGCGTACGGCGCTGAAGCGCTGGCGGGGGCGGGCCCTGGCCGACGTGCGGTGCACGCCCCGGCTGACGGCGGCGGCGCGGCGGCTCGACGAGCTGTACATCGCGTCGTACGAGAAGACGATCGAACTGGAACTGAACCTGGGGCGGGACGCCGAACTGGTCGGGGAACTCTATGCGTTGGCGGGGGAGTACCCCTCCCGTGAACGGGTCCACGAATTCCTGATGGTCGCCCTGTACAACGCCGGGCGGCCCAGTGAGGCGTTGCAGGTGTATCTGTCGATCCACAATTCGCTGAGCGAGCAGTCCGGGCTCGCTCCGAGTCATCGTCTGCGCGGACTTCAGCAGGCGATTCTGTCGCGGAGCATCGACGTGCTGTCGATCAGGCCGCAGAGCCCGATGCGGTCGATCGCGTGATCCGGCGCACCGGAAACCCGTAAGTGCCGGAGCCGGCCCACCCCGAGGACTGGAAATACATGCGCGAACTCTTCCGCCTGCGTAACCTGCGTATCTGCATTCTTGGCAACACGGTGACCATGATCGGCGACAACGCCTTCTGGCTCGCCGCCTCCATCTGGGTCAAGGAGCTGACCGGGTCGACGGCGCGGGCCGGCGTCGTCATCCTGTGCCTGACCCTGGGCACCATGCTCTCGCCCCTCACCGGTGTGCTCGTGGACCGGTTCCGGCGCAAGCGGCTGCTGATGGTCACCGAGGCGGTCACCGCGCTGCTGATCCTGACCCTGGTCACGGTGGACGGTCCCGGTCAGGTCTGGCTGATCTACCTGATGATGTTCCTGTACGGGTGCAGCGCCGCGATCACCTCGGGGGCGTTCGCGGCCCTGCGGGAGCAGCTCATGCCCGCGGAACTCGTGAGCACGGCCATCGGGCTCAGCCAGGCGCTGAACCAGGGTGCCAGGCTGATCACCCCCGGGATCGGGCTGGGGGTGCTGGCGGGCTGGGGCGGGCACGTCCTGGCGATCGTCGACGCGGCCACCTTCGGGGTGTCGGTGCTGTGCTGGTCGCTGGTGCGGATCGAGGACCCCAAGCCGGTGCGGGAGGCGCGGCGGGAGAGCTGGACCACGCACGTCGGCGCGGGGTTCAGGTACCTGCTGACCACGGCGCTGCTGCGGCAGCTGTCCTTCGCCCTGGCGCTCGCCTTCTTCGCCATGGGCTTCTACGAGACGCTCGGCATCGCCGTGGTGACGGTCGGTCTCGGCAAGCCCGCCACCTGGGTGGGCACGCTGGTCACCGTCATGAGCCTGACCGGGCTGGCCGGCGGTCTGCTCGCGCCGGCCATCATCAAGCGGGCCGGACCCGGGCGGACCGCGGCCGTCGGCCTCGGGCTGTGCGCGCTGGCCGCCGGGTTCGTGGCGGTCCCGGACACCGTGGTGGTGATCGCCGCCGCCGCGGTCGTCGGGCTGTGCCTGGCGCCGGTCGTGGTCAGTTCCATGACCGCGTTCCAGCTGTACACCGCGAACGAGTTGCTGGGCCGGGTGACGGGCGCCGCGAACTTCGTCATGACCGGCATGCAGGGCGTCGGGATCTTCGTCGGCGTCGTGCTGATCGACGTACTGCCCTACCGGTACCTGGTCTATCTCAGCGTCGCCATTCTCGCCGTCGGCGCCTCGTACCTGGCCACCCGGCCCGAGCAGCGGCGGCGCGTCGCCCCGGCACCGGCAGGTGTGTCGAGCACGCCGTGAACGTCCGTGACCTGACCGCGTCCTGATCGCGTCATCATCTCTGGAGCACACCCCTATGTTCGTGAACACTTCCGGCACCGCGGTCTGGCTGCGGCGGTTCGGCGCGGTCGCCGGGCCCCGGCAGCACCTGGTCTGCTTCCCCCATGCCGGGGGTTCCGCCGGCGGCTTCGGCGGCTGGCGCCGGCGGCTGCCCGCCGACGTCGAGCTGCTCGCGGTCCGCTATCCGGGCCGGGAGGACCGGATCACGGAGCCGTTCGTGGAGGACATGGACGAGATGGCCGCCGCGATCTGCGCGGAGCTGGCCCCGCTGCTCGACCGCGGCCTCGTCCTGTTCGGGCACAGCATGGGCGCGGCCCTCGCCTTCGAGGTCGCGCTGCTGCTGGAGGAGAGGCACGGCCGGGGGCCGGTCCTGGTCGTGGTGTCCGGGCGTGGCGGACCCGGCACCGGGGAGCGTGAACTGCCCGCTGACGACGACGAGTCGGTCGTCGCGTTCGCCCGGTCCCTGGGCAGCGCCAACGCGGCGGCGTACGACAACGAGGATCTCCGCCCGCTGCTGCTGCCGGCGCTCCGCGCGGACCTGCGCGTGATCAGGAACCACGTGCCCCGGCCCGGCCGCACCGTCCGGAGCCCCCTCGCCATCTACGTCGGCGACAGCGACCCGGACGTCACCGTGCCCGAGGCGCACGCGTGGTCACGCGCGTCGACCGGCGAGTCGAGCCTCAAGGTGTTTCCCGGCGGCCACTTCTACCTGGCGGAATCCGAGGCGGTGGTGCTGGAGGACCTGTCCGCGCGGCTGCGCGCGGCCCGGTGACGATCCGGGTGGTCAGGACGGCGCACAGATCTCCAGCAGGATGTGCTCCAGCGTTTCCGCGCCCTCCCGGAAGCCGTGCCGGCGCAGCACCTCCAGGCGGCGGTCGTGGGCCGTGGCCAGGGCGGTCAGGCGGGCGAGGTCGCCGCGGTCGCTGAACTGGAGGAGGGCCCTGCCGCCGGGGGCGAGCCGGAGGGGCGCCTCGATCAGATAGCGCTCGTGGGCGCGGTAACCGGTATCGACGTAGGCGCGCTCGTGGTCGCTGCGGTAGCGGTAGTCGTCAGGGCCCAGCACGAAGTTGGAGTGCCAGTAGACGCAGTCGAAGCGGTCGTCGGCACCGACGGCGGAGAACAGGTCGCTGTGTACGGCGGTCAGCCGGTCGCCGACGCCGTGGCGCACGGCGTTGCGGCGGGTGTTCTCCACGGCGCGCGCGTTGATGTCCGTGGCGACGACCCGGGCGGCGCCCCGCAGCGCGGCCATGACCGCGATGATCCCGGTACCCGAGCCGACCTCCAGGAAGGATCCCCCCGCCCGCAGCAGGGGCGCCTGCGTACCGGTCAGGCCGAGGACGTCCATCGCCGCCCCGGTCGTCGCGGAGAAGGGCGGGGCGAAGACGTCGTCGAGCAGGTCCCACTCCAGGCCCGCCATGGTGAAGGAGTCCGGCCGGTCCGGCCGGGCCGAAGCCGCGCGACTGCGTTCGAGGGATCTCTCGTAGCTCGTGCGTTCCGTCATCTGGGTTCCTTCCCGGGACAGCCGCGGGACAACAGAGCGGCCCGCTTATTCGGGTCCGGCAACTGACCCGCTCTCAATGTCAAGATATGCGACGCGTATTTAAGCGTTTTTTGGTCAGTAACGTTCTGGACAGTCGTCCGTGTGTTCGCGTAGGCTCAATGATGGTCAGGGACTGCTGCTCGATGTTCAATTGACTGCCGGAGTGTTTTCAAACAGCGTGATTCATCACACACGCTGAGAAGCGCACACGGAGACGGGGGCTTGTTGACGTGGAGTGTCGTGGTGGACCGGCGATCTTCGTCCGAGGAGTCGGAAGAGCCGGAAGAGTACCTTTTCGTCGGGAGACGTGACCCCCTGTCACCCCTTTTGTCGAGATTTGTCGGCGACCCCTTGCCCGGTTCACACCTGCGGTAGGGGGTTTACGGATGCATGCCGCTTCCCACGAAGAAGCGCGCGTGCCAAGGAATCTGTAACTCAATTCTCGCGCCCGTGGACACGATTCATGACGGGACAAGGACAGGACTCCATGCTCTTGCATAAAGCGCTGCCCGAAAACGAACGGACCGAGGACGGCAACCTTTCCGCGCGCAAAGAGGTCAAGGTGGCGGTCCTGGCCAGCCGGGCACTGACCCGCGTCGCACTTCGCACCGTCATGGCGCGGTCCCCCGGAGTGCAGATAGTCGCCGAGGCCACCACTCCCTTTCAGCTGGACCACGCCCTCGCCGTCAAACGCCCGCAGGCCCTGCTGCTCGACGACGCCGATCCGGCCTGGGACACCGCGGAGGTGCTGCGCGGACTGCGGGAGAACACCGGCCGGCGGGTGGGCGTGGTGATCCTCGCCGACGCGGGTGCGCTGGACGACGCGCTGGCCTATCTGTGCGACGGCGCCGACGGAGTGGTGCTGAACGACGACGCGCCGGCCGAGGTGGCCACCGCGATCCGGGCGGTCGCGGCGGGACACGCCGTGGTGCCCCCGCCGCTCGCGCGCCGGCTCGTCGACCTCGTCGGCGTGCGCAGGCCGGCGGTGCCCGCGCAGGACCAACTGGCCGCGCTGACCGCGCGCGAGCAGGAGATCTTCGAACTGGTCATCAAGGGCATGTCGAACCAGGAGGTCGCGGAGACCCTCGTGCTCAGCGAGCGGACCATCAAGTTCCATGTCTCCAACCTGCTGCGCAAGCTCGGGGTGCGGAACCGCACGCAGGCCATCGTCTACGCGCGGGACCGCCGTCTGCTGCCGGACCCTGCCCCCTGCGTCAATCCGTGAGGATGCGCAGCTCGGCCAGGGACCGCCGGCAGCGCTCGATGGCATCGGTGGTGTCGTCGCCCCTGCTCGCCACATGACCGAGCCCGTCCCACTGCCCGTCGAAGGACCGGACCACGTCGCCCGGACCCACCCACAGGTCGACGCCCACGGTGTCCGGCCTGGCCAGTATCGCGTCCAGGCCCCGGACCTCCCGCACCTTCCCGGGGTCCGTCACGATGAGCCAACTCGCCGCGCCGCCAAGGGGCTTCGGCCGCTCCGGCAGTGCCTGCGCCGTGCCGAGCGGCCAGCCGAAGGCCAGCTCCTGGAGGTCCACGCCGTAGACGGTCTCGATGAGATCGCCGAGCAGCGCCCCGCCGACCCTGGCCTGGGACTCGATGATCACCGGGCCCTCGGGGGTCAGCTTGAACTCGGTGTGCGAGGCGCCGTCGCGGTATCCCATCGCGTCCAGGAAGGCCGCCGTCACCCGCACCACGTCCGCCTCGACCGCCGGGCTGACCCGCGCCGGGATGGCGTGGCCGACGTGGACGTGGTTGCTCTCCTCCGTGATGGCCTCGGTGACGGTCGCGACCACGTGGTGCCCGGCGAAGCTGAACGCCTCGGCGCTGCACAGCGGCCCGTCGATGTACTCCTCCATGATGAACTCGCCCAGGTCGTAGGCGTGGACGAGCGGGTGGTCGGAGTCGCGCAGGCGGCCGATCTCCTGCCAGGCCGCGGCCGTCCCCTCCCGCGTGTCCACCTTCAGCACGCCGAAGCTCGCCGTGCCGCAGGTCGGCTTCACGATGAACGGGTAGCCGTGCGCGGCGCCGAAGACGCGCAGGCTCTCCTCGTCCTCGACCAGCGCGGAGGCGACGATACGGATACCGGGCACCGCGGCCTCCACCAGGCGCCGGCGCATCAGGTGCTTGTCGGTGAACCGGTGCGCGACCTCGTATCCGGTGCCGCCGAGGCCCAGCAGGTCGTTGACCCGGGCGGCGGGGTCGAGACCGGGCTCGGTCAGGGACACCACGGCGTCGAACGGCCGTACGGCGTGCGCCTCCTGGGCGATCCGGCGCAGCGTCTCCTCGTGCGCGTAGTCGGCGTGGACGACCTCGACGCCGTGCTCGGCGCCGGCCGGTCCGGTCTCGTCCGGCATCCGGACCCAGAGGATGTCGGCACCGCTGGCCCGGGCCTTGGACAGATGGGTGGCGGAACCGCCCACGAGGAGCAGGCGCTTGGCTGGCGTCATAGGTTGTGTCGCTTTCTTGTTCACGTGCGCGGCTCCCCGAACAGATCGGGGAAGTAGTAGATGTCCGCGGTGACCGCGTCGAGCATCTGCCCGATGGGTGCGTGGCCGCGGCGGTCCAGCAGATCGTCGTTGCGCCGCAGGGTGCGCCGGGAGAACGGCAGCGAGCCGGCGGACAGATAGCGGATCGCGCCCTCCCGGTCCCGGCCCGGCACGACCTCCGAGCGGGCGTGGCGGCTCGCGCTGAACGGGATGTCCAGCGTCCCCCGCGCGAACGCGTCCACGATCGCCGCCTTCAGGTCGCCGCCCCGGCCCAGCACCGGCGCCACCAGCTCGTCCACCTCGTCCAGGATCCGCTCGCGTTCGGCCGCGACCCGCTCCTCGTCCACCGTCACGAAGCCGAGCAGCGGGGAGTTGGCGCGGTCGGCCAGCCGGATGCCCTCGGCGTTGGCCTCGGTGTCCGGGATGCCCGCGGCCTCCTGGTGCGTCTTGGAGACCACCTTCCACGCCCCGCCGAGACGGGCCACGAGCGCGCCGTAGAGGATGAGGTCCTCCGCGTGTCCGCGCATGCGCGGGAAGACGCCCATGAACTCGTGCAGCACCGGGGGCACCAGGACGTCCGGGCCCAGATACCGGGCCGCCAGCTCGGGGATCGCCCGCAGCGCGGCGACGTCCTGGATCACCTGTCCGCCCTGCGGATAGGCGATGGAGACGCAGCGCACGCCCGCCCGCACCGCGAGGACGGCCTCCAGGACGCTGACGGCCAGGCTGATCGACGGCGGCACCAGCACGGCGGTCAGGGTTCCGAACAGCTCCCGGTCGACCACCACCCCCAGCTGGGCCAGCTCACCGCACCGGCGGTCGACCTCCTCCCACGCCGCCAGCGACTCGGCCAGCGGAACCGCCTTGGAATAGGGCAGGTTGTAGGAGATGCCGCCGCCCTCGAACGAGGTGATGCCGGACGCCACGGCGGCCTCGAACAGCAGCCGTGCGTCAGGGGAGCCGTGCCGCACCTCCAGGGGCGCGGCCACCGCCTCGTTGAGCTCCCGGCCCCGCCGCCAGCCGTGGGTCACCAGCGGGTAACCGTTGAGGTCCCCCGGGTCGTCCAGCAGCGCGCGCCGGGCCTGTCCGAACCGCAGCAGCCGGGTGTGCGAGTCGATGGTGAGGGTCAGGACGTCGGGCGCCGCCCGCGCCTCCAGCGTCGTCAGCAGCCGCTTCATCTCCTCGTGCCCGCCCACCCCGCAGCGTGGCTGCACGGCGACCCGCCCGGCCTCGTGCGCCTGCCGCAGCACCTGCGCCACGGTGGGCTTGCCGAGCCGCTCGATGTACGCCGCGGACTCCCGCAGCGAGGGCGGCGCGGGAGCGGGCGGGAGCGTCCGCCTCACGCGGCACCGAGACCGTCGTCCGGGGCCCGCACCGCCGCGCGGGCCCGCTCCTCGCGCAGCTCGTCGAGGACGGCCGGCAGCAGCGAGGGGTCGGTGACGACGCGGTCCACGCCGAGCGCCAGGAGCCGCTCGGTCGCGGCCGCGTCCTTCGTGCTGCCCACCGAGAGATTGCCGCCGAGGATCACCGGGCACGGGACGGCCCCCGACGCCCGCGCGGCGGGCAGCTCCCTGAGGTCCTCGTAGGCGTGCCCGTTCATGCTGCCGATGAGCACCGCCTCCGCCTCGGGATGCTCCCGGCACGCCGCCGCGAACTCCGCGACCGGCGTGCACGTGCCGAGGTTGACCACCTCGAAGCCGCCGGCCCGCAGGCCGTGCGCGATCAGATGGTTGGCCACGGCGTGGCTGTCACTGGCGGCCACGCCGAGGATGACCAGCCTGCGTCCGGATCCCGCGTCGGCGCGGTGCCTTTGGTGGGCGGGACCTGTCACGGCTGCTCCTTCCGTGGAGACGGCTCGGGGGGTACGGCGTGTCGCCTCGGCGGTACGCCGGCGGGGGCGCGAGCCCCTCAGACGAGCCGGCCCGTGCAGGCGTCGTCCAGGTACGCCCGCTTGGCGGCCTCGTCCCGTGCGGACTGGAGATAGCGGGACCAGCCGCGGCGCTCGTGCGAGGTGGCGTCCAGCTCCACGACCTCCTGGGTGGCACGCAGGGTGCCCGGCGCGGCCTGGTAGGGGCCGTAACCCGACTCGTCGCGGGCGAAGATCGCCTGGCACATCTCGTTCTTGTTGCGCCACACGCACACGATCATGAAGTACTTGTCGCCGCACCGGTGGTTGAGGACGAAGCCCATCTCGCCGCGGAACTCCAGCCGCCCCGCCTCCGTCTCGGCGCGCAGGAAGGCGCGCGCCTCCTCGGTGACCTCGGGCGTGGCCTCCTGCTCCGCCGTGCGGATGTCGTACCACTTCAGCAGGGCGCCCGGCAGGCTCAGGTGCTCGCCCGGGTGGATGCGCTTCTCGGTGTGCTGCCAGTCGGCGGGGTAGGCGGCCAGCTCGGCCAGGTTCGCCACGGACGTCGTCTCGACGGACATCGTCTCAACTCCTTGGAAGGGAAAGGTCGGTAAGGCAACGAAGGTCAGTGGCCGGCGGCGGGCACCGGCGCCGTGTACAGGCCCGTGCGTTCCAGCTCGCGCAGCCGCCGGTAGTCGGCCTCGATCCGGGCGGCGTCCGGCGCGCTGAGGTAGACGTAGCCGGGCGAGCTGCTCAGGTCCACGGTGGGGCGGACGGGCGAGCCCTCCGGTGCGGCCAGGACCAGTTCCGTGAAGGACGGCAGGGCACGCACCGGGGCCAGCCGGGCGGCGTCGGGCATGACCCCGTCGACATGGCTGATCAGCGACACATAGCGCAGCGGGGTGCCGATCCGGTACCGCGGCAGGGTGCCGTCGGTCAGCTCGCCGGGCCGGGCGATCACCCGCGCGAGCAGGTCGATCTGGTTGGTCCCCAGGCACCGCGAGATCACGTCCGGGGCGTGCGCGCCGCCGGGACGTGCCGCGCACTCCACGAGCACCGGCCCGTCCGCGGTGAGCATCACCTCGGTGTGCGCCGCCCCGTTGCGGATCTCCAGCGCGTCCAGGACGGCCAGCGCGTACGCGGCGACCTCCGGCACGCCCGGGGCCTCGGCAGGGACCGGCTCCTCGTAGTCGTACATCGGGACGGTCCCGGCGATCAGCGCCTTGTGATAGCGCCAGATCTCGACCACGTGGTGCACGCCGTCGCGGCTGACGGTGTTCACGAAGTACTCCTCGCCGTGCAGGTACTGCTGGGCGAGGACCGTCGTGTTGCGTCCGCCGTAGCGGTCGGTGGCCGCGCTGATGGCCGCGAACGCCGCGTCCAACTGCTCGACGGAGTGACAGAAATGGACCTGGTCGGTGCCGGCGCTGGCCCGCGGTTTGAGCACCACGGGCCACTCGCCCCGCTGCCGCGCCCACTCCCGCAGCTCGGCCGGCGAGCCGGTCACGAGCGAGGCCGCGGTGGCCAGGCCCGCCGCCGCCACCGCCCGGGCCATCGCGTACTTGTCGCGGCGGGCGGCGGGCCGGGACATGCCGTTGCCCGGCGTGCCGAGCGCGGCCGAGAGGGCGTCGGCCAGCAGCACCCCGGACTCGGTGCCCGCCACGACGAAGTCCACCCCGCGCCCGCGCAACGCCGCCGCGGTGGCCGCCAGGTCACCGGCGTGGACGACATCCGGCCCGGCGCCGCCCGCATCGCGGGCGAAACCCGCGTCCGGGGTGTCGGAGCGTACGACGACACAGCCGAGCCCCTGGCGTGCCAGTGCCCCGGGCAGATGGGCACCGATGCCGTCGGCGTCGACGACGGCCACCGTGCGCGTGCCGCTCATCCCCGGTCCAGCTGGGGAATGCCGTCGGCCGCGGCGGCGAGCAGCGCCTCGTCCGGGCGGTCGTCGGCCAGCGTGCCCGCGAAGTACCGCTCGTAGGCGGCCAGATCGAAGTGCCCGTGGCCGGAGAGGCCGAACAGGATGGTCTTGGCGGTGCCCTCCTCGCGGCAGCGCAGGGCCTCGTCCACGGCGACCCGCACGGCGTGCGTGGACTCCGGGGCCGGCACGATGCCCTCGGTGCGGGCGAACCGCACCCCGGCCTCGAAGCACTCGGTCTGGGGCACCGCACGCGCCTCCATCAGCCCGTCCTCCACGCAGCGGCTGATCAGCGGGCCGATGCCGTGGGCGCGCAGCCCGCCGGCGTGCACGGCGGGGGGCACGAAGCCGTGGCCCAGGGTGTGCATCCGGAACAGCGGGCCCAGCCGGCCGGTATCCGCGTAGTCGTAGGCGATGGTGCCCTGGGTGAGGGTCGGGCAGGCGGCCGGTTCCACGGCGATGACGCGCACCCCGCGGCCGCCGCGCAACTGCTCGCCGAGGAACGGGAAGGACAGCCCGGCCAGGTTGCTGCCGCCGCCGGAGCAGCCCACGACGATGTCCGGGTAGTCCTCGGCCAGCTCCATCTGCCGGATCGCCTCCTGGCCGATCACGGTCTGGTGCAGCAGGACGTGGTTGGCCGCGCTGCCGAGGACGTAGCCCAGGTCCGGGTCCTGCGCGAAGGCCTCCAGAGCCTCCGAGGTGGCGATGCCGAGGCTGCCCGGGCAGTCGGGGTCGTCGGCCAGGATCTTGCGGCCGACCTCGGTCTCCGTGCTGGGGCTCGCCGTGCACTGGGCGCCGTAGGTCTCCATCAGGGCCCGGCGGTAGGGCTTCTGCTCGAAGCTCACCTTGACCATGTAGACCTTGGCGGTCATCCCGAAGAAGGAGGCGGCCAGTGCGGTGGCGCTGCCCCACTGCCCGGCCCCGGTCTCGGTGACCAGCCCCGTCTTCCCGGCCAGCTTGTTGTAATAGGCCTGCGGGATAGCGGTGTTGGGCTTGTGGCTGCCGGTCGGCGCGCCGCCCTCGTACTTGTAGTAGATGCGTGCCGGGGTGTCCAGCGCGCGCTCCAGGCGGCGGGCGCGGTAGAGCGGGGAGGGCCGCCACAGCGCGTACAGCTCGCGTACCTCCGCCGGGATCTCGATCTCGCGCTCGGTGCTCAGCTCCTGCTCGATGAGCGGCTCCGGCATCGTGTGCGCCATCTCCGCCCGCGTCAGCGGCTGCCGGGTCCGCGGGTTGAGCGCCGGCGCCAGCGGGGCCCCGGGCAGATCCGCGGCCAGGTTGTACCAGGTCGTCGGGGCGTCGTTCTCGCCGAGCGAGAAGCGCGTCCTGTCCATGCTGAAGGTCCTTTTCAGAGCGCCGGGCCGGCCGCCTCGGCGGCCAGCGATCCGGGGGTGGTGGTGTGCGAGCCGGCGAACAGCCTGGGATGCGCCGCCCTGATCCCCTCGTAGACGAGGTCGTAGGGAACGTCGTCGAACTCACCGTGGACGTGGAGGAACTCCATGTGCCGGCGGTTCTGTTCGTCGTAGGGGTGGTAGAGGCTGTCGGCGCGCCCGTCGAACTCCAGCGGCTTGATGCCGTACAGCTTGCACAGCATCTTGTTGAACACCGGGGTGGCCTTGGTCCAGCGGCCGTCCAGGCGCACCACGGCCAGGCTGTGGAAGCGGAAGACGTCGCCGCCGACCAGTTCGCGCAGCCGCGGGGAGGCGAGGTGGTTGCGTACGTCGCCGTAGTAGAGCCGGCTGGGGATGCCCACCGACCGCACGGCGGCCGCGTACAGGGCGGACTTGTGCACACAGAAGCCGAAGCCGTGGGCGAGCACTCCGCTCGCGCTGAGCCCGGTGCGGGTCAGGTCGGCGCCGTAGACCTCGTACGGGATGGTGTCGCGGACCGCGTAGTAGAGCGCGACCGCGTTGCGCCGGGCGCGTTCGGTGTCGGGGTCGGCGCCCTGGCCGGTGAAGGCGTCCCCGGCGGGCAGCACCTCGGCGACGAACGCGCGGACGGCCTCGGAGGTGTGGTCCAGGAACTCGGTCGGTGCCAGTGTCGGCTCCCGGCTCACTGTCATGTCTGCCCCTTCTTCCCGGTGGCGGTGAGGGGACGGTCGAGCCCCATGAGTACGGCGAGACGCTCGCGCTGGATCTCGGAGGTGCCGGAGTAGATCGTGCCGCCCACGGCGTCCCGCAGCTCCTTCTCCAGGCCGTACTCGGTCGTGTAGCCGTAGCCGCCGAAGATCTGCACCGCGGCCAGCGCCGAGCGGACGTTGGCCTCGCTGACGATCAGCTTGGTGGTGGCGATGTCGGCGGCCACGTCCTCGCGGTCCTGTGCCCGGCGCGCGGTGTCGTGGAGCCACTTGCGGGCGGTCTCCACGTCGATGCGCAGGTCCACGAGCCGGTGCGAGACGGCCTGGTGGGAGCCGATGTGGGTGCCGAACTGATGCCTGCTGCGGGCGTGTTGGACGCAGCGCTCCAGGCGTCTGCGCATCTCGCCCGTGGTGACGGCGAAACCGCAGAGGATCTCCCACTGCATCACGTGGTCGAAGACGAGGAACCCCGCCCCGACCCCGCCGATCACATGGTCGCGGGGCACCCGGACGTCCTCCAGGAACACCTCCGCGAGCGGCGACGTGCGCAGGCCCAGCTTGCCCACCGGCCGCCCGACCGTCACGCCCGGGGTGTCCCGGCGCACCAGGAAGGCCGTCAGGCCGCCGATGTCGCCGCTCTCGCCGGTGCGGGCGTAGACCACGATGAGGTCGGCGATGGGCCCGTTGCTGACGAACGCCTTGCTGCCGTTGAGGACGAAGGCGTCACCGTCCCGGGCGGCGCTCGTGCGCATGTGGGTCATGTCCGAGCCGCCGTCGGGCTCCGTGATGGCGTGCGCGCCGATCGTGGTGCCCGCGCAGACGCCCGGCAGATAGCGGGACTTGAGCGCCGCCGAGCCGAACCGGTGCAGCGGGACGCCGGTGCTCACCAGGTGGGTGGTGGCGGAGAAGCTCAGCCCGGTGTCGGGGCAGCCGTACCCGAGTTCCTCCAGGACGGCGACCGTGGTGACCAGGTCCTCGCCCAGGCCGCCCCACTCCGCGCCGAACGGCAGCCCGAACAGGCCGACGTCGCACAGCCGTTTCCAGCCCTCCGTGTCGAACTCGCCCGCCCGGTCGCGCTCGATGTGGCCCTGCCCGGCGGACCGGGCCACATCGCGGATGGCGCGCAGCAGTTCGCGCTGTTCTTCGCTGTGCGGCATCTCAGTAGTGGGAGAAGCCGTCGGCGCCGAGGTTGTGCCGCTCGTCGCCCCGCAGCGGCGGGTTGAAGACGCTGATCAGTTCCATGTCGCCGCCCGGGTCGGCGATCAGGTAGTGGGCGTCGTGCTGGTCGAGCGCGTAGAGCATGCCGGGCTGGATGTCCTGGCCCACGCTGCCGTCGGCGGTCTCCACCCGGCCGGAGCCGGAGATGCAGTAACAGGCCTCCAGGTGACGGCTGTACTCCAGCTTCGACTTGGTGCCCGCCTCCACGACGGTGTGGCAGACGGTGAAGCCCATCCGGTCGTCGTCCACGACCATGCGGTAGCTGAGGCCGTTGCCCCACTCGACCGGCTCGATGGCTTTCTTGTCGCGAATGAACATGTCGCTGGCCCCCGTTCGTTCTCGGATCAGTTGGCTGGAAGGGATGAGGCGCCGAGGGACCGGCGGTGCCGGTCGATCAGCGTGACGATCGCCGCCACCGAACGGAAGTCGTCCGGGGTGACGTCGAGTTCGTCGAAGGGAACGTCGTAGCGGTTGCCGAGCCAGGCGATGAGGCGCAGCAACTGAAGGCTGGACACCACGCCGTTGCGCAGCAGGTCGTAGGAGTCCTCCAGCTCCTCGGGAGGGGTACCGGGCAGGTACTCGTCCACGATGTGCTGGGTGACCTCTTGGTTCAGACTCATGTCACGTGCTCCTGGAGACGGCGACGGTCCACCTTTCCGGTCGGCCCCACGGGCAGCGGACCGGCCACGAGATGGAAGCGGCTGGGAATCGCCACCCGGTTCAGCCGGGCGGCGCAGAGGGTGCGCAACTGGAGGCCGGTCACCTCGTCGCCGCTGGGGCGCACGAAGGCGTGCAGGGCCACGCCCGCGTCCGGGTCGGGGAGGGCGACGACCGCCGCCTCGGCGACCTCGGGGCGGTCGGTGAGGACCCGCTCGACCTCCTCCACGTTGACGCGGACGCCGCGCACCTTGACCTGGAAGTCGGTCCGGCCGACCAGCCGGAGCCGCCCGTCCGCGCCACGCTCGACGAGGTCGCCGGTCCGGTACCAGGTACGGCCGTACCGCCGCGGGAACCGGTCGAGGGCCGCGGGTTCGGCGAGGTATCCGGGCGTCTGGAACGGCGTGGAGACGAGGAGTTCACCGCTGCCCGGCCCGGTGATCTCGCGCTCGCCGTCGTGTACGGCGACCAGGGTGCCCTGGACCGGCTCGCCCAGCGGCAGCACGTCCTCGCCCGCCGCCTCGGCGGGGGCGCAGCTGTGGACCATGCTGTCGTTGGTCTCCGTGCAGCCGTAGACGTTGTGCAGCCGGGCGTTCGGGAACAGCTCCGGCAGCCTCCGGCGCACCTGCCGGGGCACGTGGTCGCCGGTCAGCAGCACATGCCGGACACCGTCGGCGCCCAGGCGCGGGCCGGTCTCGGCGAGCAGCCGGAACAGCAGCGGCACACCCTGGACGACGTGCGGCCGGCCGAGGCGCACCCAGCGGGCCAGATACGCGGGCTCGGCGGCCCGCGCGGGGTCCACCAGGAGCACCCGGCCGCCGTGGCGCAGGGTGGCCCAGATGTCCAGCAGGCACAGGTCGAAGTTGAGCGGCGCGTAGTTGAGCACCCGGCTGTCCCCGTCCAGGCCGAGGAACCCGCCCGCCCACGCGGTGAAGGCGTCGAGCGCACCGGCGGTCAGCGGGACCAGCTTGGGGACTCCGGTGGAGCCGGAGGTGGTGAGGACGAGACGGGTGCCCTCGGGCACCGCCGCGGCGGACCGCGACCCGTCCGGCAGGGTCGTCCAGACGAGCCGGCCCCCCTCCACGGTGGCCAGCGCCTGGGCTCCGGCGCGCTCGGCCAGCGTCGCCGTGGTGTCCCCGCCGAGGTCGGGGGAGAGCAGCAGCAGGGGGCGGCCGGCCGACAGACAGGCCAGGGTCAGGGCGATCGAGGCGGGCGTCTTGGCGGCCACCAGGGCGAGGGGGCGGTCCTCGGCGAAGGCGGCGCCGAGAGAGCGCCCGGTGCGTTCGGCCAGCGCGGCCAGCTCCCCGTAGCTGACGTCCGTGTCCTCGCCGGGCATTCCGGCCAGCGCCACCGCGCCGGGGCGCAGCCGGGCGATGGCGAGGATGTCGCTCGCGAGTGTTCCCGGCACGTGTCCCCCGTTCGTCGGTCTGCGATGCGGTGACGGTCGTATTCGGCCATCGGCCATCGGCCCTCGGTCACCGCCGCCGAGGAGTCTGCGGCCCCGCCCCGCGCCGCGTCTTCGGTCCGACGGCGGGGCCGCACCTGTACTCCGGGCCGGGTCGCCGCGGCCGCGAGCTGGACCTGGAACCGAAGACGGCGCACCGGCGGGCGCGCAGACTGCGGACGGGTGCGTCGAGAAGGGAGATATTGCCCTGTGACCCCCCTCACGGCCGGAGAATCTTCCGCCGAGGACCCTTCAGACGCGTAACCTTGCTGCGCCGAACCGCCTTTGAAGGACGGAGAAATCCCATGCCCACTCTGGCCCCCGGTGCGCCCCTGGCGACGGGCGACCGCCGTGGACCGCTGCTCGTCGGCATCGTCAACATCACGGCGGACTCGTTCTCCGACGGCGGCCGCTACCTGGACGCCGAGGCGGCCGTGCGGCAGGCGCTGCGGCTGCGGGCGGCGGGGGCGGACATCGTCGAACTCGGGCCCGCCGTGAGCAATCCGGACTCCGCCCGCGTGCCGGCCGAGGAGGAGTGCGCGCGCCTGGCACCCGTCCTCGACCGCCTGGCCGCCGAGCACATCCCGTGCTCGGTCGACTCCTTCCTGCCCGAGACCCAGGACTTCGCCCTCGCCCGCGGCGTCTCCTACCTGAACGACATCCAGGGCTTCCCCCACCCGGAGAGCTACGGCCGGCTGGCGGCGGCGCGCTGCGGGCTCGTGGTCATGCACTCGGTGCAGCGCCTCGGGCCCGCCACCCGGGTGCCGACGGATCCGGCCGAAGTCTGGGACGGCATCCTGGGGTTCTTCGCCGAGCGGCTGGCCGCCCTGCGGGACGCGGGGATCGACCGGGACCGGCTCGTCGTGGACCCGGGGCTCGGCTACTTCCTCGGCAGCAACCCCGAGACGTCCTTCGCCGTGCTCGGCGCGGTGCGGTCGCTGAAGGAGGAGTTCGGACTGCCGGTCATGATCTCGGCCTCGCGGAAGTCGTTCCTGCGCTCCGTGACCGGCCGCGAGATCGCCGAGAGCGGGCCCGCGACCCTGGCCGCCGAGATCCACGCGGCCCTCGACGGCGCGGACTACATCCGCACCCACGACATCGGCGCGCTGCACGACGCCCTGACCGTCCTGCGCGCGGTCACCGAACAGGCCGCGGTGCTGTCCGCGCGATGAGCACCCGGGGACAGGCACAGATGACGCGCACGCTCCTCATCGACAACTACGACTCCTTCACCTACAACCTCCACCAGCTGCTGACGGAGGTGAACGGACGGGAGCCGGTGGTCGTCCGCAACGACGCCGACTGGTCCGCGCTGGACCCACGGGACTTCGACAACGTCGTGATCTCCCCCGGGCCGGGCCGGCCGGAACGGCACCAGGACTTCGGCATCGGCACCCGGGCGCTCCTGGACTGGGACCTGCCGGTCCTCGGGGTGTGCCTGGGCCACCAGGGCATCTGCCACCTCCTGGGCGCGCGGGTGCGGCACGCGCCCGAACCCCGGCACGGCCGCCTCTCCCCGGTCACCCACACGGGCCGCGACCTCTTCGCCGGACTGCCCTCGCCCTTCGACGTGGTGCGCTACCACTCGCTCGCCGTCACCGACCTGCCCGAGGAACTGGAGGCGCTGGCCTGGTCCGAGGACGGCGTGCTGATGGGGGTCCGCCATCGCCACAGGCCGCTGTGGGGAGTCCAGTTCCATCCGGAGTCCGTCAGCACGGAGTACGGCCACGAACTGCTCGCCAACTTCCGTGATCTCACGCACGCCTGGCGCGGCCGCGCGCCCGGCCCGGCGGCGGACACCGACCCGCCGTACCGGCTGCACGTCCGCCGGCTTCCCTGGGCGCCGGATCCGGAGGCCGCCTACACCGCGCTCTTCGCCGCCGCCCGGCACGGCTTCTGGCTGGACAGCGGCAGCGCGCCGCGGCAGGGCCGCTTCTCCCTCATGGGCGACGGCGCCGGTCCGCTCGGCGAGTACGCCACCTACCGGGCGGCGGAACGACTCGTCCGGGTGGAGCCGGGCGGGCGGACGGTCCCGGGCACCTTCCTGGACTACCTCGACGCCGAACTGGCGGCCCGCCGCGTCGACGGCGGCGACGACCTTCCCTTCGGGTTCCGGCTCGGGTACGTCGGCTACCTCGGTTACGAACTCAAGGGCGACCTCGGGGCGTTCACCACGCACACCGCCGAAACCCCCGACGCCGCCGTGGTCTTCGCCGACCGCGCGCTGGTGATCGACCACGCCGAGCACGCCTGTTACCTGCTCCGGCTCAGCCGTCACCGGGACGACGCGGAGGTCGCCGCGTGGCTGGAGTCGGCCGGTGAACGACTGCGTACGCTGCCCCGAACTCCTCTGTCCGTCACGGAACTCGGACCGGTCGACGTGCCACCCGCACGGGTCGAGCTGCGGCACGGCAAGGACGCGTACCTCCGCATGGTCGGGGAGTGCCTGGAGGAGCTGCGCCAGGGCGAGTCGTACGAGATCTGCCTGTCGAACACGGCGGTCGCCGACATCGACATCGACCCGCTGACCACCTACTCCCTCCTCAGACGCGTCAGCCCGGTGCCCTACGGGGCGCTGCTCGACTTCCCGGGCGTGGCCGTGCTCAGCGCCTCCCCGGAGCAGTTCCTGACCGTCGTTCCCGACGGAGCCGTCACCTCGAAGCCGATCAAGGGCACGCGGCCGCGCGGCGCCACCGGGGCGGAGGACGCGCGGCTGCGGGACTCCCTGTCCGGCAGCGAGAAGGACCGGGCCGAGAACCTGATGATCGTGGACCTCGTCCGCAACGACCTCAACGTCGTCTGCCGGCCCGGCTCGGTCCAGGTGCCGGTGCTGTGCGGGGTGGAGACCTTCCCGCAGGTCCACCATCTCGTCTCCACCGTCCGCGGCACCCTGCGCGAGGGCCGGTCGGCGGTCGACTGCGTACGGGCGGCCTTTCCCCCCGGCTCCATGACCGGCGCGCCCAAACTGCGCACCATGGAGATCATCGACCGCCTCGAACAGGGCCCGCGCGGCGTGTACTCGGGGGCGATCGGCTGGTTCTCCCTCGGCGGCGGCTGCGAACTCAGCGTCGTCAACCGCACCATCGTGGCCACGCCCGGGTCCGTCCGCTACGGCGTCGGCGGCGCCGTCATCGCCCTGTCGGACCCGGTGGAGGAGTTCGACGAGACGCTGGTGAAGGCCCGCGCGATGGCGACCGCGCTCGCGCTGAGCCGGCCGCGACCGCGCCGGGTCCTGACCCCCATGTGCGGGAAGTAGGGCGCGCGGCGGGCGGTGTTCCCTTACCGCCGCGGGTCTCAACTCCGCGCCGGCGCCCGGCCGGTCAGCAGGTCACCGACGGCGGCGATCCCCTCGGCGACGGCGCGTTCGCCGACATTGCCGAAGCCGAGCACGAGCCGAGGCGGCGTGAGGGCCCGCGAGGTGCGGCAGGTGCTCATCCCGTACAGGCCGACCGACCGGGCGCGGGCGGCGGTGACGAGAACCCGTTCGTCCACCGTCTCCCGCAGATGGGCCACGGCGTGGAAGCCGGCGGCGAGGCCGGTCACGACGACACCGGGGGCGTGCTCCGCGAGCGCGCCCAGCAGCGCGGTGCGCCGTGCCGCGTAAGTCGACCGCATCCGGCGCAGATGCCGGTCGAAGCGGCCCGACTCGATCAGCCTGGCGAGGGCCAGTTGGTCGAGGGCCGGCGAGCCGCGGTCGCTGATGTGCTTGACGGACACGAGGGTCTCCGCGAGCGCCGGCGGACACAGCAACCAGCCGATGCGCAGCGCCGGCGCCAGGGACTTGCTGACGGTGCTTATGGAGACGACCCGGTCCGGCGCGAGACCCTGGAGGGCGCCGACGGGCTCACGGTCGTAGCGGAACTCGGCGTCGTAGTCGTCCTCGATGACCACCCCGTCCCGCGTGGCCGCCCAGGCGATCAGGGCGAGCCGCCGCTCGGGGCCGAGCACCACGCCGGTCGGCCACTGGTGCGCCGGAGTGACGACGACCGCCCGCGCGCCGGTGGCCGTCAACGCCCGTACGTCTATGCCCTGTTCGTCCACCGGCACCGGAACCGCCTCCAGGCCCGCCGCGGCCGCCGCCGCCCGGACGGAGGCGGGTGAGCCGGGATCCTCGTAGGCGACGCGCCGCACCCCGTCGCGGGCGAGGGCGCCCAGGGTCAGGGACAGACCTTGCGCGTATCCCGAGCAGATGACGGTGTGTTCGGGGTCGGCCGCGGCCGCGCGTATCCGGCGCGCGTACCCGGCGACCACCTCGCGCAGTACCGCGCTGCCCCGGGGGTCGCCGTAGTCCAGCTCGGACACCGGCATCCCGCGCGCCGCCTCCCGCACCGCCCACAGCCAGTCGGACAGCGGGAAGGAGCCCAGGTCGGGTACCCCCCAGCGGAAATCGGCCAGCAGCGGCGGCCTTCCGGCGGGGCGGCCCGGCGCCGGGGGCGCGGACGGCGGGCGCGCACCCGCGGCGACCCGGGTGCCCGAGCCCACGCGCGCCACCAGGTAGCCCTCGGCGAGCAGTTGGGCGTAGGCATCCTGGACCAGCCCTCTGGACAGCCCGAGAGCGCCCGCGAGTTCACGCGAGGGCGGCAGCCGCTCGCCCACCCGCAGCCGGCCGGTGCGGATCGCCTCCCGCACCTGGCGTTCGAGCTGGGACCGCAGGGGCTCGTCGCGGTCACGGTCGATCGCGACGAGCAGGTCCGACGACGCATTGGACCACTCGGAGGACATGGAATTGGAGCTTACCGGTGAGCTGATCGCGCCCTAGAGTGCGGCCATGACCACCACTGAGCCGCGGAAGCCGTCGTCGTCCACGACACCGCCCGCGGACCGGCCGCCGCTGGTGAGCCGTCCGCTGCTGCTCCGCTTCGTGAGCATGTTCGGCGCCTCGGCGAGCTTCTACCTGCTGCTGTCGGTCGTCCCGCTCTACGCCAGGCACTCCGGGGCCGGCGGCAACGGCGCCGGGGCGACCACGGGCGCCCTGATGCTGGCCACGGTCGCCGGCGAGTTCATGGCACCCCGGTTCATCGAACGCTTCGGACACCGGGGCACCCTGGGCGCGGGGCTGCTGCTGATGGGCGCGCCGGCGCTGGTGCTGACGATGTTCTCCGGCGTTGCCTGGATCACGGTGGTCTGCCTGCTGCGCGGCGTCGGCTTCGCCCTGACGGTCGTCGCGGGCGGGGCGCTGACCGCCTCGTTCATTCCTTCCGAACGCCGCGGCGAGGGGCTGGCGTTGGTCGGCGTCGTCTCCGGCGTGCCCTCGCTGCTGGGGCTGCCCCTCGGCGTCTGGCTGGTCTCCGAGGTGGGCTATGCGCCGGTGGGCGTGGCCGCCGGTGTGTGCGCGCTGGCCCCGATCCTGTCGGTCCCCGGACTGCCCGAGAAGGAGTACATCGCCGGACGGCGGATCGGGATCCTCGACGGCATCCGTGACCGCGCGATTTCCCGGCCCGCCCTCCTGTTCGCGGTCACCGCGCTGGCCGCCGGGATCGTGGTGACCTTCCTGCCGCTCGCCGTTCCCTCGGCGTCCGCGGGACTGGTGGCGGTGGCCCTGTTCGTGCAGCCCGCGGGGGCGGCCGTGGCGCGCGTGGTGGCCGGGCGCCTGGGCGACCGCAAGGGCTCGTCGCGGCTGGTCCTGCCGGGGCTCGCGGTGTCCGCCGTGGGCATGTTCGTCACCGCGTACACCCACAGTGCCGTCGCGGTCGTCATCGGCGTCGCCGTCTTCGGCATCGGCTTCGGCATCACCCAGAACTCCACGATCGCCCTGATGTACTCCCGGGTCCCCGCCTCCGGCTACGGCACCGTGAGCGCCCTGTGGAACATCGCGTACGACGCCGGCATGGGCGTCGGTGCGATCTGCTTCGGCGTGCTCGCCCAACAGGTCGGCTACCCCTGGGGATTCGTCTGCACCGGCGCGCTCATCGTCCTCGCCCTGCCCTCGGCATGGCGGGACCGGCCCACCGAGCGGGACCGAACGGCGCAGGCGCCCGCGGCGTGACGCCGCCCGGCTCGGCGAGGAGAGCCCGCCCAGCCTGCCGCGCTCATCGCCAGCCACCTTAGACTCGCTCCACGGTGTCGGCGGCTGGAAGGGAACGTGGCCTGTGCGTACGTACGACAACCCTGTGATCAGCGGGTTCCATCCGGATCCCAGCGTGTGCCGCGTCGGTGACGACTACTACCTGGTGTGCTCGAGCTTCGAGTACTTCCCCGGACTGCCGCTCTTCCACAGCAAGGACCTCGTGCACTGGGAGCAGATCGGCAACGTGCTCGACCGGCCCGGGCAACTGCCGCTGCCGCTCCCCGGCGCCAAGGCGTCCGGCGGCCTCTACGCCCCCACGATCCGTCACCACGACGGCCGTTACTGGGTCATCAACACCAATATCGACGGCGGCGGCAACTTCGTCGTCTCGGCCGAGCGGCCCGAGGGGCCGTGGAGCGACCCGGTGTGGATCGACCTGACCGGCATCGACCCCGACCTGGCGTGGGAGGAGGACGGCACCTGCTGGTGCGCCTTCTCCGGGCCCGAGGGCGGCATCAACATGGCCAGGATCGACCCGGTCGAGGGAAAGGTGCTGGAGGGGCCCTTCGCCACGTGGTCGGGCAGCGGCCTCAAGTTCCCCGAGGCGCCGCACCTCTACCGCATCGGCGACTGGTGGTACCTGCTGATAGCGGAAGGCGGCACCGAACGCGGCCACAGCGTCTCCATCGCCCGCGGCCGCTCACCGCGCGGCCCCTGGGAAGGAGCGCCCGCCAACCCCCTGCTGTCCCACAGCGGCACCGCCCGCTCCATCCAGAACACCGGCCACGCCGACCTGGTGCAGGCACCCGACGGCAGCTGGTGGATGGTGCTGCTCGGCGTGCGGCCCCGCGGCTTCACGCCCGACGTGCACGTGCTCGGCCGCGAGACGTTCCTGACGCCCGTGGAGTGGGACGAGGACGGCTGGCCCGTCGTCGCACCCGTTCCCGAGAGCCACGCGGCCCCGGGCGGTGCCTGGCATCCCGTTCCCGGCCTGCCCGCCCGCGACGACTTCGACGAGCCCGTCCTCGCGCCGCACTGGATCTCGCCGTTCACCCGTCCGGAGGGCTCCTGGTCGCTCACCGAGCGCCCCGGCCGGCTGGTGCTCAGGGCCACCGGCGCCACCCTCGACAGCCCCGGATACACCTTCGTCGGCCGCCGCCAGCAGCACCACGACTGCCGCGTCACCGTCGTCATCGACCCGGGCACGGGACGCGGCGGCCTCGGCGTGCGCCTGGACGAGGCCCACCACTACGAACTGGAGGTCGGGAACGGAGAGGCCGGCGTCGTCGCCCGGATCGGGCCGCTGCGCCAGACCGTGGCCCGACGGCCGATCCCGTCCGGGCCGCTGACCCTCACCGTCGCGATCCGGACGTCCGGCCTGGTGCCCGCGTCACCCGAACTCACCGACGGCGGCACCACCGGCCCGGACACCCTCGCCTTCTGGCTCGGGGAACCGGACGCCCCGGACGCCCAGCTGCTCGCCGAACTGGACGGGCGCTACCTGTCCACCGAGGTCGCCTGCGGCTTCACCGGGCGTGTCATCGGCATGTACGCCACCGAGGGCACGGTCGCCTTCGACTGGTTCGAGTACGCCCCGTCCTCGCCGTCCTCCGCCTGACGCCGACGCGGGTTCTCGACCCGCCATCCTGGAAGGCTTCCTGGCTGGATAGCCTTTCCTCATGTCTCCCCGACCCGTCGGATCCCGCCCGACCTTGGCGTTGGTCGCCGAAACCGCTGGTACGAGCGTGCCCACCGTGTCCAAAGTGCTGCGAGGCGGAACCGACGTCTCGGCCGAGACGCGCGCGAAGGTCATGGACGCCGTGCGAGCCGTCGGCTACACCCGGCCGGGCGGAACCAAGATCGACGGTGCGGGGGACGAGAGCGGCCTGTCCAACGTGCTCACCCTCGTGGTCACCCACTTCGAGGGATCATGGGCGAACCTGGTGACAGCCGGGGTCGGGCGCGAGGCGGCGACAGCGGGACTGGACGTCGTGATGACACTCGCCGAGCCGCACGGCGACTGGGTGTCGCGGGTCTTGCGGAGGCGCACCGTCGGCACCATCGGGGCGCTGGTCGATCCCAACTCCGCACAGTTCAACGCGCTTTCCGCGGCAGGCGTCCCCATGGTGCTGATCGACCCGATGAGCACACCGCCGTCAGGGGCGGCGAGTATCGGCGTGGCCAACTGGGACGGCGGCCGCATGGCCGCCGAGCACCTGCTGTCTTTCGGCCATGTGCGGATGGGGGTGGTCGCCGGCCATGCCCGGCATCTCTTCAGCCGAGCGCGCGTCGACGGTTTCCGTGCGGCAGCCGACACGGCGTCCTCCGGCGAGGCCACGGTCTCCGTGGTCCACGGCGGATGGAACCGTGACAAGGCGGCGGCCGCCACCCACACCCTGCTCGACCGGGACCCGGGCATCACGGGCATCTTCGCCTGCTCGGACCCCATGGCGCTCGGTATCTACGACGCGCTGAACGCTCGGGGCCTGCGCATTCCCGAGGATGTCAGCGTCATCGGCTTCGACGACCTGCCCGAGGCGTACTGCGTCAGCCCCGGGCTGACGACCGTCCGACAGCCCACCACCGAACTGGGTGCCGCGGCGGTCAGGCTGCTGATCGACCTGTCCCGCAGCGAGGACGGCGGCCCCCGACGCCCCGCCCGCATGGAGCTGGCCACCGAACTGGTCGTCCGCGCCTCCAGCGGCCCGGCCCCGGCGACCGCGGCACTGCGCCGATGACGCGGGCAGGCGGGTTCCGGCCAGTCGTGGTACCGGTCCGAGCCCGGCCAGGCGCTCGGACCGGTCAGCGATGACCGTGGATCGTGCGGGTCAGCGCTGCAGGGTGAGGACACCCGGCCGCCACGGCAGTTGGTCGTAACTGCCGGTCGCGGTGGGAGACTTGCCCTGGTAGAGGAACTGCAGGTTGCATGGGTCGATGGTCATGGTCTGGTCGGGATTGTTGCGGACCAGGTCACCGTGGCTGATGTCGTTGGTCCAACTGGCACCGCTGTTCGCCTTGCCCGCGAAGGGGTTGCTCTCGCTGGCGGCCTGCGGGGTCCACGAACCGCTGAGGCTGGAGGCCGTGAACGAGCGGAAGTAGCGCCCGTTCGAACCCATCGCCTCGACGATCATGAGGTACTGGTTCTGGCCCTGAACCTTGTAGACCTGCGGCGCCTCGAACAGGTTGTTCGTCGAGTCGCTCATGACCGTCGTGTACGACGAGCCGAAGCTGCCCGGGAAGTTGCCGATCGGCATGCTCGCCCGGTAGATGTTGCCGTTGTCGCCGGCGAAGAACAGGTACATGTTCTGGCCGTCAGCGATCAGGGTCTGGTCGATCGGGCCGGTGCTGGAGCCGGAGATGCTGCCGGTGAACAGCGGCTGCGGCGAGGACCAGCCGTTGGGGTTGGTGGGGTCGCTCGACGTGCGGTACATGAAGGGCGACGGACCCCACTGGTACGCCAGCACCCAGATGTTCTTGGGCGCGAAGTAGAACAGCGTGGGCGCCACCGCGGCCTGGCTCATTCCGCTCTGGCCGGCCGACGCCATGTCCGACCAGTTGGTGAAGGAGCTGAACGCCATCGAGCCGTAGGACGATCCCGACACGTTCGACGCGTAGACCAGGTGCTTCCCGTTGTAGACCACGTTGGTGAAGTCCTTCAGCGAGACCCACCCGTTCGCCGGCTGCGCCAGCGCACCGGTCGACGACCACCGGTACGTCGACGGAAGAGCGCACGTGCCGTCCGTCGGCGGGGTCGACGTCCCGGACAGGCCGGTCCACTTCTGGTTGCTGCCGCCGTTGCACGTCCAGATCTCCACCGCCGTGCCGTTGGCCGTACCGGAGCCCGTGACGTCCAGGCACAGCCCGGACTCCACGCCGACGACCGTGCCGTCGGAGTTCACCCGCCACTGCTGGTTCGCGGCCCCGGAACAGGTCCAGATCTGCACCCGGGTACCGGCCGTGGTGGCGTGGTTCGGAACGTCCAGGCACTTGTTGCCGTACACGGTGAGCTGGTTGCTGTCCGTCAACGTCCACTGCTGGTTGGTTCCGCCCCAGCAGTCGTAGATCTGCAGGGACGTGCCGTCGGTCTGGTCGGCGTTGGGTACATCGAGACACCGGCCGGAACCAACACCGCGTAAGGCGCCGGTGGTGGCCGCCTGCGCCGGGGCGGCGACGAGCATCGCCGCCAGCGCGACCAGGGCCGCGACGGCGGCGAGCACCACAGACGGATACCTGTGGCTGAAACTTCGTCTGCGCATGGGGACTTCCTCATCCTCGGGTAAGGGGTTCCGCTCGGCCATGTCCTCCTGGGCGAGCGGAGCAGGCCTGGCACGGTGTTCGTGATGTCGGACAAGGGCCGAAGCGTTGAGCACTGGATGATAGGGAACCAGTGATCGGCGTCAATACTTCTCGCATGATTCGCGAGTGATACCAAAACATTCGCGGGGACTTTATGGGCGAAACGTCGCGCTTCAAGCCGAACGAATGGCTGGTCGGGGCGGATGGAGGCCCCATGGCGGCCCTGGAGCGCGGACGGACCTGCGGAGGCCGTTGAGGTGGTCGGTCGCCCCTACGGTCCCCGGGCACCCTGCTTTCCGAACGGCCTCCGAAATTTCGGGCATCGGTCAGGAAGGCGTGGACGGGGCGAAGCGACTGTCGGCGGCGTACACCGCAGGGCCGAGATGACGCGGCCGGCCGGGCGGGGCGAATCACCATCGGTCGACGCTCGGCGGGTCGGCGACGGCCGGCTGTCGAGAACGCCCGGTCGGAAACGGCCTCCCGCTCGCGGGAGGCGGTGATGTCGACCCGCTCCGGCCCGGTCGGCGTGAGCTGTCGAAATGTTTCGGTTGCCGCCCCTGACCAGCCGCTCGCAAGTTTCGGGAAATTTTCGAAAACAAGCCATTGACTGCCGCTCCGCGCCGAACCCATACTCACGTGCAATTGAAACGCCCCGTAACGCAGGCGACTTCGTGCGATGTGCCCAGCCTCCCCGCTGCCATGGCCTGTCAGCCGCCTGAACGCACCGGCAGTGTGTACGAGACTCCCGGTGCCCCGAGCATTATTTTGCGCAAACTAACCGCACGCATTGTGCCTATGACGATGGATCAGGGAGCTTCCACGATGACGAGGAAGATACGCAGCGCGACTGCTGTCGCGATCGGCTTGGGCATCGCGCTCGTCGCCACCGGCTGTGCCGGCGGCGACACCGGCGGCAGCGGCGGTTCGTCCGACGGCAAGGTCGCGCTGACCTTCTGGGAGAACGCGCAGCCCGGGCCCGGTGAGGAGTACTTCAAGGCCGCCGTGAAGGAGTACCACTCGCTGCACCCGAACGTCACGATCAAGATGCAGGCGATCCAGAACGAGGACTTCGACGGCAAGCTGCAGACCGCGCTCAACTCGAACTCCGCGCCGGACATCTTCCTCCAGCGCGGCGGCGGCAAGATGCAGGCCATGGTCGACGCCGGCCAGGTCCAGCCTCTGAACCTCACGGCCACGGACAAGGCGAACGCGGGCGAGGCGGCGCTCGCGGGCAACTCGATCGACGGCAAGGTCTACGCGATGCCGACCGACACGCAGCCCGAGGGCATCTACTACAGCAAGGACCTGTTCAAGAGGGCAGGCATCACCTCGCCGCCGACCACGATGGACGAACTCGAGACCGATGTCGCGAAACTGAAGAAGATCAACGTCGCGCCGATCGCCGTCGGTGCCAAGGACGCCTGGCCCGCCGCGCACTGGTACTACAATTTCGCCCTGCGCGAGTGCAGCCAGGACACCATGACGAAGGCCGGCAAGGAGCTCAAGTTCACCGACCCGTGCTGGACCAAGGCCGGCGACGACCTGGCTTCGTTCCTGAAGGTCGAGCCCTTCCAGAAGGGGTTCCTGACCGTCACGTCGCAGCAGGGCGCCGGGTCGTCGGCGGGCATGGTCGCGAACCACAGGGCGGCCATGGAACTGATGGGCAACTGGCAACCCGGCGTGTACTCCACCTTGACTCCGAACAAGAAGCAGCTCCCCGACCTGGGCTGGTTCCCCTTCCCGGCCGTGCCCGGTGGCCAGGGAGCCCCGACCGCCATCATGGGCAACGGCGGCGGATACTCGCTGTCCAAGAACGCGCCGAAGGAAGCCCTGGGCTTTCTCGAGTTCCTGGTGACCAAGGACCAGCAGGAGGCCTACGCCAAGGCGTTCTTCACGATCCCGGTGAACAAGCAGGCCCAGGAGGTCGTCACCGACTCCTACAACGTCTCGGCACTGCAGGCCTTCAACAAGGCCCCCTACTCCATGCAGTTCCTGGACACCATGTACGGCCAGAACGTCGGCAACGCCATGAACACCGCCGTCGTGAACCTGATGGCCGGCAAGGGCAGTGCCGCCGACATCGTCAAGGACACCGACGCCGCTGCCGCGAAGGGCTGAGGAAGCAGACGATGCGCAACACCCTGGGTGCTGACACGGCCACCGGCCGCCGGTCGCAGGGCACGCCTGGAGCCGGGGACGCGGCCGAGTCCGGGTCCACGGCTCCGCCGCGAGCGGCCGCGCGCCGCCGCGGCCGTGCCAGGGCGCGGCTCGAGATCGCGGTCCTGTCAGGGCCGGCGATCATCATGTTCCTGACGTTCGTGATCTTCCCGGTGGCACTCGCCGCTTTCTACGGCTTCTACCGGTGGAAGGGATACGGGGCGCCCACCGACTGGGTCGGCCTGGGCAACTACAAACTGATCCTCACCGACCCCGCGTTCCAGCAGGTTCTGTGGCACACCTTCCTGATCCTGGTGCTTTCCCTGGTCATCCAGGCTCCGGTGGCGATCGCCCTGGCGCTCCTGCTCAACCAGAAGATCCGTGGCCGCTCGGTCATCCGCGTCCTGATCTTCGTGCCCTACGTCGTCTCCGAGGTCATCGTCGGCACCGGCTGGAGCCTGATGCTCCAGACGAACGGAGCCCTCAACGACCTCCTGCGACACATCGGACTGGGCTCCCTGCAGGCCGACTGGCTCTCCGATCCGAAGCTGGCCATCTGGACGCTGATGGGCATCATCTCGTGGAAGTACGCCGGCTTCGCGGTGATTCTGATGCTCGCGGGCCTGCAGTCGATACCCGACGAGCTTTTCGAGGCCGCCCAGATCGACGGCGCCTCCTACTGGCAGATCCAGCGCCGCATCACACTGCCGCTGCTGGGACCGACGATCCGCATCTGGGCCTTCCTGTCGATCATCGGCTCACTGCAACTGTTCGACCTCGTCTACATCATCTGGGGTCCGTACATCTCGGCCACCGCGGGCACCTCCACCATGGCGATCTACATGGTCGCCCAGGGCCGCAACGCGGGCAACTACGGCTACGGCAGCGCCATCGCGGTCGTGATGTTCCTGATCTCGCTCGTCGTCGCGCTGGTCTACCAGCGCTTCGTCCTGCGCCGAGACCTCCGGGGCGCCGTCACCGAAGGAGCCGCCTGATGAGCGCGACAACCGCCAACTCCTGGCGTTCCTCCGACGCGGACCCGAAGACGCCCGTCCACCGCCGCGACAAGCGTGGCAGGCCGCAGAAGTGGGGGAGTCCTTTCACCTACTTCGTCGCGCTGCTCTTCATCGGGGTCTGCGTCGCACCGGTGCTCTACATGGTGCTCGGCGGATTCCGCACCAACGCGCACATCACCACACACCCGGCCGCCCTGCCGGACCCCTGGGTACTCGGCAACTACGCCGACGTCCTGACGTCGAGGAGGTTCTGGGGCGAATTCGCCAACTCCGTCATCGTCGCGCTGGTGAGCACCGCCGGCATCGTCGCCCTCGGCCTGATGGTGAGCTTCGTGATCGCGCGTTACGACTTCAAGCTCAAGGGCGCGATGTACTCCCTGTTCGCCGCCGGCCTGATGTTCCCGATGGTCATCGCGATCACCCCGCTGTACATCATCGTCAAGAACATCGGCCTCGTGGACAACCTGTTCGGCATCATCCTCCCGCAGATCGCGTTCGGCCTGCCGACGACCGTCATCATCCTGGTGCCGTTCCTCAGAGCCATTCCCCACGAGATCGAGGAGGCCGCCGCGATCGACGGTGCGAGCCGACTCGGATTCTTCTTCCGCATGGTGATCCCGTTGTCGTTGCCCGGCGTGGTGACCGTCGGCGTCCTCGCCTTCATCGGCAGCTGGAACAACTACGTCCTGCCCCTGTACATCCTCAACTCGGACGCGAACTACACCCTGCCGCTCGGCGTGCAGGCGTTCTCCTCGCAGTACTCCTCGGACACCGCGAAGGTCCTCGCGTTCACCTCACTCGCCATGCTGCCCGCACTGATCTTCTTCTCGATCTTCGAGAAGCGGATCGTCGGCGGTCTCACCGGCGCCGTGAAGGGCTGAAACCAGCACCAGGGTCCGCACCGGACCGTCTCACGCCTGCCCCTGCCGTACCTCCGGCAGGGGCAGGCCGCTGGCCGACGGCGTCACTCAGCCTCCGGCACACCCCGTGGAAAGGAACCCTGCCTTGCCCCGCGCCCACATCAAGCTCGACAGGCAGGCCGTTGTCGCTCCTGTCCGACGCCGCACCTTCGGCTCGTTCGTCGAGCACCTCGGCCGCTGCGTGTACACCGGGCTCTACGAGCCGGAACACCCGAGCGCGAACGATGAGGGGTTCCGCATGGACGTCGTCGAACTCGTCAGGGAACTCGGCAGCACGACCATCCGCTACCCGGGCGGCAACTTCGTCTCCGGCTTCCGCTGGGAGGACTCGGTCGGCCCGCGCGAGAAGCGCCCGGTGCGCCGCGACCTCGCCTGGCACTCGCTGGAGTCGAACCAGGTCGGTCTCGACGAGTTCGCCCGGTGGCTCAAGCTCACCGACTCCGAGCTGATGCTGGCCGTCAACGTCGCCACGCGAGGCATCCTGCCCGCTCTGGACCTGCTTGAGTACGCCAACCACCCGTCCGGCACGGCGCTGTCCGACTTGCGCGTCGCCAACGGCACGCCGGAGCCGCACAACGTACGCATGTGGTGCCTCGGCAACGAAATGGACGGACCGTGGCAGGCCGGTTTCATGACGGCGGACGACTACGGCAAGATCGCCGCCCGCACCGCCGCCGCGATGAAGATGGCCGACAAGGACCTCGAACTCGTCGTCTGCGGCTCCTCCGGGTCCGGCATGCCGACTTTCGGCGACTGGGAGCGCACGGTGCTCGAACACGCCTACGACCATGTCGACTACGTCTCGTGCCACGCGTACTACCAGGAGCACGACGGCGACCTCGGCTCCTTCCTCGCCTCCGCAGTCGACATGGACTACTTCATCGACACCGTCGTCGCGACCGCCGACCACGTGGGGCACAAGAAACGCTCGCACAGGAAGATCAACGTCTCCTTCGACGAGTGGAACGTCTGGTACCTCAAGGAACACCAGGAGTCCGAGGAGATCAACGACGAGTGGCGCCACGCCCCCCGGCAACTGGAGGACAAGTACACCGTGGCCGATGCCGTCGTCGTCGGCAACCTGCTGATGACGCTCCTCAGACGCAGCGACCGCGTCACCTCGGCATCGCTCGCGCAACTCGTCAACGTGATCGCGCCGATCATGACCGAGCCCGGTGGCCCGGCCTGGCGGCAGACCACCTTCTACCCGTTCTCGATCACGAGCCGGCTCGCCGCCGGCGAGGTGATCCGGCCCGTGATCGAGGCACCGACCTACGCCACGGCACGCCACGGCGAGGCATCCGTCATCGACGCCGTCGCGACCGTCGACGAGGACCGGGCCGCGGTCTTCCTCGTCAACCGCGATCTGAGGGAGGCCGCGCAGGTCACGGTCGACGTGCGCGGCCTCGGCTCGTCGTGCGTCGCCGAGGCGGTCACGCTCGCCGACTCCGACGTGTACGCGAAGAACACGCTCGCCGACCAGCACCGGGTGACCCCGTCCGCGAACACGAGCGCGGCCCTCTCCGAGGGCCTGCTCACCATCGAGCTGCCGCCGGTGTCGTGGACGGCGATCGCCCTCCGGTGAGCGATGAGATTTCTGATTTCTGGCGAAGCTCAGATAATGCGCAGAAATGAGCGGGATCCCGATTGCCCCGGAAGTCCTCCGGTCATACCCCCGATGAACAGGCGGCCCGACGAGGCTACGGGGGACCGGCATGAGGACACGGCGGCGGCGGTCCGGGACGGGGGAAGCCCATGCGGCGCCTGCCCCGACCCTGGCCGAGTACGACATCGCCTTCCTGGCGGGCGGGGTGCCGCGTGTGGCGGACAGCGCGGTGGTCGCGCTGTCCGCCCGCGGCCTGATCACCGTGCGCGCCGGACGCATCCGGGTGGTGCGCGGTGGCGCGCTGCCCGGTTGTCCCGTCGAGCGCGCGGTGGTGGAGTACTGCGGCGTCGGCAGCAGGAGCGTGGCCCAGGTGCGCGCGGCCGTCCAACGCGCGTCATGCACGCAGGAGTTGGCCCAACGGCTGGTCACGGCGGGCCTGGTGGGAAGTGCGCGGCACCGGGTCACCCGGGCCGGGAGGCGGCGGCTGAAGGAGGCGGAGCGGGCGGGAACCCTGCCGGACCATGTCTTCCGGGGCGCCGGCGTCTTCCCCGACGGACCCCTCCGTCGCACCATGGAGGCGGTGCCGCCGGCACCGTCGGGGCTCGGCCGGACACTGATTCGTCTCGGCAGGGCCCTGGACCGCGAGGACGACCACCATCACGGCACGGGCCACGGTCATGGCTCCGGTCACCATCACGATCACGGCGGCCACGGTCACCACACGGGCTCGGACTCGTCCTCCCACTCATGCGGCTTCGGCTGTGGCGGTGGTGGTTACTGAAGACGCCGCAGGTCCGCCCAGCACTTCGGCGCACTGACCGGGGTCCGCCTTGACACCGTTTTCCTCTCGGCTCCTCAGCCTGCGCGGCAGGTCGAGGAGGAGCACTGCCGATCCACCCGCCCGTCCCCGGCGCGATGCGCCGCACTCCGCACCGCAGCAAAGGAGTCTCCACCATGCGAATCGTCGTTCCCAGCCAGTCGACAGCTCAGCTCTCCGACGCCTGGCGGCACTGCGTCGGCACCGGCCGCCTCGACCTCGCGCTGCGGCGTGACTACCAGGAGTCGCTCGCCCTCGTCCAGAAGGAGATCGGTTTCCGGTACATCCGGGGGCACGGTCTGCTCAGTGACGGGATGGGCGTCCACCGGCCCTACGACCACGCCGGCGAGCGGCGCGTGCGCCACGCCTTCACCTACGTCGACCAAGTGGTGGACGCCTACCTGGAGATGGGCATCGCGCCCTTCCTCGAACTGGGCTTCATGCCGTCCGGGCTCGCCTCCGGCGACGACACGGTGTTCTGGTGGAAGGGCAACATCACTCCTCCTCGCGACGAGAGGGAGTGGGCGGACCTCGTCCGCGCCGTCATCGGGCACCTGGTCGACCGCTACGGCATCGACCAGGTGCGCCGGTGGCCTATCGAGGTGTGGAACGAGCCCAACCTGCCGATCTTCTGGGCCGCGGACCAGGCCGCCTACCAACGCCTCTACGAGGTGACCTCGCTGGCCGTCAAGGAGGTCGACGCCGAACTCCAGGTCGGTGGCCCCTCGTTGGCGCCGGGTTACGAGGACGGGTGGATCCAGCGCTTCGCCGAGTTCGTCGAGGCCCGCGACCTGCCGATCGACTTCGTGAGCCGCCACGCCTACAGCTCCGGACCCGAACAGCACGTGCCGTTCGGCACGCACCAGACACTCATGCCGGCCTCCGCGCTGCTCGAACAGTTCGGCGCCCCGCGGCGGCAGCTGGCGGGCACCAAGCTCGCGGACCTGCCGGTCCACATCACCGAGTTCAACTCCTCGTACCGGCCGGACAACCCGATCCACGACACCGCGTTCCACGCGGCGTACCTCGCGCCGGTGCTGGCCAACGGCGGCGACCTCGCGGACTCTTTCTCCTACTGGACGTTCAGCGACATGTTCGAGGAAGTGGGCATCCCCACCGCGCCGTTCCACGGCGGTTTCGGACTACTGACACATCGCCAGATCAAGAAGCCCACCTACCACCTCTACACGTTCATGGCCGACATGGGCGAGCAGGTGCTCGCCCGGGGCGAGGACCACCTGGTGACGCGGCACGACGACGGCCGCGTCACCGTGCTGGCTTGGGCGCCGGCCGACCGGACCGGTGGCGAGCCCGTCGACGGCCACACCGTCCGGCTGTCCCTGCCCGTCGGCGCCCCGGGCGCGCACGGCTCCGCCTTCGAGCGCCGCCGCTCCGTGAGCGAGGACGCCGGCAACCCCTGGGCCGCCTGGTGCGAGATGGGTCGGCCGCTCGCGCCCGGCAACCGCCAGCTCGACGCCCTGCGCGAGGCCGCCGAACCCGCCCGCTCCCACCGCGGCGTGCCCGTCGCCGACGGGCGCGCCGACGTGGACCTCGTCCTGGGCCGCAACGAGGTGACGATGCTGGAACTCACCCCGGTCGTCGACGAGACACCGGAGTGGTGGCGCGACAACCGGCTGTTCGGCCTCGGCACCGAGGACTCGGATGTCTAGAAGAAGGGGATCTGCCGGCATCACCAGGACCTCGACGCCGCGCCCGGCGGCAAGTCGGGTCGGGTGCAGTTCCACTGATCAGCTCTGGGCTGGTTTGGCCGACGCGGCGGCCAGGCTCGCGGCCGCTGAGTGAGTCCACTCGGGGTGAAATTCGCTCGCGCCCATGTGCCGCTTCTGATGTTGTGAGCGGCGCGGGGTAATCGGGGCCTTGAGGGGGCAGCTGTGACGGACGACGGATGCGTCTTCTGCGCAATAGCGAGAGGTAAGGCGGACGCCAGCATCGTCCATGAAGACGACTCGGTGTTCGCCTTCATGGATCTCCAGCCTGTCACTCCAGGCCACTTGCTGGTCATCCCCAAAGCGCACGCGGTGGGTCCCCGCCTCGCAGGTGACCCGTTCCGCATTTGATGCCGACTGGCGCGTAGAGGAGCGAGACCAGCTCGACAAGACGGCTGCTGCCGTCCGTGACGGCCTTGCTACCTCGACGCCGGCCCGCACTGACGACCATCGATCCCTGTGGGTCAGCTGAGGACCTGAGGTTTCTTCTTGCCGCGTCGTAGCCGCGGGTGGCCTTGGAGACGGTCTCGGCGGCGCGTACCAGCTGAGGGAACACCACACCACCAGCCGACCGCACTCCCGACGACGCCTCTGACCAGGACAGATAGCGAGACGCTGCTGGAGTACTGGGAGCGCCCCCCGACCCGCTACCCGTGCCGCGGTACCGGAGCGACCGCTCGCATACGGGTGCGGGCTCGGTCGACCAAGCTCTCGGCGGTCAGTTCGGACAGGGCCGCGCGGGCGTCGGTGAGCATCTGGTCGGCGGCGGCCAGTAGTTCGGTCTCGCCGATCGGGCGCAGCGCGGCGCTCCGAGTGGTCAGCAGCTCGGCCAGGGCGGCGTGAAGCTGGGTGCCGCCCGCCTCGCGCACGGTGAACGACAGGTGGGCGGATGCGTCGGCGCCGACGGCGACGGCGTGATGGGCGTGGCCGCGTGGGACGTAGAGGACCTCGCCGGGGTCGAGGCGGGCGGTGAACACGGGTCCGTCGGTCACGTCGGCGGTGCCGGGGGCCCATCGGTCGTTGTCCGGGGCGCCGTACAGGTACCAGTCCTTGGTCCCGCCGATCTGGACGACGAGAACGTCGGCGTCGTCGCGGTGCACCGGCCGTCCTTGAGTACCGGGCGGCGTGACGAAGTAGAACGCCTCGACCTGGCGGCCGAGTTGCTCTCGCATGGCTGCGCAGAACGCGCGGATGCCGGGATGCCACTGGTCCACGTAGCGCAGCAGCTGGGTGGCCTCGCTCTGCAGCTCTCGTACCGCGGCTCCGTCGACGTAGCCGTGTTCGACGCGGTTCAGGACGACGCGGGGCGGGCAGAACCGGGGCAGCTCGATTTCCCCCTTTTCCGTGACCAGTTGCAGGTACGGCACCCGCAGCAGGCCGGTGTCGAGCCAGTGGTCCAGCTCGCCTGGCGGGAACAGGTCGGTCGGCGGATCCGCGGGCCGGAACACCGCCGGTTTCCCTTGCACAAGGGTGGCGTGGAAGGTGCTGGTGTCGTCGGTGAAGCGGTGCAGCACGTCCATGGCGTCAGGTCCTCGGTGCGAGCTTGATCAGCGGGTAGTACGGCCGGGCCGCCTCGATCGCGGCCGCGAAGGAGTCGAACCCCCGGTCCAGCGCGTGGAGTTCGGCGTCGGTGCGGGTGCCGCCCCACTGTTCGAGCAGCAGGTCGGCGATCCGCTCGGGGAGGATCCGGTCCACCGTGAAGTCCGGCCTGCTGATGGACGGTTCGTCGAGGAAGCGGTGGCAGGCGGCTGCCGTGCGCGCGGCCTGGGCGAAATCGGCGGTGGGTTCCAGATCGTCGAGCAGCATCGCGTCCCCACCGGTCCCGGGCTCGATCTCGAAGCTGCGGGACAGGAACAGGCGCAGCTGCTGCTGTCGATCGCCGCCGGCCGTCTCTTCGCCGGTGAGCCACGAGCGCAGGAAGGCGAAGTCGTCCGGATGACGGTGGTCGTCGTCCGGGTCCGGGTACACACCGCGATGCACCCCGTGGGCGATCGCGGTGTCGGTTCCGGTCGGCTGGGGACCGCAGGATTCGGCGCATTCGCGTGCCAGCCTGCACAGGACCCGGTCGCGGCGGAGTGCCGGGAAGTCGGGCGAGAACAGTTGCAGGACCCGTAGCGCTGCCCGGCTGCCTGGATGGTCCGCGTGCTCACCGGGCGGCCGCCGGGACCGGTTCTCCCATTCGGCCAGGAACACGGTGCGGGGCACCGGGCCGCCGGGACAGTCGGCACGGTCGCCACTCGGGCTGTCGGCCCGGAGCAACTCGACCAACGCGAGCGCGTCGCCGCGTTTCACGTCGCGCCGGTTACGCGCGCAGTGTCGGCCGAGTGCGGCCAGTTCCTCGGGATCGAGGCCGCTCGTCCCGGCCAGTTCGGGAAACCGCCGGTAGGAGCGGAGCGGGTAGGGGATCGACCGCAGCGCTTCGATGATCCGGTCGGCCGTCGTTTGTGTGCACACCCCCTCCGTCACCGCAGCCGCCAGACCGGCCCGGATGTTGACCAGCGGCTCGGACATCGGGCGATAGCCGCTATCGGACGGGCCGTGCAGGAGGGCGACCTCGTCGTCGGCGTCGATTCGCCCGCAACGGTAGTCCTCGTAGACCTGCCCGACCCCGCGCATACCGAAGGTGTCGAGTTCGGCGGCGCGCAGGGCGCCCGTGCTGGCCGCGCCGAGCACGGGGACACCGCGGTCGAGCACGGCAAGGATCTCCTTGTGCGGGACCGCACGGAGCTGATGAAAGTAGCCGTCGACGATGCCGACGGTGTCGCCGGGGGCGAGCGGGAGGGCCAGCAGATCACCGGCGGCGACCGGCGGCCGGAGGACGATTCCGGGCGGCGGCACGAAACCGGGTGCCGAGGGTCCGAGGAACAGGTAGCGCGTGGTCATGGACGGCCTCACAGAGCGGAGGGCATGGTCAGCCCCGGGCAGATCACGTGCACGACCGGGACGCCGAGTTCGGGACGAGTGTGGTCGACCACCAGCGGACTGCGGCCGGTGACGGTGACGATCCTGTCGGCGAGCAGGGCGGCCTCGGCCCGGTGGCCGGGCACCCGTACCGACGTGACGGTGTCGAAACCGACCGTCGGCCGGTCGTCGGGCGGCACCGGCGGCACCGGCGGCGCCGCAGCCGCCATGCTCCGGCGCAGGCGCGCGTAGAGGCGGTCATCCAGATCGTCGCGGGCTCCGGCGATCACCGATACCCGGACCTGGGCGGCTTCGGTGAGTGCCCGGCACAACGCGACCTGCGCGTCGAGGTGGCAGCCGTAGCCGTAGACCGGCAGCGGGAATCCGTCGCTCACGATGGCCACACTGAAGCAGGGGACGCGCAGCGGTGTGTCCAGCAAGCCGATCCCGACCCGCACCCCGGCTGCCCGGTACCGTTCGAGCAGCCCGGCCGCCGGTGCCGGGACCGTGGCGGGGTCGACGGTGAACGCGGGCCCGGCGGGAGTGTTGCGGTGGACCGCGTCGCGTTCGATCACCTCGTACAGGCCGTGCACGATCGCCTCGTATCGGGTGTTTCCGCTCCGTTGCTGGTGGCGACGAACAGCGGCGGGTGCCAGCGCGGGCCGACCCGCGGTCCAGGCTCAGACAGTCCAGCGGCACCAGTGACCGGCCACCGTCGGCGAGCCGTTCCGCGGCGCGCCAGTCGAGCCGGGTGGCCGGATTGAGGCAGTGCCGCGGGCGCAGCGTGAGTTCGTCGAGCCGGTAACCCAGCTCGGGCTCCGTCTCCCCGGCGGCACCGGTGTGATCGGGCCGGGTGTCCGGCTGCGCGCCGTGCCAGCGTTCGATCGCCTCCATGGCGGCCGACACCTTCGCCGAGATGTGGTCCAGGCCCTTGCCCTGGTACACCGACAGGTAGCGGTTGGCGGGGCTGATGGCCTGGTAGACCGGGATGCCGATGTCGTCCAGCCAGGTCACGTCGGCGATCCGGGTGACACCTGCGGCCGGGAGCAGCGGGGCGATCCGGGCCCAGGTCTGCGCGGGCGGGCATGCCCGATGCGTGCCCGTGAAGTACGCCTTGGCTCCGTGTTCGTCGTCGGCGACGGTCGCGACGGCCACACCGGCGGTGGTGCCATCGGTCGTGGTGACCGCATCGGCTGTCGCGTCGTCGGCCGTGGCGGTGATCCGCCCGGCCGCCGCCTCCGTCGTGGTGGCCGCCCTCACGGTCGCGGCGTCGGTACCGCTCATCGAGCTGCCGGCAGGTGATCGGCGGACGGTTCCTGGCTGTGGGGGACCGGTTCGGGCGCGGGATGGCCGAGGGTCAGGCTGAGCAGGTGCCGACGGTCCGGCTCGGCGGCGGCGAACGCGGCGGTGGAGACGTACTGCGCGCGTCCGCGCAGACACCCGCCGAGTCCGTGGCCGATCGCCAGCAGCCAGCAGTTGTGGGCCAGCGCCGCGGCCCGCATCAGCAGGTCGGAGTATCCGGCGACACCCGCGCGGCCCACCGCGGCCGGCACATCGCCGCCGAACGACAGCACCACGGGGGCGTTGTCGAAGTGCGCCGCCGGATCGGGCGGTTCCGGCGCGCCGACCACACGTGTGTGGCTGCCGTCGGCGGCGACCTCGTACCACCCGGCGGCCAGCCCGTCCACGCGATACACCTGCATCAGCACCGTCAGGTCGTCCGCTGGCCGGGCGGGCCATCGGACGCGTTCAGTGGTCAAGACGGTGGTGAGCAGCTCGGACAGGTCGGTGGCGGCGATCGGGCCTTCGGCGAAGGACCGCACCGACCGCCGGGTCGACAGCACCTCCCAGAGCGAGCCGGTCGGCAACGGTACCGCCCGGCCGGTCGGACCGGTCAGCGATTCCGGCCGGGCCGCGGCGAGTTGCGCGGCGAACTCGTCCATCACGTCACGCTGGTCCAGCAGCGGCATCGCCGGTGTCCTCCCCGTAGAGTCCGATGATTCCCATCGCCAGTTGGTCGCCGGGGTTGAGGTCCAGTTGCCCGGCGAGGCCGCCGGTGTCGCCCGTCACCAGCTCGGCGTTCAGGCCCAGTTCGGCGGCGACCAGCGCGCACTGTGCCAGGGCGCAGCCGGCGTCGAGGTGGGTCAGGCGGAAGGCGAAGTCGCCGTACTTGCCGCGCAGCCGGTACACCGCGCCGGTGACCACCAACGCCGCCCGCACCGGTCTTCCCGCGAGGCCGGTGCCCGCGAGCAGCTCGGACAGGGACGGTTTGTCGGCGCGGACCGCGATCAGGGTGCCGGCGTCGTATGTGAAGACGGTTCCCGGCAGTCCCGGCCAGTCGGCCTCGGTGAGCAGGAACATCTGGATCGAGGCGCGGTTGCCCCCGCTGGGGCACCAGCGCGACTCGGAGTCGCCCTGTGCCGCGACCGTCGCCCATCGGTGTTCGGCGGTGGGTGGCTCGTAGGCCGAGTAGCGTTCGGCGGCTTCGGCGATGGCGACCATACGGGCGTGCGCCGGGTCGCCGAACGCCCGGCCACAGCCGGAGCTGGGGGAACGGCCGACTCCCCGACCGGGGAGTCCGCTGCCGCCGTCGGCCAGACAGACGGTCATGTCGGCCAGCCAGCCCTCGGCACGGTTCACACCGGTGGCGTGAACGACGCCGTAAGGCGATACCAGGTCATCGAAGCTGTCTGCGGCGCTTACGGCGGGACCTCACTTGTCTGTTGCGGGACGGTAGAGGCAGAGACGGCTCTGCCCTGCCTCTACCGGTTCCGGCCTCGGGGCGCGGCCCCGGGGCGGCCTACGGGACGACTGTCAGATGCAGCAGCTGGAGCAGCCGCCGCAACCGCCGGTGCACTGGCAGTCACTGGCATAAACGCTGTCCGAGACCATGTCCGAGGACAACTCGTCCCAGGTCTTGGGCGTTACATCGACCACGTCCAAGTCCAACGTCACAACAGAATTCACGACGCCTTCTCCTTCCTTCGAAGTGCGGCGGACCGAACTCCACCATCGGCCCCCCTAGTACTCGTGTGTGACGGGTGATGAGGTCCGCGATGTGCAATTTCGTGAACTGGCTCAAAAAAAGCGGTTGGTGACGGGGCATCGGTGTTTGGTGGTGCCTCGTCCGGTCAAAGATGGCGCCTACACACATCGTTTTTGACTGCTCAGATTACTTGAAGCGTGCCACCGGCCTCGTGGGACAGATCAAGCCATCGACCACCCGCCGACCGCCCGGCGGCAGGAGTCGTCGTACCCGTGGGGCGCCGTCCTCCTGCACTTCGGGCCGCGCGGCTCTGCCCTGAAGGTCCCGGCGTTCTGCCCTGTGGGTCACGTCGCTCCGACTCCGCGGACTTCGCAGAGGGAAAACGGCGTGAATAGGTGCGGCAATCAAGCGCGTTTCTTCACATTCCTTCGGCGAGCCCCCGGATTGGCAACAGGGAGACATTGAGTCTTTTCCAATCCCACTTCGAGCTGGTTGGGTTACTGAGGTTGAACTCGTGGTGTCGTAGGGACTGATGGATCGTCGTCCGTGCGGTATCCCCGGAGCATGCGGTATCAACAAGGAGGCGGGCTGACTGCCGAGCGACAAAAGTTCCGCGAGGAGTTACGACTCAAGGCGGCCGAGCGTTTCGCCCAGAGCGAGGCGAGCTCGGTTATCGCCAAGGCCCTGTGCATCAACGTCCGCTCGGTACAACGGTGGCGGCAGAAGTGGGATCAGGACGGTGATCAGTCGGCGCTTCCATATGGCCTACACGATCCAGGGCGTGCGGAAACTGCGGGCGCGTAACGGCCGGCCCTGGCAGGTCCCGGCCCGACGGGCCATGGAGCGGGACGACGAGGCGGTGGCCGGGTGGGTCGAGGAGGTGTGGCCCTGCGCGGAAGACTCGCGGCGGCCCGTGGAGCCTGGCTCGTCTTCGAGTACGAAGCCGGATTCACCATGCCGCCGCCGCACGCGAAGACCTGGTCACGGCGCGGCCGGACCCCGGTGGTGCGGGTCCGCGGCCGCTCCCGCAGACGGATCTCCATCGCCGCGCTGACCTGCTACAAACCCGGTCACCGCTCCAGGCGCTCATCTGCCGGCGTCGCGATGGGCGCAAGAGCTTCTCCTGGCGCGACTACCGGGACCTGTTGATCGCAGCACACCAGCAGCTCGGCGGCCCGATCGTTCTCGTCTGGGACAACCCCAACGTCCACATGGCCGCCGACCTGCAATAGACGGCTGCCTCGCCGAGACCGGCCTGACAATCTGACCCACCTGAGCAACCCGGCCACATCGCGAGTTCAACCTCAGTAATGCAGGGCGACCGCGAGTGCCTCGGCCAGGGTCACGGGCGGGCGCCCGATCAGGTGGCGCAAGTCGCCGGAATCGGTGTACATCTCGCCGCGGCTCATGCCGCGGTCAGCGTCAGCGAGGACCTCGGCCAGCTCGGCGGGTAGGCCCGCGGCGGCCAGTACCTGGGCGAACTCGGTCACCGGAAGGTCAGCGTAGGAAACCTGCTTTCCGGCCGCAGCGGAGATCGCGGCGGCGAGCTCGGTCAGAGTGAAGGATTCGTCGCCGCCGAGCTCGTACACGGCGCCGGTGTGGCCTTCGGCGGTGAGGACGACCGCTGCGGCCTCGGCGTAGTCGGCGCGGGACGCGGCGCTGATCCGCCCCCCGCCTGCGGCGCCGACGACGGCGCCGTTCTGCAGGATCTGCGGCAGTTGGCTGGTGTAGTTCTCCAAGTACCAGCCGTTGCGCAGCAGCACGCTGGGGATTCCGCGGTCCCGCAGATACTCCTCGGTCTCGCCGTGCGTGGCACCGATGACGGTGGTGGCCATGTCCGCGTGCGTCGTGCTCGTGTACGCCACGAGCGAGACGCCTGCGGACGCTGCGGCGTCGATCACGCGGCGGTGGTTGGCGACCCGCTCGCCCACGGGGACCGAGGCCGAGATCAGCAGCATCCTGTCCGCCCCCGCGAATGCCTCGGCCAGGCCGTCGGTGTTCGCGAAGTCGGCGCGGCGTACCGTGATGCCTCGGTCGGCCAGGTCCTTGATCCCGGCGATGTCCCGGCCGGTCGCAATGATCTCCGCGGCCGGGATCCCGCGCCGCAGCAGTGCCTCGACGGTGAGCCTGCCCAGCTGGCCGGTGGCTCCGGTGACGACGATCTGCATGATGGTCATTCCTTCCTTCCGCGCGTGTCTCGCACGCCTGCCGCGGTCCGTCCGCTGCGGGATGGGACACAGAATGACCTGGACACTCTCTGTTGGGGAGTAGCCACTTCTTGGTAGGGTACTTACCGGAGCGAAAGCATTGAGGTGAGCCGTATGGCCGCTGTCGAGAACGTGACCGGGCCCATACCGTCATTCGATCCGTACGAGCGCGGCTGCCCGTCGCGGGACCTGCTCGACCAGATCGGCAGCAAGTGGGCGGTCCTCGTGCTGGGCGAACTCGGCCGGAACGGGACATCTCGGTTCGGCCGGCTCCGGCAGGCGCTGGCGGGCGTGAGCGAGAAGATGCTCACCCAGACGCTGCGCACCCTCGAACGCGACGGGCTGGTCAGCCGGACCGTCTACCCAGAGGTTCCGCCGCACGTGGAGTATGAGCTGACCGCGCTCGGCCAGACGCTGCGGGAACCGCTGAAGGCGCTCACGGAGTGGTCCGTGCTGCACATCGAAGAAGTCATCACCGCCCGTGAAGAGTACGACGACCGCACTGAGCGCACCAGGTAATCGGCGGCGACCGACGGTCTGGTCATAGATGGCTGCTCCGCCGAGACCGGCCTGACAATCAGACTCGCCTGAGCAACCCGGCGTCATCACGAGTTCAACCTCAGTAGTACTACAGCCGGTTGTTCATGTGACGTGACGGCGGTTGGCTCGTTGCTCCGTTCGTGGGATTAATGCTGCAGCCGAGTGTGGTGCGGACGGGTGAGCTGGACGAGGCCGATGTCCGTTTGCTGGAGCGGGAGTTGGAGGGGCTGTGTGCGTCGCTGGATGACGTGTTCGCACGTCTGGCGTCGGGGGAGAGCCTCTCCAGCGACGAGGCGCGGACCGCTCCAGTTGATGCCGATCACGAATCCCTCCTGGGCGGCATCAGGCCGTTCGCGATCGCGCCAGCACTCGAGAGCATGGATGCAGCCCGAAGCCCGTTCCCCCAGCTTCACCGCCCTCTGGGCGCGCGGGTGGGAGAAGGCGCTGTGGCGGATGCTGTACGTGACCTGTGCGTGGGCGGAGGAGATCCGCGGCGTCAGCATCGAGGAACTGGCCCTCCTCGGCGCCTCTGTCCGGTCAAGGCAAAGGGCGAGCGTACCCGCCGCCGAGGCGGATCCCGTCAGGACTTCGTGTGGGAACCCGTGTACTGGGACGCCGGCACCGCCCAGTTGTTGCCCCCGTTGACCTAGGGCCGTACGCGCGGGCCTGTGTTCGTCAGTCCCCGCGACGTCTGCCCGGACACTGGTTCGCCCGACTGCCGTACGGTCAGGCCGGCGCCCTGCTGGACGAGCACATGGCCGTCGGTGGTGTACCGGGAACGGGCTGGGTCCTGCGCGAGTGGCGGCACTCCGGCTCACTCACCTCGGCGCGGCCGGGGCGAGCCTGCTCGTGCTGATGGCGAAGTCCCGACACGAGAAGCCGGAGAGCGTCCGCAAGTCCTTCCATCCCTCGCCGGAGGCGATCGCCGAGATCACCGGCCTCCTGGCGTCCGGCAGCAGCAGGCGCTGACCGCTGTCGGCCCAGCAGTACCAATGGCGCATCACTGCGGGTATCGCACGACCAGCAGGGCCTCCACGTCTCCGGCGGGTGCCTGATACAGGTGCGGGACGTCAGCGGCCCAACTGCCGTGCATGCCCGGGCCGATCAGGACAGGGTCGGTGAGCCCGCCGACGCGCGCCATGCCGGTAAGGATGATGATGTGCTCTGTAGTACCCGAGGAATGGGCGGCGGACTCCTGCGTCGCTCCGGCGCGGATGCGAACCCGGTAGGTCTCCGTGACCGAGGTCTCAGCCTCGAACCGCTCGATGAGGACGGCTTCGACGGCGTGACCGGAGATCTTGGCGGGAGACGCGAGATCGTGCAGAGCGGTACTCAGAGGAACTTTGAGCGCTGTCGTAAGAGCGTAGAGCGTTTCCAGAGTGGGGTTGCGCCGGCCGCTCTCCAACTCGGAGAGCGTCCCCTTGCCGATCTTGGACCTGCGTGCCAGTTCGGACAGTGATATCCCCTGAGCCTCGCGCAACTTCCGCAAACGCAAGCCGACGGTGGCGGCCAGATCCATGGAGTCCCTTCTCGTCTCCGGAGGCCGGTTGATCCGAGCCCGTGAGGGCTCTATCGTTCCACAAACAAAACGTTCCGTATATGGAACGTGCGATGGTGCACGCTGGATGAAGGAGTCACATGGCGCCCCAGGAAGGCACGTCCCTGCCCGCCCGCAGTATGGAGGTGGCCCGCATCCTCGCTGAGGCCGGCATCGAGGGCCAGGTACGCGAGTTGGCAGAGTCGACGCGCACGGCCGCCGAGGCCGCCGAGGCCCTTGGGTGCGATGTGGGCGCAATCGCCAACAGCCTCGTGTTCATCTCCGACGACGAGCCCGTTCTGGTTCTGACCAGCGGCCGGCACAAGGTGGACACCGCGGCGCTCGCCGCCCGGTGGGGACGCGGCAAGCTTCGGCGTGCCGCTCCGGAACAGGTGCGTCAGGCCACCGGGCAGGCGATCGGAGGCGTGGCTCCGGTCGGCCACCCTCAGGCGCTTCCTTGCGTGGTCGATGCAGCCCTGAGCGACTACCCCCAGCTCTGGGCCGCCGCCGGGACGCCACGCACGGTCTTCCCGACCACTGCCGGTGAACTCCTCCGGCTCACGGGCGGGCTTCTGCTGCCCGTCGGCCCGTGACCAGGGGTTCCCTCGGCCCAGGGATCGATCTGACCGGGCAGGTAGCACTGGTCACCGGGGGCTCGTCCGGGCTCGGCCGGGCCATCGCGCTGAGTCTGGCATTCGCAGGATCCACAGTGGTGGTGGCCGGGCGACGGCTGGAGGCATGCAGGCAGACAGCAGCTGAAATAATCGCCGGGACCGGAGGTGCTGCTGCGGGTATGTCCTGCGACGTGACCGAGGACGATTCGGTCCATGACGTCGTGCAGGACATCGTCAGCCGATACGGCCGCCTGGACGTGCTCGTAACCAGCGCCGGAATCCAGGCCCGGGGCGTACTCGGTGCGCTTGACGCCACCACGCTGCGGCGCTGCCTGGACGTCAATGTCGTCGGAACCTTCCTCGCGTGCCAGGCTGTTGTGCCCGTGATGCGGCAGGCTGGGTACGGTCGCATCGTCACCCTGGCCAGCGCTCTGGGACTGGTCGGTGCCGCAGGCCGGGCAGGCTACGCGGCCAGTAAGGGCGCGGTGGTCCAACTCACCCGCAGCCTCGGCGTCGAACTCGCAGGCAGCGGCATCTGTGTCAACGCGCTGGCTCCCGGTCCCTTTCGCACACCGTTGAACGACGGCGTCGACGACGACCCGCGTGTCCGGGACTTCCTCGACCACCAAGTCCCCATGGGACGCTGGGCCGATCCAGGGGAACTCGTCGGCGCGGCAGTGTTGTTGGCCAGCCCAGCGGCGTCCTATCTCACGGGTGCGGTGCTGCCGGTCGATGGTGGCTGGACCGCCCACTGACCGAGCCCGCCTGCCGACACGGGTGGGCGCAATGTTGCTGTCGGCTCACGGCGTCGCCCATCCCCCGCTCGCGCAGGGACCGCAGGCCGCCACTCGACTCGGGGAGATGGAAGGAGTAACGGCCGAGCCTGTTGATGTGATGCCTCACAAACGGCGAGAGGCGTGCCACGTCCTCGTCCGCCACGTCGAAGGTCCGCCCGCAACTGGTTCACCGCGGCGTCCATGTACCGCGTGTTGAACAGCACAAGGGCGTCGAGGACAAGGTCCAGAGCGCCGACCTGGTCCTATCCGAACTAGCCCAGCACCGCCTTGAACCGGCTGACTCCCTTCTCCACCACGGAAAGTAGTGGTGGAGAAGGGGGAGAGCTGAGTGCCGTGGGGCGTGTCGGCGCTCTCCCCCGTTGGAGCCTCCACGTACAGAAAGCGATGTACCTGAAACGTCGTCACCGACACGGTTCAGGCTCTTGGGCTGGCCATTCGGCTCCTTCGCCGAAGGCGTTGACTGGACCGACGAGGGACAGGCACAGCGGGCCCTGCGCGCGTTCGAGGGCATGCTGGATGAGTGCACCGGCTCCTACGGCTGGGACGGGACGCTGGCGAAGGTCACAGCCGCGCTGGCCCGGGACGGCTACCAGGTCAGCCCGACCCTCCAGATCCTGCCGGCCGGCGAGTGGCGGCCCGAGGCGGCGCGGCACGACGCTGCTGCTCGTCGCCCTCAACGCCTACTTCGAAGGGCAGTCCACGGGCGAGACCCTGAACGGCAAGGGCAAGACGGACACCCTGATCCGCGTCGGAGACCGCAACGTGTCGATCTCCGAGTGCAACTTCTACACCGGGCCGAAGTCGGTCACCGACGCGCTGGACCAACTGCTCGTCGTGCCGCACCCGAGGTCGCCGCCGAGCAGTGCCCGGGTCAGGCGGTTCCAGGCGAGGACGCCGTACGCCGCGTCGGTGACGAGGGCGTCGGTCTCCGGAAGCCGCTCCAGCATCCGGGCCACATGGGGGCGTACCCGCCGCACGACGCTGGTGCCGGGCGGCGGACTCGATCCCGTCAGGCGGAACAGATGGCTGCGCTCCGCCGCCGTCAGCCGCAGCGCCCGCGCCGGCGCGTCCAGATCCGGGCCGAGAGCCGCGGCCCCCGGGCCTGCTCCAGCCGCGTGCAGTAGTCGACCGACGTGTGGGCGAGTTCCACCAGCTCTTCGCGGCGCAGACCCGGCGTGCGGCGGGTGGTGCCCGTCTCCGCCAGGCCCATCTCGTGCGGACGCAGGCCTGCCCGGCGCTCCCGAAGGTAGTGGGCCAGCTCCTGCCGTGGTATCCCGTCTCCCGCCCCCGCTGCCTGGTACCGGTTGTCCCTGGCGAGGCACCCGCCGCCGGGCGACCGTGGTCGTCATGAACGAACACACAGCTCTGGTCACCGGTGCCAACAAGGGCATCGGCAAGCATATCGCCCGGCTGCTCGCGGCCGGGGGGCTCACCGTGTACGTGGCCGCCCGGGACGCCGCTCGCGGGCGGCGGGCCGTCGAGGAGATCGGCGCCGGCGCCCGTCCGCTGACCCTCGACGTGACGGACCCGGACAGCGTCGCCGCGGCGGCTGCCCAGGTCGAGCGCCTGGACGTGCTGGTCAACAACGCCGGTATCCAGTTGTCATCCGCATCGCCGGCCGACACGGACGTGGAGGAGTTGCGGCGCACGTACGAGACCAACGTGTTCGCGGTGGTGGCGGTGACCAACGCCTTCCTGCCCGCCCTGCGCCGTTCCCCGCACCCTCGCGTGGTCAACGTCTCCAGCGGTACGGCGTCGCTGACCTGGAGCACGAACCCCAACCCCCAGTTCACCCCGGGCAGCGGCGGCTTCGGCGCCTACCGGTCGTCCAAGGCGGCCCTCAACGCCCTCACCGTCTTCTACGCCCAGACGCTGGCCGAGGACGGCTTCAAGGTCAACGCGCTGGCCCCCGGCGCGCGGGCCACCGACATCAACCCCCGGGCCGCCGCCCTCGGCGGTGACCCGGCCGAGGCCGCGGAAGGTGCCCTCCGTCTGGCCCTGCTCCCGGACGACGGCCCCACCGGCGGCTTCTTCTCCTGGGACGGAACGCTCGTGCCCTGGTGATCGGCGGCATCCGGATGCGCTCCGCTCCGCAGCCGGCGTCCAGCCGCACATGCGCGGCGACGTCGCCACGGGTACGGGGCAGCCGCAGGCCGGGGAACTTCGTCGGAGCGAGGCCCGACGGCGACGAACAGGACGTCGTCCTCGGGGCGCGGTGCCTCGCGGACGGCGTCGGCGGCGAATCCGGAGCCGTGGAACTCGGCGGTGTCCAGGTGGTCGACGCCCGGCCTGACAGCGAGGCGCGCCAGGGCGACGGCCTCGCCGCGGCTGTCGTGCGGGCGCTCGAGTCGCAGTGCGCCGTAGCCGCCCCGGAGAGCGGTGCGGCCGCCCGAGGAAGCGGCCGGGGCGAATCACGACGGTGTCTCCTCGGGCGGGGTCCGCAAGGCGGTGTAGAGCAGTTCGGCCTGGTAGAGCGGCATGATCCGGCGGGCGACGGTGGTGGCTTCCTCCCGGGCCCGGGCCGGTTCGTGGTGCTCGACCTTCACCAACCAGAGGGGATGACTTCCGCCGCGCCCTCCGCCTGCCGCCGGCGCTGGCTCAGGACAGGCGCGCGACCGCGTGTCCCGCTCGCCTGCCGGGCCCGGCCGGGTGCACAACAGTCCCGCGCCTGAAGCCGCCGGCAGAGGTCGTGGGACGGAGCGCTGTACGTACGAGCAAGGGCCAGCGGTCACCCGCCCTCACCGTCACCCGTCGCACGTGTCGACGGGCAGGGATCACCTCGCAGGCGCCTTGGTGAGGCTCGCTGTCCGGCGGGCGATGTCGACGTACTCCCCGATCAGCGGGTCACGCCGCGAACTCCTCCAGGCAAGGCAGATCTGCGACGGAGGAACGTCGTCCACGAGGACGTGAGCGAGGACGTCGCGGTCGAGATCGGCCGCCAGCAGCAGGCCGTCCTTGCGCGCTTTCCGCAGGGCTGCAAGTGGCTCTTCCCTGCGGCGCTGAAGAACGTCGACGGCAGCAAGCCGGTCAGCGACCGCCGCCTGCGCGACCACCTGGCCATCTGGCTGGAGCGGCTCAGCCTCATTGACGAACACGGCCGCCCGGTGAAGGTGACCTTCCACCAGTTCCGGCACACCCTGGCCACCCGCATGATCAACGCCGATGTTCCCCAGCCGGTGATTCAGACCCTGCTCGATCACATGTCGCCGGCCATGACCGCCGTCTACGCCAAGCTCCACGACAAGACGTTGCGGCGGCACTGGGAGAACGCACTCAAGGTCAACCACGAGGGGCAGAAGGCCGAGATCGCTGCAGACCACCCGCTCGCTGGGGCGGCCTGGGCGAAGATGAGCCTGGTCCGCGTGAAGGTGACTCTGCCCAACGGCTACTGCGGAGCCCCGGTGCAGACCGACTACGAGTACGCCAACCCCTGTCTGGACTGCCGGTTCTTCATCACCACCGGCGACTTTCTCCAGCAGCACCGCCAGCAGCGGCAGGAGACCAGCGAACTCATTGCCCAGGCCGAGCAGTCCGGGCTCGCCCGGGTCGCGGAGAAGAACCGCCGCACCCTCGGCAAGCTCGACACGATCATCAACGCACTCGAAGGGGCCACCGAGAATCAGATCGTCGTCGGCGGACAGGTGGAGGACGTCGATGCCGCCAGCTGACAACACCGCCGCCCTGGCCGAGGCCACCCGGCGTCGCAGCGAACGCACCCGCAATTGCGCCGAGAAGGCCATCTCGGCAGCCCGACGCACCGGCGGCCGGACCAGCTTCGCTGCGATCGCGAAGGCGGCCGGCGTTTCAAGATCATGGCTATACACCCAGCCCGACCTTGTGGCCGCCATCAGGCAGATGCAGGACCGGCAGCCCGCCACCGAGCGAACCGGCTCACAGCCCCGCGTCGGTCTCCTCCGTCCAGCGACGGCTGGAGACCGCGCTCGCGCGAATCAAGCAGCTGCGAGCGGAGAACAGCGACCTCTCCGGGCGTCTGGAGACCGCATACGGAGAGATCCGCAGGCTCCGTGGCGCGTCTCCTCGAGATGGTTATGCCCAAGAGCATGGACAGCAGACGGCGACCACTTCGGGAGGCGCCACTACCTGACGCTGCAGCACGATCACCGAAGCGGCAGTGTTCAGAGCGTGGGGCCCTCGGCGGCCAGCATGTTCTCGATGAGGTCAGCAGCGCGCGGGGTGCCGCCCTCGGCCCGGGCGGCGGCTACCAACTGCTTGGACCGGTCGACGCGTTCCGGATCCATGACCAGGTCGTTCAGCGCCGCGCGAAGGGTCTCGGCGGTGGCGTCAGCGGTGTCCACACGGCGGGCGACGCCGAGTTCCACGAGCCGGTCGGCGTTCATGAACTGCTCGGCTCCCTGCGGCACAGCGATCATGGGAACCCCGGCGAGGAGCCCTTCGCCGCAGCCGCCCATGCCGGCGTGGGTGACGAAGGCGTCGGCCCGTTCCAGGATTGCCCGCTGCGGGACCCAGGAGTGCACTTCGACGTTGGGCGGGATGGTGCCGAGTTCCTCGGGGTCGGTGTACGTGCCGATCTGGAGTACGACGTGCCAGCCGGGCAGGTCGCCGAAGGCGGCGATGCACTGGCGGTAGAACGCGGGCTGGCGCGTGTACGCCGAGCCGAGCGAGATCAGCAGCACGTGGTCCGCGGCCGCCGGGCGGGTCCAGCCGTCCGTGTCCGCTCGGGTGTCGAAGCAGGGGCCGACGAAGGTCACCGTGTCGGTGTCGACTCGGTCGGCGTGCGGCTGCATCGCTCGCGGGATCAGGGCCAGGGCCCGGGCGGGCGGGCCGGAGAACGTGTCCACGTCCGTGGTGGTCGCACCGCAGCCGGCGAGCCACCGCGCGAACCTGTCCCGGTACGCGTCGGCGCCCGGCAGCTTCCGCAGATGCGCCGCGACTTCCTCCTGGTAGCTGTCCCAGCCGACGAACGTCGGGGACAGCTGCACGAAGGGACGGCCCTGCGCTTCGGCGAGGGCTCGCGCGGCATAGGCCCCGATGTCGTAGAGGTACAGGTCTGCCGGATCGTCGTCGTAGGCGGCGCGCAGCTGCGGGAGCGCCTGGACGGCGTCGTCGAGGAAGAGGCTCGCCGCGGCGATGGGATCGGCAGGCCAGTCGTTGTCGGCGACGGGCAACGTGGAGGTGCACGGCACCAGCTCCGCGCCGGCGGAGCCGATCCGGTCGGCCATGAACGGGTCGTTGGCGTAGGTGACCCGGTGCCCGCGGGCCACCAGCTCACGGATGAGCGCGAGGCTGGGCAGGACATGGCTGACGATGGGGACGCCGACCATGGCGATATGGGCGCGGCGACGGGACACGGGCGATCACTCGTTTCTGGCGCGGGACGGGAGCGGGCGGTGTGACGAGGACGCGCTGTCAGGGCCGGTCGGTCTGCGCGGCGGCCTCCTCCAGGTCGGCGACGGTCCCCGACATGATCGTCCGTACGTGCTCGGTGATGTGCTGCACGGGCCAGTCCCACCACGCCACGGCAAGGAGCCGGGCGACGTCCGCGGCGTCGTAGCGGGTGCGGATGAGCCGGGCGGGGTTGCCGCCGACGATGCCGTAGTCGGGGACGTCGCCGGTGACCACGGCGCCGGCGGCGATGATCGCGCCGTGACCGATGCGTACACCGGGCATGACCGTGGCGCCGTGGCCGAACCACACGTCGTTGCCGACGACCGTGTCGCCCCGGCCGGGCAGGCCGGTGATCAGGTCGAAGTGCTCCGCCCAGGAGCCCCCCATCGTGGGGAACGGGAAGGTGGAAGGACCGTCCATGCGGTGATTGGCGCCGTTCATGATGAACCGGGCGCCCGTCCCCAGCGCGCAGTACTTGCCGATGACGAGCCGCTCGGGACCATAGTGGTACAGGACGTTGCGCGTCTCGAACGCGGTCGGGTCGTCCGGATCGTCGTAGTAGGTGAAGTCACCGACCTCGATCAGCGGCGACTTCACCAACGGCTTGAGCAGAACCACGCGCGGGTGCTCGGGCATCGGGTGGAGCACGGTGGGGTCGGCGGGAACGGGCGGCATCGCGGAGGCGGTTCCTCTCCAGTGGACTTAGAGCGACGACTGTCGCGTTAAGATGCTGGCACAGCCCTGCCGCCTTGAACAACCGGATACTGGATTGCCGATGACAGACCCGCTGGACACGACATCGGACCGCCGTCCGGGCGGTCGCACCGCCCGCATCCGCGCCCAGGTTCTCGACGCGGTGCGCGCCGAACTCGCTGAAGGCGGTCACGAAGGACTCACGATGGAGGGTGTCGCGACGCGGGCCGGAGTGCACCGCGCCACGGTCTACCGGCGTTGGCGCGACGTCGGCGGCCTGCTCGTCGACGTCATCGACGCCGCCGGCGAGGTCGACTGGCAGCCGCCGGACACCGGCTCGCTGCGCGGCGATCTGACGGCCCTCAACCAGGAAATCCAGGAATCCCTGGTCGTACAGCCGTCGCTCGCCGTCGCCCTGATGGCCGCCTCGTTCCACTCCGAACAGGCCGCGCGGGCCCAGACGCAGCTGTGGACGGACCGGTACGCCCAGTGCGAGATCCTCGTCGAGCGCGCCATCGAACGCGGTGAACTCCCCGCACAGCACACGGACGCGCGGAGCCTGCTGATCGCCGCCACGGCGCCCCTGTACCACCAGCTAGTGCTCCTGCGTGCCGATCCGGACCCGCAACTCCCGGAACGGGCCGCGGAGGCGGCAGTCCTGGCGGCTGCCGCGGGTGCCTTCTCCGTCCGTCGGGAAGAGGGCGTGTGATCGAGGAGACAAGGAGCGAACGCAAGCGCAATCAAGAGCGCGACAAGACCTGGATCGCGGTCCAGTAGCCCTGGTTCGGACACCCAGGAGCAAATAGCCGCGAGGTCAACTTTTGAGGGCTCATCTACGGCGTCGGGCGGCCGGGTCGCGGCTTGGCCATGTGCCGGGCGACCGCGTCGACTACATGTCCTTGACGAGAATGAGCTGGTTAGATGCTGTGCGCACTACTCAAGCTAGACATAATCCAGGGTCATGAGCGCATCTCCTCAGCAGGCACCTGGCATTTAAACGGCGTAGCCCGCCGTTTTCTGTGGTCTACGATATGGCGGGGTCCGCCGCTTAACAATGTCGGGACTGAAGGAGATCGCGGCCGACCGGCGCTCGACGCAGGCGAGGCGGTTCGCGACGATCGCGCTCCTTTGACGCCCGCGGTCCAGGGGCGGGGACGCCGGAGTGCGCGCCACCAGGTTCTGGTGTCCTGAGTCGGACGCCGGGACGGGAAGAAGCCGCTCCACGTGCGCACCTGGACATGTCCCGGGCCGACCTGCGGCACGGCCCACGACCGCGACTGGAACGTCGGGAAGAACGTCCGGGACGAATGCCGCCGCATCCTCACGGCCTCAACGACAGAACCACCCACCCCCGCACCGGGGGCCCGACGCCGGTAACGGCGGCGGTAAACGCCTGCGGAGCGCACGTAAGACCAGGCAGCAGCCCGGCAGTGCGCGCAACCCCCACCCATGTGGGGAGGAACCAGGAACCCACCCGAAGCGGGTGGCCCGGCAGTAACCGGCACCATCCGCAGGCGGAGGCTCCCCGTGCTTCAGCGCGGGGAGCCGGAGGTCAAGGGCTTGACCTGTCGACCTCCGAGGCGCCTGAGGCGCGGCCTACGCGGGAAGCGTCGCGAGAAACGCCTCGGCCGCGTCGTGGACCCTTCGGCGGTCGCCGGTGGCGAGCAGGTCGAGCAGCAGTCCCCGGATGGTGGCGATGACGAGGGTGGCCGTGCGTGTGGCTGTGGCCGGGTCGGTGTCCGGGCCTTGCGCCTCGCGCAGGCTGTTCAGCCAGTCGGTCACCACATGGTCGAGGAAGTCCGCGAACTGTTGCGGCGCCTGCAGGGCGTGTCCGTAGACGGCGAAGAAGAGCCGGAACTCCCCTCCTCGCCGCGGGTCGGACACCCTCTCCCAGACGGCCCTCACGTCCGCCCGCAGACCGTCGCTGGGCCCGACGGCGGCGAAGATGCGCTCGCGCAGCCGCCCGAGGATCTCCTGCAGCATCTGCTCCTTGGAGCCGAAGCGGTGGACCAACGACGTGGTTGACACGCCCACGGCGGCGGCCACGGGCCGCCAGGACAGATCGCTGAACCCGTGCTCGATCGTGTAATCCACGACCGCGTCGAGCATTTCGGCGCGCCGTGCGTGATTCACGGGGCGTCCGGCCATGCCTCACTCTCCGTCATGTCAGATGCCTGCGGTCCGGTGGAAGACCCCCTGGTCATCGTATGCCTCGGCTCAGCGGGACTGCCCGGTGGTGACGACGATCTTGCCCAGGCCCTGCTGTCCCTGTTCCACGTAACGGTGTGCGTCGACGATGCCTTCCAGGGTGAACACACGGTCGACGGTGGGACTGAGCGCGCCGCTGCGGAGGCCGGCGAAGAGGAAGGCGGCTATGCGTCGCACCGCGGCGGGGTCGAGGGCGTGCTCGAAGCTCATGTAGCGGTGGGTGCTGATGGGCACGGAGGGATAGGGGGCCGGGCGCGGGTCGAGCCAGCCCACGGTGACCAGCGTGCCGGCGAAACGCTTGGCGGCCTTGGCGAGTTCGGCGAGACCAGGGCCCATGACGGAGTCGAGGATGATGTCGGCGCCCGCGCCGCCGGTGTGCAGACGTGTGGCTTCGACGATGTCCTCGGCATCGGTGGCGACGACTGCCGCGGCTCCGGCGGCCAGCAGGTCGTCCCTCTTCGCCGCGTGACGGGTCACCGCGATGGGGGTGGCGCCGATCTGGTTGGCGATCTGGATGGCGGCGAGGCCGACCGTGCCGGACGCCGCGGTGATCAGAACCTGGTCGCCCGGCTTCATACCGGCTTTCTCCACAAGCGCCCCGTAGGCGGTGGAGTAGGCGACCCACAGTGCCGCCGCGCTGACCGGGTCCAGTCCCTCGGGACGCTTGATGATCCGGGCGGCCGGCAGCACGGTGTGCTCCGCGTAGGTGCCGTTGGCCGTCATGTCGGGAACGGCGGTCAGCACCACCGCGTCACCCACGTCGAACCCCTCGACACCCTCCCCCAGCGCGTCGACGATGCCGGTTCCCTCGCATCCGAGCCGGGCGTGCGGCAGCCGGATCGGCACCGGAGAGGTGCCGGAACGCGTCAGTTCGTCCAGCCGGTTGACGGCGAACGCCTCCAACCTGACGCGCACCTCGCCGGGACCGGGGGCCTCGGCCGGCTCATCGACGATGCGCAGCACTTCCGGGCCGCCGACCTCGTCGAAAACAACAGCACGTGACATGGGTACCTGATCCTTCCGTCCGGTGCGTTGGCGTGAACGCACCCTGACTGGGACCCCCAATTATTTGCACGGTCGTTCCAATAAAACAAACGCGCCGGTCCGGCGGCGGCTGAGGCGAGGCGTACACGACGGTCAGAGGTCGCGCGGAGGGGCGCGGGGGCGGCACTCCAGTCACGAGCACAGGCACGGGTTCCGGCGATCGCGGACTCCGACGTCCCGTGATCACCGAGAGACCTGCGCCTGCTCCGACACGCTGTGCCTTCAGGACTCGGTCGCGAAGCGCGCCGCCCTCGTCCCCCGGGGCAACGGCCGGGACGGGCGGGGCTGGCAAGCCCGTGGTCGCGACAGCCCGAGGAAGGTTCCTCTGGGGCATCGCGTTGACGGGCCGACATCTCACCCGGAGCGGGAGGCGGGCATCCTGCGGAGCCGGGCTCAGACCACGACCTTCTCCTCAGTGACCATTACAGCCACCGTACTCATGTCGATGAACCTGCTCTCGTCCGGGTTCACCAACTCCCGGTAATTCTCGGATGTGAAGAAGGCGTCATGATCTGCCCAGCTGTCGAACCAGATTTCAGTGAGGCCGTCGTAGGCGGGGCTCGGGTAACCTTCCGCCGGAACGGGGTGGGAGACGGTGTACTTCTTCACATACCGCCGAGCTTCCGGAATCGACGTGAAAAGCGGGGCGTGGCGGTCCCGGTGATGTTCGACGAATTCCTCGAACGTCATCCCGTCAATACGGTTGATCATGAAAGCGAACTTGATCACAGAATTCTCCCTCTCGTGCTCGCGGACGCGAGAGGCCGGGGGGGGGGGGGCGTTTCCCCTCAGACAGCGGACCGCGAGCCAGGCGGCTAACCTAAACGCTCACATCGATGTCAGGGGCAAGTCGCTGTGACCCGGCGCACACGGGAGGTTGAGATGCGGATCGGTGAACTGTCCGCCCGGACAGGAGTGAGCCGTCGATCGCTGCGCTACTACGAGGAGCAGGGTCTGCTGGCCAGCAGGAGGTCGCCCAGCGGCCAACGGTGCTACGACGACGAGCACGCCGAGCGAGTGGTGCTGATCCAGATGTTCCTCGCTGCCGGAATGTCCAGCAGGACCATTGCTCGGATGGTCCCCTGTATGACGGAGCCCAATCTCGACAGGGCCCGGCAAGCTCTGACAGTGATGAACCAGGAGCGAACGCGGCTTTCCTCCGCGATTGACAGTCTGACCGCCTCCAGGGATGCGCTCGATCACCTGATCGATGTCAACCGGACTTTCGTGGAGGAGGAATCCGGTTGACCCGGCGTGAGGTCGACCGGCGCCGGTCGTGCGAAATCGGCGGCGGCGATGAGGGCTTGACGGAAAACAGGTCATAAACCCGGCCGACCATGGAGAGACCCGCGCTCAGAGTGAACGGTCGAACGCCTTCTGGTCGAGCAGTACCTGCGGCATGTTCGCCTCTGCCCATTCCCGCAACTGTGACAGGGGCTGTGCCAGCGACGCTCCTCGCGCGGTGAGCCCGTAGAACACCCGTGGCGGCACGGACGGCTCGACCCGGCGGGTCACGAGGCCGTCCCGTTCGAGCGTCCTCAGGGTCTGCGTCAGCATTTTCTGGGAGATCCCGGTCATGGCTCGCTTGAGCTCGGCGAAGCGGAGTTCACCGTCGGTCTGGTCGAGGGTCAGGACGAGCATGGTCGTCCATTTCGTGCCGACCCGGTCGAGTAGCTGCCTGGTGGGGCAGGCCGCATCGAAGAGGTCACCACGGTGGGGGGTCACCCCGGGGTGACCAGGGTTCCGGGAAGTGCCTTCTTGTCCGCCCATGGCCGGTCTCCTATGTTCGCCTGGTATCTGATGGTAACCAACTGGATGAGATGAACGATGTTGACGGCCCACCTGGCGGGCGCCCGAGCGCGCCACATCTCGGTGAACGACGTCCGACTCGCGGTCGAGGTGGCGGGTGAGGGTCCCGCCGTCATGCTGCTGCACGGTTTTCCGCACACCCGGGCGATCTGGTCCGAGGTAGCGCCGCTGCTGACGGCGGCCGGACTCCGTGTCGTCGCCCCGGATCTACGTGGCCTTGGCGACAGCGACCGAGCGGCCGGCGGTTACCTGGCGACCGAGCTCGCCGGGGATCTGGCCGGGGTCCTCGACGCGCTCGACATCGACCGGGCGCACGTCGTAGGCATCGACCTCGGCGCCGCGCCGGCGTTCGCGCTGGCCGCCACGCACCCCGACCGGGTGTCCAGCCTGACGCTGAGTGAGGCGGTGATCGGCACTCTGCCCGGCGCCGAATCCTTCACGGCGAACGGCGCGCCCTGGTGGTTCGGACTCCACACGGTGCCCGGCGGCTTCGCCGAGGACCTGCTGGAGGGACGGGAGGACCGCTACCTCCGGTTCTTCCTCGACGGCGGGAGCCGCCGCGGCCTCCCGGAGGCGCTGACCGCCCGGATCGTCGAGGCGTACTGCGGGCGCGAGTCCCTGCGGGCCGCTTTCGAGCACTACCGCGCGATGCCCGCGAACGCGGGCTGGATCTCCTCCTGGGTGACGCGGAACGTGTTCACACTTCCGGTGCTCACGATCGGCGCAAGCGCCGTCGGCGAGGTAACCGCACGGCAACTCGCCCCGTTCTCACGGAACCTGACGGCGAGCCTGCTGCCCGACGCCGGCCACATCGTTCCGATCGACGAACCAGAAGAGTTCTCGGCACTGGTGGCGCGGCACGTCAAGTCGGCGGAGGCGCGGTCATGACGAACAGGCACACCATCGTCTTCGTCCCGGTCGGACTTCCCCACCGCGCCGGTCTCGGAACCAGGCAGGTGACGGCATGACGCGTGAGCAACGCGAGCACGTCCGCGAGCTCCGGCGGAATTCGCTGCTCGACCTCGGCGGCGATCTCGACGTCCAGCGGCCACTGTTCGAACAGATCCTCAGCTCGCAGCCGGTGCCCGCCGACGCCATCGTCCAGAGACTCGATCTGGCGGGTGTCGCCGCGCTGGCGGTCACGATCAGCGACGCGCCGAGACCGGTCGGCACCGCCCTGTACTTCCACGGTGGCGCGTTCGCCCTGGGTTCGGCGAACAGCTCCCTGGGCTTGGTGACCCAGATCGCCCGGCGATCGGGGCTCCGGATCGTCACCGTGGATTACCGGCTCGCGCCGGAGCACCCGGCACCGGCCGCGGCGACCGATGCCGCGACGTCCTACGAAGCGCTGCTGGACTCGGGTATCGGCGCCGGCGAAATGATCGTGATCGGCGAGTCCGCCGGAGGCGCGGTGGCACTGAGACTGCTCACGTCACTGGTGGCGGGCAACCGTCCCGTACCGGCGGGCGCGGTGTTCCTCTCACCCTGGATCGATCTGACCCTGGCCGGCGACTCGATGACGACGCGGGCGTCCGTGGACGTCGCGGTGAACCGGGAAGCGCTCGCCCGGCGTGTGCTCGACTACGCCGGCCAAGGTGCTGCGTCGGCGCGGGAGCACAGCCCGCTGTTCGACGGCATGCGCGGGCTGCCGCCCACTCTCGTACAGGTCGGAACGTATGAAACACTGCTCGACGACTCCGTCCGGCTGGCCTCCCGCCTCGCAGCCGCCGACGTCTCGGTCATCCTCGACATCACCGCCGAAGTGCCACACGTCTTCCAGGGCCTCGCACCGATGCTGGACGAGGGTGCACTGGCACTCGATCGCGCGGCGCAATTCGTCCGAACCGCGCTGGCACACCCGGCACGCGACCCTCTTGCGGACGGCTGATCTATCGACGGGAACGTTCTTTGGACCACACGTCTCACGGGCACGAGCCGACCTGGGCTCGGCTAGGGTATGGCGGAGCCCGCCGTCCGACCTTGTGGGAGCAACGACCGTGACCGGCCAACGCGCGGACGCCCGCCGCAACTACGCCCGCGTCCTCGCCGCTGCCGAGGCCGAGGTCGCGGCTCATGGGGCGAAGGCTTCCGTCGAACAGATCGCCCGCAGGGCAGGCGTGGGGTCCGGCACCGCCAGACGCCATTTCCCCACCCGTAAAGCCCTGTTCGAGGCGGTCTTCCAGCGGCGCATCCGTGCCCTGTGCGATCTCGCCCGCACACTCAGCGGCGAGGAGGACAGCCGTGCCGCCCTGCTGGGCTGGCTGGACGAACTGCTCGCCTACTCCCTCGACGCCCGAGGGCTTGCCGACACTCTGACCTACGTGCCCCTTGACGGTGAAGAAGCGCAGGAATCCTGCGCTTCGGCCGTCGAGGACGCACTCGCGCCTCTGGTGGACAAGGCCATCGCCGATCAGGTGGTACGGGCCGGCGTCACTCCCCACGACCTGCTCACCCTGGTCGTCGGCATCGTCCTGGCCACCGAGAGCCACCCCACCCCGGCGGCGCAGGCCGAACGGGTTCTGGAGCTCTGCATCCAGGGTGTCAGTCCGTCTCGAACTTCTTAGCGGGACCTTGGCCCGGAAATGCCCCGGAACTGCTGGTCAGAGCCGGGCTTCGGGTGGGAGATATCGGGAGTAAGGGCGTGTTTCGATTCACTGCTTAGATGTGCGCCGAGAAGGGCGCCTGCCGGGCATCTGCCCTGGTCAGGCGCCTCTCTTCGTGCCTCTAGAAGAAGCCCAGCTTCTTCGGCGAGTACGACACCAGCAGATCTTGGTCTGCTGGTGGTACACGGCTCAGATGCAGTTTGACCAGCGAAAACAGCTCCGATCGCCACAAGCTGCGGATGGCTGGCCCGGGCATGGTCCGGATCTTGGTTCGAAGGTTCGTGGTGATGAGCGCTGCTCCCACGTTGCGCTTGTACGACGATGACGGCCTCGGCGCTGCTTCGAGAGGCGACGACGGGCCGGAGAAGACTGTCTTGACCGAGTTGCACCAAGGCTGGAACCGGGGCGCTAGCGGAGGGCAGCGGCGGTTTCTTCGGCCCGGCCCTGCAACCGTGGCGCTGTCCGCGCAGGACCGCGACGACACCGCGTTGAGAATTCGTCGTCCCGTGGGGGCTCGGTTGGCCGAGGCGTCGCGGCGGCGGGTTGATCAGTGCCTACCAGTGCTCCCGACCCTGTGACGCCCCGGGTCATGGTCGCAGAACCACGGTTCGAAGGGGTGGCGCCGGCGCACTATGGCTGTGAGTGCGCTTCCGCTGCTTTTCGCCATTCGTCGGCAGAGCTCCGCTTGGTGTGACCGGGGCTGTTTCCGCAGGTGAGACACGGACGGTCACGCGCTGCGTGAGGGCTGGCGGAAAGGGCCATGGTGAACCGCTTGGGAGCTGAGATGGGCATTCGCCCAACTGAGCTGCCTCAGGCTCGCTGCCCCGTGAATTTGCTTGACGCACTGGTCGTCCCGGCTGTTGGCCAGGGAAGTGGGCCTGTCCAACGTGGCGGTGGCCAAGGTGTGGCGCAAGTGGCGGATCCAGCCCTGGCGCACGGAGACCTACAAGTTCTCCACCGACTCAGAGCTGGAGGCAAAGGCCCGCGACGCGATCGGGCTGTACCTGGCGGTGGTGGTCTGCGTGGGCGAGAAGAGCCAGATCCAGGCGCTGGACCGGACCGCGCCGATGCTGCCGGTGCGGCCCGGCCTGGCCGAGCGGCGCACCCACGACTACGTGCGGCACGGCACCACCACGCTGTTTGCCGCGCTCGAGGTCGCCGCCGGGAAGATCACCGCCGACGCCTGCCACACCCGGCACCGCAACGATGAGTTCCTGCGCTTTCTCAAGCAGGTCGCCAAGGCCCACCCGAGGGTGAAGCTGCACGTGGTCGTCGACAACTACGCGACCCACAAGCCCCCCCGTGTGAAGGCGTGGCTAGCGAAGAACCCCTGGATCACCCAGCACTTCACGCCGACCCCCTGCTCGTGGCTGAACCTGGTGCAGATCTTCTTCGGCATCATCACCCGCCAGGCCATACGCCGCGGCACCTTCACCTCCGTCGCCGACCTGGAGGACGCCATCCGCCAGTACATCGACGCCTACAACGACCGCTGCTGGCCCTTCGCCTGGACCAAGACCGCAGACGAAATCCTCAAACACGCCACAACCAAGCCTCCAGGAACTGGGCCAATGCGTACGTCGCTCGAAGCCTCGCCAAGAACGGAGTCGGCTGCCGTGCCAGGACTCGATCATGAGATCTGTGACGAGAGCGACTGAACCCGATCCGGTAGCCGCGGTGCGGGACTACTACCAGCAGTCAGCAGAACGCGAGGCCGATCGGCTGAGCAGGGCCGCAGATGGTGCCGTCGCCGAGCGGGAGTTGGACGCGCGAGCGCTTGGGGACCACTTGCCTCCTGCGCCCGCGCGGATTCTGGACAATAGTGGCGGTCCGGGCACGTGGACCCTGTGGCTCGCGCACCGTGGCTACCAGGTGACACTCACAGATCTGTCGCCTGCGTTGCTAGACGTTGCCCGCGATCGCGTGGCGCAGGCTCCCCAACAGTATGCCGCGAATGTGGAGTCCGTCACGGAAGCGGACGCGCATGATCTGAGCGCGTTCCCCGACGCTTCCAAGGCGTGGTCTGGCCGCGCTCGCGGCTGCTCCTAGGGTCACGGAACGCCGTTGGCCGATCATTGCCGGGCTGATGGCGCCGTGCACAACCCGACAATGACTTTTTGCACTGCCTGCGTCGTGCCCGTTCAGCTTGGTGGCGCGTTCGCGCTGGGTGAGCGAAGGGGCGACGGGGGCGCCTGTCAGTGTGCGCTGAGAGAATGGGGGAGTGGCAGGATATGTGTTCGGCTTTCATGTCCCTCGGGTGTGCAGGGTGCGGGGTGAGCGTGTCGCCGCTGAAGATCTGATCGTGCAGGCCGCCGAAGCGTTCCGAGCGGACGATGATGACGTGGTCATGGATGCAGGGCGACTTCGTCAGGGAGCCCTGGCGCTTCCCGCTGTCGTCGCAGCGGCAGGGGCCATGGTCGTGTTGGGAGAGCCGGGCGCTGGTAAGACTTCCGTGCTGAAGCAGCTCACCAATGGGTTGCCCCATATCTTCGACACCTGGAGCGGAGACTCTGATGAGTGCCTTTGGGTGACGGGTGGGGATCTCACCGAGCACTCCTATCAGGAGGAGCTTGGATGCCAACTCGTCTCCTTGCCTTCGGAAGGAGACGCTGTCGGGGGTGCTGGAGTGCTGACGGTAGTCCTGGACCAGGCCGACGAGAGTCCCCTTCTGCCGCGTCTGTCGAGGTGGTTGAGAAGGTCGCTGAGCGGCCGGGATACCAGCCGGGTTCGGTTTCTCATGGCCTGCCGCACTGCCGACTATCCGGCGGCGCTGACGTCTGTGCTGGCCGAGGCTTTTGGTGCGTGCCGATGCGTCGATCTGGCTCCGTTGAGTCGCACGGAAGCTGTGACGTTGGCCGACAGCGCCGGCGTGCCGGGAGAAGAGCTGGTGGAGGCAGCTGAGGCGGCTGGCGCCGCTGTGCTGGCCGGCGTACCGCTGACCTTGGAATTGCTGGTCCTGACATATCGAGCTGACGGCCAGCTGCACGGTCGGCCAGAAGAGTTGTTCGCACGTGGAGTGGCACGGCTTGCTGAAGACCCCGACCCTCACCGACTCAAGAAGGTGCTGATCACCACGGCCCCTCAGCGCCTGGCGGTGGCGGGACGCATCGCCGCGTGGATGCTGCTGTCCGGCCACCGGACCGTATGGCGTGGCGCCATGTTCGAGGCTGGGACCTACGATCTGCCGGGCGACGCACTGGGGGGAGGAACGGAGCGGACCGCCGCTGGACCGTTCGAGGTTACGCCCCAAGTGATCGAAGAATGCCTGGCAACCGCGCTGTTCACAGCGCCGGACGACAACAGGGCGGCATTCCGACACTCTTCCGTGGCGGCCTACCTGGCAGCCCGGTACCTGACCGAACGGAAGATGACACAGCGGCAGCTGGAAAATCTGTTCCTGATCGGCGCACCGGACGGAGAGACGGCGACCATTCCAGCACCGCTGCGAGAGACCGCTGCCTGGCTGGTGGCCATGAACCCCTCTGCCAGCGGCTGGCTGGCTACCGCCGATCCCGAAAGCATGGCGGTGCACAGCGCACTTGTGCGTTCCGACGAGGTCCGCCGACTCACCGTAAGCAGATTGCTGGAACGTGCGGCGCAGGTCGAACTGGGAGACACGAGATGGCAGCTGTCGCGTTGGGACCTGCGCCATCCTTCGCTCGCTGACCAGCTCGCCGACGTCCTCGAGACCAACCCTGCCGAAGGTGCAGCCAACTGGCAGTCCACAGCGCGAACCCGCCTGGCGATCCAGCTGGCGCAGGAGGCTGGGACCGCTCTTCCCAGGTTGGCCGATGCGCTGCTGGCGTTGGTGAGGAACGACACGTGGCATCAAACGGAACGTCGTTTGGCAGCGCGCGCCGCGTTCGCCTGCGACCCAGACCGTGCCGTGCCAGTCTTCGTCGAGGTGCTCGACTCCCTATCGGATCTGTCCTACGCCGAGCGGGTGGATCCCGACCATGAGCTCCGAGGCACGCTACTGACCCTACTATGGCCGCACCATTTGGACGCGGCGACGATGCTGGGCGCCCTTCGCCCTCCGTCCCCGGACTTGTACGGCAACTACGCCCACTTCTTGAGGAACATGCCAGCGGAGTGCAGGGACGAGGATGTGCCCGATCTTCTGGCATGGGCGTCCGAAGTAGTCCGGCGGCCGGATAGTGGCTTTGTCTTCTCACACGATCGCTTCGAGATCTCGCTGATCAACGGGGTGATCGGCCGAGCGCTCGAGACTACGGACGCGGCTCGGCACGCGGACACCTTGGCAAAGATCATTTTCAGCCTCCTCCACGACCACCACAAGGTCCAGCTGCCGGACTGCTTGCAACCTGATGAGCATGGGCACGAGACGCCCGAGACCCGGTCACTACGGAGGCTTATGACCCGCGCTCTTGTCAGAGAGACCGTCCGGACAGGGCTCGATGCGCGCATGGCGGCCTGCCAGATCGCGTACGACTGGGAACGTCGCCCGTCGGTGCGGCTCAACGCATCCCCGGTGCCCGAGCCAGCGATCCGTCATCAGCTCGTCGATAAAGACGACTTCCCGTGGCTTTTGGAGCAGGCTGCCGACGCGGCGGCGTCCGGTGATGGGGCGGCCATCCAGGTGTATGGCGAGCTAGCCTCCTGCACGTTCCCTTCGGACGACCCGCATGCGTTCGAACTGGCCTACGACGACACGCACCCGGCCTGGCCGTATCTGCGTTCCTTCTACGCGGCCATCCCTATCGACAGTCCCCTCGCTCAGGCGTTGCGCCGCAACTACAGCGCTGGCAACGTGCATTGGTCGGAAGCAGCGGAGTTCATGGCTCAGCTGGGGCGGCTCCTCGCTGAAGCCAGGGCGGGCGACAACGAAAGTCTGTGGCAGTTCCTGTGGCGTCTGCGCGTGAACCCGCAGACGGGGAGCTTGGCGCAGGATGTGGCGGGCGCCATCTCAACCTGGCCAGCTGCCGTAGCGCTCGGCGACGATCTGTCGGACTTGCCTGAGCTCGCTCTCCGCTATCTCGCCAACGAGCATGACCGTGCAGATTCCTGGCTCCCGGACGCCCGTCGCAACAAGTGCTCCTGGGCCGGATACGCCCTTCTCACCGAGCTGCACAGAACAAACCGCCTGCTCGAACTTCCCCCGCGGGTGTGGAACTCTTGGGCAGCCGCAATACTCACCGAGTATCTCGGCATGTCGACGAGCTATATGGAAGCCGTACGGGTGGACCTGCTGCGCTTGGCAGCCCATCACGCACCTGAGTCCGTGGCTCATCGCGCTACCCAGGCAGCCCGAGCAGCACTGACGGCAGGCCGACAGCCCATCGAACTCAATGCGGTTGACCCGCGCTGGGCGGCGCAACTGCGTAAGTGCTTGGAGCACCTCGCCACCGAACTTTCCACCTGTCTCGGGCTTGTGCCCGAGGCGGCCGACAAGGGCCTGGCAGGCTCACCAGCAAGCGAAGAACACCCCACGCGATTGCCCGACAATGATGAAGCGCGTGAGGCCGCGCTGCGGACCTGGCACAGCATCCTGGCCACCCTTCTCACCACCGACAGCCAAATCGTGCACGGCATCATTGACACCAGCATCGACGGGCCCCGGGAAACTCCCCTTGCCGCACGAGCTGCTGTCCTCGCCGCCCAGGCCCTACTAACCTCGGATGCCGAGGCGCACTGGCCACGAGTCAAGAGGTTCGCGGCAACCGACCCTGAGCTCGGTCGCAGGCTGGCGGAAGCATGCGCCAGGACCGAGACGGAGCGTATCCAAAGCTCCCTCAGCGAGGCCCTCGTTGCCGACTTGTACCTGTGGCTCAGTGAGTTGTATGACCCTGAGGAGGACCAGCCTCTCCGCGGCGCTCGCTGGGTCACCAATGATGAACAAGCTCGAGAATGGAGAGACCGCCTACTCCCTGAGCTAAGCCGACGAGCCACCGTAGAGGCAGTTCATCAACTGCGCCGACTTGCGACTCTGTACCCCAGCCGGCTGACTATTGCCGCAGCACTCATCGCGGCGACCAAGCAACATGCCGCTGCGAGTTGGAGTCAGGTGCGCACAGAGGACGTAATACGACTCCTGCAGGACCCAGCGCGGCGCGTCGTCCGCACCAGCACGGACCTCTTGGACGTGGTGCAGGAGGCCCTTGAGGAGGTGAGCCGGGCGCTCCCCTCGCACTGCGAACTGCTCTGGGACCGTACACCGGGCAAGAGCCCTCGGAAGCCGTCCGCGGAAAACCCAGTCATCCCAGATGTTTGGCGCCCCAAACCCGAAGCAGCCTTGTGCGCTTACCTCACACACGAGCTGACTCTGCGGCTGGCCGGCCACCGTGTCGCGGTCAACCGGGAGGTTCTGATCCATCCCACCGATCCATACGGGGCGGGTGACCGCACTGACCTTCTCGTCGAGGCGATGCCCTCACCAGGTGACGACCCCAACAACGCTTCAAGCGGGTCCGTAAAGCTGGTCATTGAGGTCAAGGGCTCTTGGAACGACGAAGTTCCGACGGCTCAAGCGGAACAGCTGGCGGGCCGGTATCTGCCGGAAGCAGGAACGGATGCAGGCATCTACATCGTCGGCTGGTATCCGATCGAGCTCTGGAACGCCACGGGGGACAGCCGTAAGACCCAGGCGAAAAAGCTGCAGCTTGACACGCTCCTCGTCGATCTGCAGAATCAAGCGGGGAGCCTCTCGCCGGCGGGCGTAATTCACGTTCGCCCTATGGTGATCAACGTTCCGCGGCCGTACAGGCAGTAGGTGTGATTGGCAGAGCTCGGTGCGGCCGTTATGGAGCATGGCCACCATGTCGGCCACGGGCGCCGCGATCTCAGTGAGGGCGGGTTCCTCCAGGTGTCCTCGTGTCGCAGTCTTTTCCTCCCCGAGTGGGGAACGGGCCGTATCAGTCATGACGCTCATTTGACGCTTCGAGCGACCGCAAGCGGGTCAGCGGTCCGAAAAACGGCCTCTGATCTGGCCTTTCCGAAACCTGAGCAGTCCGACGTCATTCCGATGACGCACCATGTGGAGTGCGTGGCGATCCTTGAACCGGCCGCGAAGGGCTCCTGACCTGCGGTTTTGGTGGGTGCGCATGATGTGCATTATGGGCGTTACAGGCGATATCTTGACGCTCAAATGACGCTCCCAGAGGTATCTTGACGCTCATCTGACGCTCGTTCTGATGGCGCGTCAGGTGCACCGTTGGGCTGGTCAGGGTTGCTGGGGCGACGGATCTCCGTGTAGCGCCAAGAGTGGGTGACGCTGAATGCAGAGCGCCTGGCTTTGCTGGTCAGATGTCCCGGAAGAGACCAGCCAGCGCCACGACCTGCGGCGATGATCGGTCGCGGGCTCTGACCTGCGCGAATGGTCTTTCGGTTGTTTCACGCTCGTGCCTGTTGATGCAGCCGGAAGTCCCAGGAAAGTCCCAGAGGACTCCCACGGCTGACGGACGCCCTTTCGGTTCTACTCGACGTAGGGCAGCGGGACGGGGCCTGGGCTGCGCGCGGAGGTCGGCCTTGTTTCTCCGCGGCAATGGGCGGCTCACGCCGCTCGCGCGGAGAGCACGGCTGCTGGCCTACCTGTGTCTGCCGGTTCAGCTTCGCCGTGCTGCGTCCGCTTTCCGTAACCCGGTTTTCGCCGTGTGGTCAGCCGAGTCGGCCAGGTACCGGAGTGCGGGGGAGACCCGGCTGCTTGGCACTGGTGTGGAAGGTGGTGCTCGGGCCCCTGTCGGCTTCTCGGCGGAGAGGGCTGGGTGTGCTGTGCTCACTGTGGCAGCGGGGCTGGCAGTCGGGTGGAAACACCACACCCCCACCCGGACCCGGCAGGGGGGCTCGGGCACCGGTGATGCCGCGAGGGGCGGTCAGCGGTGGCCGAGCATCACGCCTCATGATTCCTGACGGCACGAGAAGTGCTCGGGCAGCCCTTCGGGTCCTTGAAGGCTTGCGGGCTGACCGCAGCCGAAGCGGCAGAGCGGGATCGCTTGACCCGACGCGTCGACTGGAACCCTGGCGGCCTCAGTTTCCCGGGGGCGGGATTCAAGGACGATCGCGCGGCTGCCACGTCTCTGCTTCGATTCGGCCCGCACCTCCGAAGCCGGACGGTCCTCGGTGCACCTGGCGCGCCGGTTCCCCTGTCGTACGCGTGGCTGGCGCTCCTTGTCGTCCAGGGCGGGCCCGTTCGCCTCAAGGTACTGCTGCCACTGCTGTGCGGGGAGCCAACCGTGGTGGCCGCCCCGCTGGAACGGGGTCCGCTCACCGGCCGCAGCTTCCACGATGAACTGGGTGAGGGTCAGACCGCCTTCTCCTGTGAAGGTGTTCGACTGATGGGCGGGCACGAGGACGCGGTGCCAGCCCCCGCAGTACCCGGTGTCGATGGGGTTCTCCGGGTCGTACGGCTTCTCCGGGCACCGGGTGAGCACGCCGTTTTGGCTGCACTGGCCCTCCTCCAGGACGAAGTTGCCGTCCTGGACCGCGATGGCGTTCTTCTGCACGCGGATGATGGAGGCCGGCAGGTTGGGCGTGCGGACGTAGGGGACGGTGCCGATGCCTGCGTGGTCGGGGTCGGCGAAGTCCCAGACCGATTGGATACCGCCGCGGCGCCGGAACCCCTCCCGTGCAGGCATTCCGCGGGTTGTCTGGGCGCTCAGCTGAGGCTCGTAGCCCAGGACGATGCCGTTGGCGCCGTTGATGCGTACATCGAGGCGCGCGTGCCCGTCCTCGGTCTGCGACTAGATGTCGGCGTGGAAGCCGTGATTTTCCGAGTCCTTCGCGACGCGTTCCTTGCGGGCGAGGTGCTCGTCGGACTCGTGGCTGATGGGCTTCTTCCCGGGTTTCCGGTAGTGGGAGGCAAGCCATACGCCGTCACGCTGGACGAGGTACATGGGGACGCGCCGACCACGGAGGTCCCGGCAGTCGGGGCAGATGAGTCCGCGCTTTTCGACGGGCACACGTCCTCGCATGCGCAGGAGCACGTTCAGGAGATCTTGACCTTGCGGGGCGCCGAGATCGGGGCGGTCCAGATCGAGGTTGCGGCCGGCCGGTTCGTAGTAGACGGGGTTACGGAAGAGGTCTTCGTCGCTGTCGATTTGAAGATCGTCGTCCATTGATGCTCCCCGCAGCCGCCACGAGTAGGACTCACAACGCTACGGGGAGGGTCTGACAATCGGGCCTGAACTGCGAAAATAGGTACTCTGAGAGCGCAGGGGCAGTGGACCTACAGCGGGTCGAGTACGCACAACTCGCGGTGCGTCGCCGCGACGAACGGTGGGGACGGGCACCGTAAGTTTGCGAGGGGGCGGAACTAGGGCCTGTTGTGAAAGTGGATCAAGGTCGTAGATGATCACGGTCTGTGGGACGTGGTGATCTGACGAACAGCCAGTGGGAGCGGCTGGAGCCGTTGCTGCCGGTGGCAAGAAACCGGGCCGCCCGCGGACGTGGACTCGTCGGCAGTTGATCGATGGCATACGGTGGCGGACTCGGACCGGGGCGCCCTGGCGTGACCTGCCTGAGCGGTACGGGCCGTGGGACCGGGCCTACGACCTGTTCCGGCGGTGGCAGCGTGACGGCACTTGGAAGCGCATCTTCGAGCAGTTGCAGGCCGAGGCCGACACAAAAGGCCTGATCACGTGGGAAGTGAGCGTGGACTCCACTATCGCGCGCGCCCACCAGCATGCCGCTGGAGCGCGTAAAAAGGGGCTCTACAGAAGGAGCCTCCTGGTGGCGTCGACACGGAGCCCGACGACCACGGACTCGGGCGCTCGCGTGGCGGGCTGACCACCAAGCTGCACCTGGCGGTCGAGCAGGGACAGAAGCCGCTGTCCCTGCTCGTCACCGCCGGCCAGCGGCACGACAGTCCCCAGTTCCAGCCGGTCTTGGACGCCATCCGAGTGCCCAGGACCGGCCCCGGCCGCCCCCGCACGAAGCCGGACAGGGTCCGCGCGGACAGGGCGTACGGCTCCCGCGCGAACCGCTCCTACCTGCGCCGACGAGGCGTGAAGTGCACCATTCCGGAGAAGGCGGACCAGATCCGCAACCGCCGGAAGCTCGGCTCCCGCGGCGGCCGCCCACCCAAGTTCGACGAGGACGACTACAAGCAGCGGCACGCGGTCGAGTGCGGGATCAACCGGCTCAAGCGCCACCGCGCGGTCGCCACGAGGTACGACAAGCTCGCCGTCCGCTATCACGCGACGGTGCTGGTCGCCGCCATAAACGAATGGCTGTGAGGCGCCCTGGGTGCGACTATGCGGCAGTGAACGCAGATCTTCCCGAGGGATGGACGATCGAGCGGGTCCGTTCCGTCTCCGGCGACGCCGAAGCGGAGCTGCTCTCGCTTGAACGACTCGTCGTTGTCGAACAGCCCGGCTCCGCGGACTACGACGTCCTCCAGCCTGACGTCATCTTGTCCTTCCATGACCTGTGCCTCGCCCGAGCTGACGACGAGTGGTTCATGGGACAGCTCGCCGCCGACGGCTCGCTCATCTGCTGGGCGTCCTACGGCCCTGACCTGGCCGAAGCCATTCGCGGTCTGTGAGCCACGCGGGCAACCTTGATCCACTTTCGCAACAGGCCCTAGTTGTATTGACCCGTGAGGTTGGGGACGCGGCTGGCGGGTGGTTGGCCTTTCAGCGCGGTGTGTCCGCGGTGGTGATTGTAGGTGTG